>NZ_JPHT01000059.1:0-15049 GCF_000733325.1 Frankia sp. Allo2
GTCCCTCTGTGGTGCCTGCGAGCCCGTAGGTCAGTGTGGCGCGGAGGTCCTGAGGAATCCTGTCCTGCTGCCACGAGCGCGTACCTCAGAATCTTTGATGACAGGCCCTCCCCGGGCGGTCCGTGTGGATCACTGATCGTAAGGGAAGGAGGCGGTCTTTCATGGATGTGCTGATCGACCGGGTCGCCGGGTTGGACGTGCACCGGGACACGGTCGTGGCGGCGGTCCGGGTTGGCGGGCGTGGTGGCGGCCGGCGGGGGGNGGNGCGGACCTTCGCCACGACGGGAGCGGGACTGACCCGGCTGGCCGGGTGGCTGTCGGAACAGCGGGTTTCTCTGGTGGGTATGGAATCCACCGGCGTGTACTGGAAGCCGGTGTATTACATGCTGGAGGATTCCTTCGAATGCTGGCTGCTGAACGCCCAGCACATGCACAATGTTCCGGGTCGGAAGACGGATGTGACCGATGCGGCGTGGATCGCGCAGCTGCTGGAACATAGTCTGGTCCGGCCGTCGTTCGTGCCCCCGAAACCGATCCGGGCGTTACGGGATCTCACCCGGCACCGGCGCACGACGATCGAGGACCGTACCCGGGCGGTGCAACGCCTGGAGAAGGTCATGCGGGACTGTGGGATCAAGCTGACGTCGGTGGCCTCGGAACTGTTGGGGAAGTCCGGTCGGGTGATGATCGAGGCGATGCTCGCCGGGGAGGAGGACCCGGAGGTGCTCGCGGATCTCGCGCGGCGCTGGCTGCGGGTGAAGATCCCGCAGTTGCGGGAGGCGTTGGCCGGCCGGCCGTTGGCGGATCACCAGAAGCTGCTGGTCCGTCAGTTGCTGGCGCAGATCGACCTGTGTGATACCGCGGTCGCGGAGCTGGACCGCAAGGTCGAGGTGATGCTGGCCCCTTTCGTGGACCTGGTGGGGCGGGTGATGACGATCCCCGGGGTGGCCCAGCGGACGGCGCAGTGTCTGATCGCCGAGGCGGGGATGGACATGGGCCGCTTCCCGACCGCGGCGCATCTGGCGTCCTGGGCGGGGATCTGTCCGGGTAACCACGCCTCCGGTGGGAAGGCCCGGTCGGGTCGTAGCCGTCAGGGGTCGACGTGGCTGCGGACCGCGCTCACCGAGGCGGCGCACGCCGCCGCCCAGACACGCGGGACACCTATCTGGCCGCGCACTACGCCCAGATCCGGGGCCGCCGTGGCGTCCAGAAAGCCGTGGGGGCGATCCGCCACGACATTCTGATCGCCTACTGGCACATCGTCCACGACGACACCGTCTACCGGGACCTCGGCCCTGAATGGATGCGGCGCCGGCACAGCACGGAAGCCCAGCAGAAACGCCTCGTCGCCCAACTCGAGAAACTCGGCCTGAAAGTAACCATCGAACCCGAACAGCCCGCCGCCTGACCACCCAGGAGGAATAGCCACAACCGAACAGCCACGCTGTGACGCCGGGCCCGACCACCCGGCGCGGTCAGCCACGCCCGCAACCGACCCAGCCCACACCGGAAATCCTCACCTCAGAGGGCGGCTGGTCGGTTTTCCGCGCTGGCGGGTGCGGTGGGCCAGGCGGCGGNGTCGTCGCGGGNGATCGGCTGGCCGGTGACCTCGAAGCGGTGTCCGTCGAGGTAGGTGATCGTGACTTCGACGGGGCGTCCGCTGGTGCCGCTGATCGAGATGCGGGTGAGGACGAGCAGCGGGGTGCCGCGGGAGACGCCGAGGTCGCGGGCCTGCTCGGGGGTAGCCGCGGCGGCGCCGACGCGGGGGTGCCAGGTGAGGGGGCCGTGGCCGAAGTCGTGTTCGAGCCGCTCGTAGATACCTCCGGGTCCGGTGGAGGCGGCTTCGAGGATGGTGCCGCGGGCGAGCGCGGCGGGAAGGTAGGAGTCGGCGATCTGGACCGGGTGGCCGTCGGGGCCGACGATCCGGTGGCGTTCCAGCACATCGCTACCGATGGGGACGTCGAGGAGGCGGGCGATGTGTGGGGGCGCGGGCAGCCAGCGGCGGGNGGGNGGNGCAGTGGGNCGCCAGTGGCCGGCGGCGGCGTTGAAGATGTAGCCGAGTTCGTTGCGGCGAACCTGTCCGCCGACGTCGACGGGTTGCGGGGGTGCGGTGGGGTCGAGGACGAGGGCGCCGGAGCGGTCGGCGATGCGGATGCGGCCTTCGAGAGCCAAGAGGCCGAGGGCTTCGGTCAGGACGCCGCGGCCCACGGAGAACTCCGCGGTCAGCTGGCTGTGGCCGGGCAGGCGGCTCCCCACCGGGTAGGGGGTGGGGTCGGCGTCGAGGCGCCGGCGTAGCTCGGCGGCGATCTCCTCATATCTGGGCATACCGGCACTCCTCGTCACTCAAACTGTACCGGTACTGTTTTCGATCTCTCGATAGGATCACTCTTCCTGTACCGGTACAGCCGACGTTACCAGCGTGTAACGCCACGACGGGTGAGGTGTTCGATGCCAGCTGATCACTACCAGGAGTCGACGTACGGCGATGCGATCGCCGACACCTACGACGACCTCTACGGCACCTTCGCCGCGGACCCCGTGCAGATCAAGGTGCTCGCCGCGTTCGCCGGGGACGGCCCGGCGGTCGAGGTCGGCTCGGGCACCGGCCGGGTCGCGCTCCCCTGGCCCGCGCGGGGGTCCCGGTCGTCGGGATCGACGCTTCCGGGGAGATGACCCGCCAACTGCACCGATCCGCCGTGGCAGAGGGGCTTGCGGTCACCGCGGTCGAAGCCGACGCGGCGACCTTCACCGTCGCCGACCCGGTCCCCCTGGTCTATGCCGTGTTCAACACGTTCTTCCTCCTCGCCGACCGCGACGTCCAATCCCGGTTCCTGGCGCAGGCCGCGAAGGCCCTCGGCGACGGCGGATCGCTGGTGCTGGAGACGTTCGTGCCCCGGCCGGGGCGGCTGCCGGACGGGGCGCATCCCGGCATGTTCCCCGCCGACTCGGCCGTGGTGGTCAAGCAGCGCAGCACCGAGCGTGTGGTGCTGTTCGCCGCCACGAACACTCCCACCGCCCGCACCTTCGACTACCACGAGATCGTGCTGGCCGACGGTGCGCCGGTCCGGATGTACCCGGGTCGGATGCTCTACCTGTGGCCCGAGGAGATCGACGCCTTGGCGGCAGCCGCGGGTCTCCGACTCGCGTACCGGTGGGGCGACTGGGACGCCACCGCCTACGACCCCAACGCCGCCCGCAAGCACGTCTCGGTGTACCGCCGCTGAACGACGGTCCCGCGCTCAGCCGCGAGCGGCGTCGCGGCGGTCGTAGGCGTGGGCTGCGAGGTCGCGGCAGACCACGGCGAAGTCGAGACCGGCGGCGTGCAGCCCCATCGGCCAGGTGCTCGTGTCGGTCATGCCGGGGGCGACGTTCACCTCCAGGAACTGCGCGACCCCGTTCCCGTCGACGATCAGGTCGGTGCGGGACAGGTCTCGCAGGCCCAGCACCCGGTGCGCCGTGAGCGCGGTCTCGGCGGCGGCGCGCAGGATCTCCTCGCTGAGGCGGGCCGGGGTGAAGAACGAGGTGGCACCCGCGGTGTACCGGGCCGCGTAGTCGTACACCCCCGCCCTCGGCTCGATCTCGACGGCCGGCAGTGCGACCGGCCCCTCCCCGGTGTCGACGACCCCGATGGCGATCTCGACCCCGGCGACGGCCTGTTCGATCAGCGCCGAGTCGTGGTAGCCGAAGCAGCTCATCAGCGCCTCAGCGAGTTCACCCGCGTCCTCGACGCGCGTTACGCCGAACGCCGACCCTCCCGCGCGGGGCTTGACCACGACGGGCAGTCCCAGGCGGGCGACGATCCGCTCGATCAGCGCGGCGGCCCCCAGATCGTGAAAGGCCTCGCGGGGCAGCGTCACCGCCGCCGGGGTCGCCACCCCCGCCGCGGCGACCGCCGCCTTCGCTGTCGCCTTGTCGAACGCCACCCGGCACGCCGGGGGCAGGGCGCCGACGTAGGGCAGGTCGTACAGATCCAGCACTTCGCGGATCGTGCCGTCCTCCCCCGAGGTCCCGTGTAGTACCGGGAACACCACGTCGGGCGGGTCGGCAGCCAGCGCGGGCAGCGTCGCGGCGTCGACATCCGCCAGCTCGGCCTCGACCCCGATGCGGGCCAGCGCGTCGCGCAGCTTCCCCCCCGAATGCAGGGAGACCTCCCGCTCGGGGGACAGCCCGCCGGCGAGGATCAGCACACGGCCCAGATCAGTCATCGTCGGATCCTTCACGGTGTCGGGCATATCAGGGACGGGAGGGGTGGGAACCGAAGGTGTCACGAAGGGCCAGCTCGTCGCGCACGACCGCGCTGAGGCGACCGACCCCCTCCCGGATACGCTCCGGGGACGGGTAGCAGTACGACAACCGCATGCTGATACCACCCGACCCGTCGGCGTAGAACCCGACCCCGGGCACATAGGCCACCCGGGCGGCGATCGCCCGCGGCAACATCGCCTTCGTGTTCACCCCGTCCGGCAGCGTCAACCACACGAAGAACCCCCCGTCCGGCCGAGTCCAGGACGCACCGGCGGGCATCGCCTCGTCCAGGGCGTCGAGCATGGCGTCGCGGCGCTCCTGGTACATCTCCCGGAACGCCTTCACCTGCTCCGTCCACGGCTGCGTCGCCAGATACCGCTCCACCGCCAGCTGCGTGAACATCGACTGCGACAGGATCGCCGACTCCGCCGCCAACACCAGCCGCGCCGTCACCGCCGGCGGAGCCAGCGCCCACCCCACCCGCAGCCCCGGCGCCAACGTCTTCGAGAACGACCCCAGATACACCACGTCGTCCGCCGCGTCGGCGCGCATCGCCCGCACCGGCTCACCCGTGAACGACAGCAACCCGTACGGGTTGTCCTCCACCACCAGCACCCCCGCCCGGCGGCACAGCTCGATCACCTCGGACCGCCGCGGCGCCGTCAGCGTGATCCCCCCGGGATTCTGAAACGTCGGCACCGTGTACAGCAACTTCACTTGGGCACCGTCCGCGGCCAGCCGCGCCAACATCTCCGCAAGCGCGCCCGGCGACAGGCCGTCGCCATCCATCGGCACATGCACGATCCGCGCCTGATAGGCCGCGAACGTGTTGATCGCCGTCACGTAGGTCGGCCCCTCGGTGACGACCACGTCGCCCGGGTCGATGAACACGCGGGTGAGCAGATCCAGCGCCTGCTGCGACCCGGCGGTCACCACCACATTGTCAGGGTGGGCGTCGGTGATGCCCTCCATCGCCATCACGTCACAGATCCGCGCCCGCAACCCCGGATCGCCCTGCGCCGAGCCGTACTGCAGCGCCACCGCACCCCGGCTGCGCACCAGCTCCGAGACCGTCGCCGCGACCGCCTCCAACGGAAGGACGTCCACCGGGGGCATGCCGCCGGCGAGTGACACGATCTCGGGACGGGATGCCACCGCGAACAACGCCCGAACCTCGCTCGCGATCATCCCCTGAGCACGCTGGGCGTACTGATCCCGCCACCGATCGAGAGTCACGCTCCGCGACACTNCCTGCCGTACCCACCTCACCGCACACCAAGCCGCGACCACCACGACGATCGCCATCCGCCCTGCCAGTCCTCGACGCCATCACGATCATCCTATCGAGGCGTCGCTACGACCGTTTGACCCCGCCCTCCACTGTCCGGTCCGTCACCCGCCGCCTGGGCGCCGGCTGGAGCGTCGACATCGACGGCGATAGGTACCTCGCGCAGCAGATCCTCGCCTTCCTGCTGTCCGATCTCGTTCGCGGTGCCGAGGCCCACCTCGGCGAGGCCGTGGGCTCGGCCGTCATCTCGGTCCCCGTGACCGCCGGCTACCCGCTGCGGCGGGCGGCGGCCGAAGCCGCGGCGATCGCCGGCCTGAGAGCCGAGCTGCTCATCAGCGGCCCCACCCTGACGGGCCTCGTCTACGCCCACGACAAGGGAGACCGGGAACAGACGATCCTGGTCTTCGATCTTGGCGGTGGCACCCTGGACGTGTCGGTGCTGGAGCTCGGGGACGGTGTGGTCGACGTGAAGTCGACGGCGGGCGACCCGGGCCTCGACGGCGGGCGACCCGGGCCTCGGCGGCGACGACTGGGACCAGCGGATCATCGATCATCTGGTCAGGACCTTCCAGGGCCGGCACGGCGTCGACCTCGGCACGGACAGGACGGCGCTGGAGCGGCTACGGGAGGCCGCCGAGAAGGCCAGGATCGAACTGTCGCAGTCCACCCAGACCTCGATCACCCTGCCCTACCTCACCACCTCGGCCGAGGGCCCGCTGCACCTGGATGTGACCCTAACGCGGGCCGAGTTCCAGCGAATGACCCAGGATCTGATCGACCGCTGTCGGATCCCGTTCCGGCAGGCCGTCAAGGACGCCGGGATCAAGGCCAGCCGAATCGACCACGTCGTGCTCATCGGCGGCTGCACCCGGATGCCGGCCGTCGTCGACCTGGTGCGCGAGCTGACCGGCGGCAAGGAGCCGAACAAGAGCGTCAACCCCGACGAGGTCGTCGCCGTCGGCGCCGCGCTGCGGGCCGGTATCAGGATGGGGGAGGTCAGGGACGTCTTTGACCTCGATGTCATTCCGCTGTCCCTGGGCGTCGAGACCGAGGGCGGCGCCATGACCACGTTGATCGAGCGCAACACCACGATCCCGACGAAGCGCTCCGACATCTTCACGACGGCCGAGGACAACCAGCCGTCCGTGCGGATCCAGGTGCTCCAGGGCGAGCACGAGATGGCGGCCCACAACAGGAAGCTCGACAGGTTCGAACTCACCGGCCTGCCCGCGGCGCGGCGCAACGTGCCGCGGATCGAGGTAACCATCGACATCGACGGCGACATGTACGTCTCGGCGAAGGACCTCGGCACCGGCCGGGAGCTGTCGGCGCAACTCGGCGCGGACACCGCGCTGTCGCGACAGGACCTCGACCGGATGACGGCGATCGCGCGCAGGCAGTTCGACCAGGACCGCCGACGCCGCGAGGAGGCCGAGACCCGCAACCAGGCCGAGTCACTGGCCCACGCGGCCGAACGACTCCTCGCCGAGCGCGGGAGCCGGTCCAGAGCCGCCGCCCGCGCCGACGTCGAACGAGGGCTCGCCACACTGCGCGCTGCCCTCGCCGGCAGCGACCCCGCCGCGATCCGCGCCGCCGCCGAGGACCTGCGAAGACGGCTCCGACGCACCGCAGGCACACCCGAACTGCTCAAACGACCCTGGCGGCGCGCCGGACGTACGGAACCTTGATCGCGGCAGTCGGCGTACTGCGCCCGAGCCGTGCGGCGTGTGCAACGCGGGTGCGGACCAAGGGCCGTCCGGACTACCTAAAGATGCTGGTGAGACGCCTGAAACTATGCCGGCACGATCGGTACCACCCCCAGGACACACATGCCTCGATCTGCGCGTCCGCCAAACCCACCCCGACTGTTGTACGTTTGTTGTACGGTGGCCTCATGAGTGTCGGGTTCCGTCCCACCGAAGAGGACCTCCGGATCGTCGAGGCCAACCGCCGTCAGGACGAGAAGACCAGCGACGTCATCCGGCGTGCCCTGCGGCTGCTGGACCGGGAGGCGTGGGAGACGCGCGCCCGCGAGGACATGCACCGGCTGCGGAACGAGGACCTGTCCGCCGAGCCCGACGCGTGGGGGTATGACACCAACGGCAATATTGTGATCACAGGTACGAAC
Source organism: Frankia sp. Allo2 (assembly GCF_000733325.1). NCBI lineage: Bacteria > Bacillati > Actinomycetota > Actinomycetes > Frankiales > Frankiaceae > Frankia > Frankia sp. Allo2. The sequence continues at coordinate 7,662 of NZ_JPHT01000059.1, forward strand.
CTCGCGGTACCAGCCAGGTCCCAGGACCAGCCCTGATCCGCGGGGCGGTATACCCGGTCGACCTCGGCGACGCCAAGCGCGGGCATGAACAGCGGGGGCGTCGGCTCGGCCTCGTCCTGAGCATGGAACAGAACACGTGGTCCACGGTCACGATCGCTCCCACGTCGACCAGCGCGCAGGCATCCACCTTCAGACCAGAGGTGATCATTGCGGGACGGTCGACCAGGATCCTGATCGACCAGATCCGGACCATCGACAGCGCCTATGTCGCGGGTGAACTCGTGGACTACCTCTCCCGCGATGACATGGCCCAGGTCGAGCACACCCTCTCGCGCTACCTCGGCCTGCTTCGCTAACGCGTCGCCCGGTGCTCCCCGTAGATCAACCTCCCCTCACGACTGGACACCCACCGGGCATCTTGTGGACGTCCCCCCAGCAGCCTCCGCCTGGCGGGCCAGACTCTGTGGGACATCTGTGAGAACGGCTGCCCCATTGACCCGGTCTCGAAAAGGAGGCGAAGATCGGTGGCAGGCGTCAGGCACGTGCTGTTCGACGCGGACGGAGTCCTTCAGGAGATCCCTGGAGGTTGGTACGCGGCGATGGAGCCGTACCTGGGCGAGCGTTCGCGGGAGTTCCTCCACCGGACCTGGAAGGACGAGCTCCCGATGCTCGCGGGGCGCGGTGACTACATGCCGGTGCTCGCGGCGACCCTGGCCGAGTTCGCCGTATCGACGCCGGTCGAAGACGTGTACCGAGACGTGTGGCACCGGATCGACGTCATGGACGAATCTCTCGCGCTGGTCCGGGCCCTGCGGTTGCGCGGTTACGGTGTCCATCTCGGCACGAACCAGGAGCGGCACCGCGCCGCCTACATGCGCTCGGCGCTTGGCTACGACCGCTTGTTCAACGTCAGCTGCTNCTCCTGCGNCCTCGGCATCGCCAAGCCCGCCCCCGCCTTCTTCACCGAGGCCGCCCGCCGCATCGGCGTGGACCCGGCCAGCATCCTGTTCATCGACGACAACGAGAAGAACATCGCAGGCGCCCGTATCGCTGGTCTCGCCGCGGAGCAGTGGACCATCACCCAGGGCCGCCACACCCTGCTCCCCTTGCTCGCCCGACATGACGTCATCCCAGACCACACGGGTTGATTCACTCGCAGCAGGATTCCACCAGACGTCGGGCCGCTGGAACCATGTCGCCGCACAGTCCCATCGGCCGAGCCGCGCGGCATGTGCACCCCAGGGATGGACCCGGGATGCGACCCGATCACCCAAAAGATGCCGGTCAGAACCTTGATGGCGGTACAGGCACGGTCGGTACCATCCCCGGGTTGCAGATGCAAGGCCGCTTGGGCTCCGCCCTTCCGCAGGCCGCACTTTGGCTTATTTCGTCCATATGGATGAAGGGTGGCCCGGTCAGGGCCCACAAAAGCCCTGGCCGGGCCGGCGCTGGCTCAGAGCACCGTCGGCTGGTGGTGGCTGCCGTACGGACGGGTGATGATTTCCATACCATGCCCCGCCGGATCCATAAAGTACACGCCCAGGCCACCGTGGTTTCGGTTGGGGGGTGTCAAGATAACGGCTCTGCCAAGATAACGGTGTAAATCGGGTTGAGGTGGGCTACTTGCGGCCTGCGGTGAGCCGGCCGTCGAACGCGACGTCGAAGGCGTTGAGAGCGCCCTTCCAGCGGATCACCCAGCGCTTGCGGCCCTGCCCGGTGGGGTCGAGGCTCATGACCGCCAGGTAGATGCACTTCAGCGCGGCGGTCTCGTTCGGGAAGTGCCCGCGGGCCCGGACCGCGCGGCGGATCCGGGCGTTGACGCTCTCGATCGCGTTGGTCGAGCAGATCACCCGGCGGATCTCGGCGTCGAAGGCCAGGAACGGCGTGAACTCCGCCCAGGCGTTCTCCCACAACCGGACGATCGCCGGATACTTCCCGCCCCAGGCCTCGGCGAACTCCAGCCACCGCTCGGTGGCCGCGATCCTCCTGGTCGGGCTGGTGGCGGTGCTGCTGGACACCACCATCGTCAACGTCGCCACCGCGCGGCTGGCCACGGACCTGCACACCGGCGTCTCCGTGGTGCAGTGGGTGAGCACCGCGTTCCTGCTCGCCCTCGGCGTGAGCATCCCGCTGACCGCCTGGGCCGTCGGCCGCTTCGGCGGCCGGGCGGTGTGGCTGGCGGGCGTCGCGCTGTTCACGGTCGGCTCGGCGCTGGCCGGCGCGTCGTGGAACATCGGCGGCCTGATCGCCTTCCGGGTGGTCCAGGGACTCGGCGGCGGACTGATGCTGCCGGTGCAGCAGACCCTGCTGGTGCGCGCCGCCGGCCCGGCCCGGCCCGGCTGGGGCGGGTGATGGCCGCGATCAGCCTGCCCGCCGTGGTGGTCCCGATCCTGGGCCCCGTGGTCGGCGGCCTGATCCTGCAGGCGGCGAGCTGGCGCTGGATCTTCCTCATCAACGTGCCGATCGGCCTGCTCGCCTTCGTCCTGGCCTGGCGCGGGCTGGACCGCGACCAGGACCGGCAGCGCCGCCCGCTGGACGTCGCGGGCCTGGTGCTGTTCGTCCCCGGCGCGGTCGCCCTGCTCTACGCCCTGACCCGGGTCGCGCAGCTCGGCGTCCGGCCGGGGGCCTGGGTGCCGCTGGCCCTCGGCGTCCTGCTCCTGGCCGGGTTCGCGGTCTACGCGGCGCGGGTCGGCGACGCCGCGATGCTCGACGTCCGGCTGTTCCGGGTCCGGTCGTTCGCGGCCTCCTCGGCGCTGCTGTTCCTGTCCGGGCTGTCGCTGTACGGGGTGGCGTTCCTGCTACCCCTCTTCTACCAGCAGGTCCGCGGATACTCCGCGCTGACCGCGGGGCTCCTGCTGGCTCCCCAGGGCATCGGCAGCCTGGCGGCGCGCAGGTCCGTCGGCAAGCTCTCGGACCGCTACGGGCCGCGTCCGGTTGTGCTCGCCGGGGTGGTGTGCGCGCTGGTCGGGAGCCTGCCGTTCGGCTGGGCCGGCGTGCACGGCGGCCAGGTGCCGCAGATCGCCGGCCTGGTGGTGCGCGGGGCGGGGCTGTCGGCGGTGAACATCGCCGTGATGGTCGCCGCCTTCCAGGGCCTGTCCAAGGACCGGATCCCGCACGCCAGCAGCACCACCCGGATTCTGCTCCAGGTGGGCGGCTCGTTCGGGGTGGCGGTGGCCGCCGTGGTGCTTCAGCACGAGCTGGCCGGGCACCCCGGCGGCCCGGTGGCGCACGCCTCCGGGTTCGGCGCCGCGTTCCTGTGGATGACCGCGTTCACCGTGGTCGCCGTGCCGCCGGCGCTGATGCTGCCAGGTAGGCGGCGGCCGGAACCCGAGGCGGCCGCGGCCGCCCTGCCCGTGACCCCGGCGGGGTCCGAGGCGCAGAGTCGACCGGGCCCCCGGTGCCCGGCCTGGTGCCCGAGCACGTCGCCGCTCCGAAAGGCATGCACTAACCTGGGGGAGAGCCGGCCGGGCCCGTCGGCGTCGCGGCCGTCACCGAGGGATCCGCACATGGCCACTGAGACATCCCCGCCCGCTGGGATCCCACCCGCCGAAGTCCCGGCCGCCGAGCGCCCGGTCGCGCCGGCGATGCGCGCCGACGCCCGGCGCAACCGGGCCCGGGTGCTGAAGGCCGCGCAGGAGGCCTTCGCCTCCGTGGGGCTCCAGGTCGGCCTGGACGAGATCGCCCGCCGGGCCGGGGTCGGCGCCGGGACCGTCTACCGGCACTTCCCGACCAAGGAGGCCCTCTTCGACGCGGTGATCCTGGACCGCGCGCAGCGCCTGGTGGACCGCGCCGAGGAGCTGGCCGACGCCCCCGAGCCGGGCGCGGCCTTCTTCGCCTTCATCTCCGGGATGCACCGGGAGAGCGCCGCCAAGCGTGACCTCATCGACGCCGTGGCCGGGATAGGCGTCGACATTACCGCCAGCCTCACCGACGTCAACCGCGGCCTGTGGGCCGCCGTCGAGGTGCTGATGCGCCGGGCCCAGCAGGCCGGGACGGTGCGGACGGACGTGGACATCACCCTGCTCAAGGTTCTGCTGCGCGCCGTGTTCATCGCCAACGACGGCGTGGGCGGCGGGCCGAAGGAGGCCGACGGTGTGATGGCCGTGATCTGCGACGGGCTGCGAGCGCAAGCGGCCCGGTGAGACCGGTTCCGGTCTCACCGGGCCGTCGGCGGCGCCGCTGCTCAGCCGTCCGACTTCGGCTGACTCAGTCGGCTGACGCCGGGGCGAGTCTCCCCTCAGCGCCCGGCGGCTCGGCCGGGATCGGAGGTCCGGCAGCCGCCTGGACCAGCGCGCCCAGGCCGGTTTCCCCGTCCTGGTCGGCGAGCACGCGGGAAGCCGGGATGAACAGGCTGAGCACCGCGGCGGCGAGCAGCACCGCCACCCCCACCCACAGCGCCGCCACCATGCCGTGAACGAACGCGCGGGCGGCGTCGAACGGGAAAGCCCGGACCACGGTGAAGTGCGCCAGGTACACCGTCGACAGCGCCGCGATGCCGAGCGCGCCGCCGATCTCGCGGACGGTGTTGTTCGCCCCCGAGGCCTTGCCGTACTCGTGTGGCCGCACCGAGCCCAGCACCACGGCCATGGTCGGCGCGAACACCAGACCCATCCCCACCCCGGCCAGGACCAGCGCCGGGACCAGCCGGGCGTAGGACAGGCCGACCTGGGCGATAGCCGCCACCCAGGCCAGGCCCAGCCCCTGCAGGGCCAGCCCGGAGGCCATCAGCCGGTTGCCCCCCACCCGGTCGATGCAGGCCCCGGTGATCGGGGCCACCAGCATCGGCATGGCCGACCACGGCAGGGTCCGCACTCCCGCGCCCAGCGCCGAGTAGCCAAGGGAGTCCTGGAAGTACTGCGACAGGAAGAAGATCGAGCCGAACACCCCGAAGTAGAAGGCGAGCGACACCAGGTTGCTCAGCACGAACGCGGGTTGCCGATAGAAGTGCAGCGGCAGCAGCGGCGAGCGGGCCCGGCGCTCCCAGGACACGGCCGCGGTCGTCAGCACGACCGCGGCGGCCAGCGGGACCAGGACCGACGGGGAGGCCCAGCCGGCCGTGCCGACCTGGACGATGCCCCACACCGCCAGGGTCACGGCGCCGATCACCAGCGCCATGCCGGGCAGGTCCAGCCCGCTGTCCTCGCCGTGGCTCTCACGGACCCCGCGCAGGACGAACGGCACCGCGCCCACGGCCACCCGACGCTCTCCCTCGGCTGGGGCCTGTGGGCCGACACCGGCGGCGCCGGCATGACCAGCGCCATGCGGACCGCCGACGTGGCCCGCCTGGCCCGCAAAAGATGGGCGGCCCAACGATCCGAGACGCGGTGCCGCACGACATGTCGGCGATCCGGGAGATCGCCGATGAACACGAGATCCGAACCAGTTGGCCGTGGAAGGTCCGGACTTACGCGCCCTGGATTCTTCGCTGATCCTCATTCCACTGCGGTCTGATTGTGGGGGCGCCTGCCCGTTCCCAGCTGAGCGCAGGTGACGATCCTCCGGATCGTGCATCGGCGGCGNCGGTATCGGCGGTGCTGCACATGTCCGGGGCCGCGGACGGTGACCGCACCGGTGCCACCCAAACCGATTCCCAAGGGCCGGTTCACCGCGGGGTTCCTCGCTCGACTTCGCTACGAGAAGTATGTCCTGGGCCTGCCNTTGCACCGGATCGCTCGGGCGCTGGCTGCCGACGGGCTTGAGGTCGCCGAGGGCACCCTGTGCGGGGCGTTGAAGGACGTGCATGGCCTGCTCGGCGGGCTCGACGATCAGATCGCGGCGCGTAACGCCGCCGCCGGCCATGTCCACGCGGATGAGACGACGTGGCGGGNGTTCGAGCGGGNCGAGGGCAAGGACGGGACCCGCTGGTGGCTGTGGGTCTCCAAGCCATCGACGACAATCACAGCAAGGCGGTGCCGATCGTCCGCGTCCGTCATGCACAGAAGTGTGATCCGGCACCGAAGCTCGCGTGTCAACCGGGTGGTTGTCGTGAGCAGCCGCGTCCGACACCTCACCGGCCGGGGGACCTCACCTGATCATCAAGGCCGGCGATCTAGATCAACTACAGTGACCAGTTACGAGGATGTGGCGGACGCGGTCCTGGGCGTCGCTTGCCCGACCACGGGCTCGGGCTTCGCAGTGGACCATCGCAGCCTGCGGCCTGGTGGCGGGAATGCTGAAGATCCACCGCATATCGGCGAACTGCTACCGGAATCAGGGCTGGCCGGCGTGTCAACAAGGTCATGGCAGCAGTGCGACCGGCTTCGTGAGGCGGACGACGGAGAAGTGCCGGCGTTCGGCGATCGCGAGCACGGAGGCGTCAACGGCGCCGAGCGGGAAGTCGCTGTACTTCTCGACCAGCTCGACCATCCGGTCGAGGTCCTGGCGAGCAAGCGGGATCAGGCTGATCTGTCCGGTGCTGATGGAGCGCAGGAACGCGGCTTCGGCACGGGTGCCCTTCTCTCGTTCGAGCATGAAGCAGACTTCGGTCAGGACGGGATAGGGAACGAGTAGCGGCCGGGGCGTGCGCCGCATGAGCGCGACGCTGCGGGCGTGGTGCTCGTCGTCGATGTCGGCGGCGGCGATCAGCGGCCCGGTGTCCCAGACGATCACTCGGGATTGCGCCCGAGCTCCGCGCGCAGGATCTCAGCCGAACGGTCGGCGAGGTCGCCCTTGCCGCTGGCCAACGCGCCGACGAAATCCGGCAATGGCCACTCGTCTCCGCCGCCCTCGGCGGGTGCGCTCTCGCGCACGAGAGCCAGGATCGGCGCCACCTGCGATTCGGGCAGGCGGTCGATCAGACTGTGCAGCTCGTCCCGCAAGGTGCTCACCCATTGAGGATACGACCGACGCGTGGCCACCCACCGAGATCCGCCGGGACGCGAGCTGAACGGCGGATCTCAGTCCCGCGCGGCAGCCACAGTCGCAGTGTGGGCCGCGCCGACGACGTAGACCAGGTTCTGGCCGGTGAGATCTTGGCGGAACTCGGCCGAGTCTCCGTAGCCGGCGTCGGCGAGGACCGGGCAGGCACACCATCCGGTGAGTTCGGCTGGGGCTTGCCGCCGGGGACGCGGCGTCAGGCCAGGACGAGGGCGACTCGCCCTTGACGGGACGACGGGACCAGCTCGGCGCCGCCAAGGGGGCCACAGCGTCCGAACCCGCCAGACCTGCGGAACGTGTGTTCGATTCTCGCAATGATGTTGCGAGTCGGGTGCTCACTCGGCATCGCCCCTGCTCGGGAGCCTCGTAGAGACCGGGCGAACGGCGATTTCAGGACCCTGAACCAAGATCGGGCGGTTCTCAGCTTGTCGTTTAACCTTCGGGTGTCACTCTGTGTGATAGTCGCTGGTGGTTTGGGGTGGGCCGGCGTGTCGCCGTGACGTGAAGCGGCC
>NZ_JPHT01000060.1:0-14882 GCF_000733325.1 Frankia sp. Allo2
TGCGCGAACTCGCCGCGTAGCACGTGGGACGTGAAGCCTTTGAGCTGGTTGGCGATGTACGACGGGGCGTGCTTCGGATGAGCTTTCACGAACAGGTGCACGTGGTCGGGCTCGATCTCCAGCGCGACGATCAGCCAGTCATGCTCGGCGCACTTCTCGCGGATCAGCCCGTCAAGCCGGTCTCGGACCGGACCGACGAGGACAGCACGGCGGTACTTCGGGCACCACACGACGTGGTAACCGAGGTCATAGGCGCCACCCGCGCCGACCTGCACCGTCCGGGACATGCCGTTGATTATACCAGCGTGGCCGGTATAACCGTTGCGGTCCGTGCCNGATTCCCCTGTCGCCTGAAGGCGACAGTCCCCTCCGGAGGTCATTGATGGGTGAGCCGGGCCTTGCTCTCCTGGATCGGGCAGAGCCGTCTCGATCGTCGCGACCAGATCGAGGCGGACCATCAGGTCCCGGGCCACCGGCAGAGCACCGAGCAGCTTCTCCAGGCGCGGGGGCCCATAGCCCACCCGGACGGCGGTCGCCAGCACCCTCCGAACCGTCCCAGGCCGGACACACCACGCACCAGGGAAATCATCATCCTGGCGGATCAAGAAATCACACGGTCAGCACACCACACGAACGTGCGGAGTACGGGCTTACCGAGCGGTGGATGCGCAGGCGCGGTGCGACGCGCTGCGAGCACGTCCGAAGGAACGCAAACTCGTCGCGTCGGCCGCGCTGCACGACGCGGTCAATGCCGGCCTGGCCGAGAAATGGTCTCCGAAGTAGATCAGTGAGAGGCTGAAGAAGGACTTCCCTGACGACGAGGGCATGCGCGTGTCGCACGAGACGATCTACGAGTGCCTATACCTCCAGGCCCGCGGCGAGCTTCGGACCGAGCTGAAGATTGCTTTGCGCAAGGGCCGGACGAGGCGGGTGAACCGATCGCGCAGACCGTGACCAGGGGAAAGATCCCGGACATGGTCGACATCAGCGAGCGGCCGAAGGAGGCCGAGGATCGAGCCGTGCCCGGCTTCTGGGAGGGTGACCTGATCATCGGTAAGGGGAACAGGTCCCAGATCGCCACGCTCGTCGAGCGTACCACCCGGTTCGTGATGCTGGTGCGTATCCCCTCTGACCGCACCGCCGAACGTGTCGCTTACCTGCTCGCGAAGAAGATGGGAACCCTCCCTGAGTTCCTTCGCAACAGCGTGACGTGGGACCAGGGGAAGGAGATGGCCCGCCACGCGGAGTTCACGGTCCGGACCGGTATCCCNGTGTATTTTTGTGACCCGCACTCGCCCTGGCAGCGCGGTTCCAACGAGAACACCAACGGTCTGTTACACCAGTACTTCCCGAAGGGCACCGACCCGTCCTTGCACACACAGGACGAGCTTAATAAGCTGGCCGCCCAGCTGAATGGAAGGCCACGGCAGACGCTTGGCTGGTTGAAGCCGATAGAAGTTTTCAACGAGCTGCTAGAAAGTCACGCGTCGCTTTGGCCATTTGATTCCACTCGTCAGGTTGTCAGGCAGGCGAACGGTGCCTGATGCGGCAGTAGTTCCCAGAATCACAATTCACTCCCCGGGAAGTTCCACTATGTTCCCTCTCATGGGTTCGTCTGGCGCAGATGGCGGTACCCCGCGCAGCGGCGTGGTGGGCGGGTCGATCATGTTTCTCGCTTTCTTGTCCGAACTCGCGATGCTGGGCACTTTGGCGGGTGCCGGACTCGATCTCGCCTCGTCAGCCGTCGCCGGTGTTGCCTTGGCGGTCCTGCTGCCGCTGATGGCGGCCGTCGTCTGGGGAGTGTGGCTCGCCCCCGCGTCACGACGTCGGCTTCGCGGGCCGGCGCTGCTGATGGTGAAGATCCTCCTGTTCTGTCTGACCGCGATCGCCACGGCGCTGGCTGGGCATCGCGTCTGGGCAGTGGTGTTCGCGGTCACAGCGATCGCCGCGACGGCCGGTGGTCACCGCATCGACAGCCGAACCCAGGCGCGGTGAAGGTCACGCCTTTTCGGCGGCCTGCCTAAGCGCCGTGAGCCAGTCATTCAGCCCGCTGCGGAGTTTCGTGCTGCTGAAGATGAGGCCGAGGAAGGGCATAGACATCGATTCCATGCTCGTGACCCGCACCGTACCGTCCGGTGTCCGTTCGAGAACGTTGCGGTGAACGGCCTTGATGCCGGCGGAGACCCCACTCCAGGTGATCTCGTGGAGTGGATCGACGACCGCCAGGGTCGAGCGGACCCGTGACTTCCCGTTGACCCAGATGAAGGATGTGTCGACGNCCNCCCCGCCGTGAACCTGCACGTCCCGGACGGCGGGGTTCCACGCCGGCCACCGGTCTATCTCGCTGATCAGCCGCCATACCTTCTCGGTCGGCGCGGCCACGGAGATCTCCGCCGCGGCCTTTACCGGCGCCTTTTCGTCGAGCACGCGCTTCTTGGCATATTCTTCGTGAAGCTCGGCGATGCCGGGCCCGCGGTAGAGCAGATTCGATGTCATACCCGCTCCCTCGGTCGTTCGACCTGGTTGTCGTCGGTGGTTGCTAACGCCGTTAGCCGACGCTAGCCAACAACGTTGGTGACGGTCAAGGGGCGTGCGGAAGGTCACCGGTCCGGGGCGTCGCGGAGCAACAGCAGGTAGGGGCTACCGAGGGGGATGGCTCCGTGACCTCAGTGTTCGTCCCAGTGACCTCAACTCCAGGCCTGTCAGTGGCGCATCCCCACTCGGCCCGCACGCGCCGCGCCACCCGGCGCCTCGACGACCCGGTCGACCCGGTAGATCGTCACCTTGGTCGGACCGGCGCCGAACGAAGCCACCTTGACGCCATGGGCCAGCGCGTCGGCCAGCAACGGGAGCCGGTGCAACGTCGCCGGTTCGGCCATCCAGGCGTCGAGGATGACGTAGTCGACGTCGCGCCAGCCGTTCGGGAGGCTCGCCCGTACGGCCTGGTCGTTGATCTTCCAGTGCCAGATCGGCCTGGTACCTCCGCGTAGCAGGTCGAGCCACGCGTAATCGTTCGTGATCGTCACTCGGCCAGGGGGGACGTGGCCGAGGTACCAGGCGGACGCCTCCCGGCTCGGGAGACTGTCGTCCCGGGAGGTCGCGTCGACCAGGACCGGTCCCCACTGCCACGACAGCACCGCCAGCCCGGCCACGACCACCGAGGCCACCGCCGCGAGGCGAAGACGGGCGGTTGTGGTGGCAGGCCCGGGCCGGGGATGAAGGTGGTCGGCCAACCCCGCTACGCAGAGTGCGGCGAACGGCAGCATCCCGACGACGTACGGGTACGGCAGGTACCCCTCCCGGAGCAGGAGCAGTGCCTGGCTCACCAGCAGCACGCTCGGCACCCGAAGCCGAGGCACCAGCAGCCCGGCGATCGCCGCCACGAGGCCGGCGGCGAGCAGGATCGCATCGAGCCCGAGCCAGAAGCCGACCAGGTTCCACGCCGAACTGCCGCGGTCGAGCACACTGCCGCTGGACTGCCGGGTGAACAGCTGGAACTCGACCGCCCGGCGCAGCTGGTGCAGCTCGCCACGAGCGGCTGCGAACACCACGAACGCCCCGGGGCCCGCCACGGCCGCGGCGGCGAATCCGAGGCTCGCGGCGCGTAGGTTGCGCCGCCGGTGATTGATCCACACCATCAGGTAGACACCGGGCAGGAACACCAGAGCGGATTCCTTGGACCAGAACGCGNCGCTTNCCGCGAGTCCCGCCAGTACGGCAGTCCGCACTCGCCGTCTGGGCGCCGCAGCCATGACCAACGCCGCTAACAGCCACATCACCATGATGTTGTCGAGGAACACCATCCGCTGGAACCAGAGCGCCAGCGGTGACAGCGAGAACAGCGCGACGGCCGTCACCGCGTACGGTCGGCGCACGTCCAGCCGGCGGGCGAACAAGTAGACCAGGACACAGCTCGCGACGTGCACCCAGAGCATGAACTCGCGCGCGGCGCTCACGCCGGTAGCGCCGCGGCCGAAGGCGTCGGTCACCCAGGCGTACGCCGCGATCTGGGCCCAGCCGCCGAAAGGATGATCATACCAGTAGGTGTAGTGCGCCAGTCGGCCCCAGTACCGCAGGGCGTAGGCCTGCGCGGCATAGGTGCCCTCGTCCTCGTTGAACCGGCCGGGCCAGCCGTCGAGGTTCACCGCGTGGACCAGGGCACAGGCGACGACGGCTGCGCCCACGGCGAGAACGACCATGGTGCGACGGCTGCCGCGACGGCTGCCGCGACGGTGACGGGCCGCCGGACCCGGCTGGCCGGCCGACTCCGGAACGCTCCTCGCGGCGGTCAGCAGGCGACCCTCCCGGCGAGCAGGCTCGCCCGGAAGGCGGCGAGGTCGGCCTCCGAGTCGTCGTACCGCCAGTCACCCTTCACGCCGTCCTTGATGTTCATCGCCGTCCAGACGAACCCCACCACCTGGGGGTGGCTCTGCAGCCAACTGCCGAACGAGGCGATCCAGCTGGTCTTGTACTGGTCCCGCTGGGCGCCCACCTCGGTCAGCAGGACCGGCTTGGTCGACAGCGCGGCCAGTTGGGCCATGGACGGGTCGTACGTCTGCGCGGCGGAGCTCTCCTGCACGCCGTACCCTGTCAGACCCATCAGGTCGACCCACTTGTCGCCGGGGTAGTACTCGGCCAGCGGCGTTCCCGACGTCCCGCGGAGCACGTTCGGCGACCACACCCACAGCGCGTTCGTGACGCCGGCGTCTCGGAAGATGCCGACCACGTGCTGCCACGCCGCCACGAACAGCGCCGGGGTGTTCGAGCCGACCGACGCCCACGGGTACCAGTAGCCGTTCATCTCGTGGGCGAACCGGATCAGGACGGGGCGTCCGTACTTCTTCACTACCATCGCGATGGCCCGGTAGTGGTCATCCCACCGGCCCTCGATGGTCTTGTCGAGCGTGAAGTCGCTCTGGTTGACCCCCTTGTCCGGGTTCCACGGCTCGACCGTCACGATCGGTGTCACCGGCACCGCGCCGAGTACCGTCGGGTCCAGGCCGTGGGTCACGGAGACGAAGAACTGGGCCATCGCCGGCGGGCAGGCCGTCGTGCGTGCAACCTCGCCCAGCGACGCCTGGCTGATGCCGGGCACCGTGACGCCGAACTGCGGACGGGTCCTGAACACGGTTTCGACGGCCGCCCGCGGCGGAGCCGAGCCGCCGCGGGCGGCGCCGCTCGGGGATGCGGGTTTCAGCGACGGGCCGTCGCCGGGGGAGCTGCAGGCGAAAACCAGTACGCTCGCCGCCATCATCAGGCAGACGGCAGACCGCCGTCGCATCAGCGCCTCCCCACCAGGTACCTCGGCCGTCTGGCTGGTACGTCCGCCAAACAATGACTGAAAAGTGTACAGAAGTCCTGAAATACGGCCATGGCGCATCTCGTTCGCGAGGCTACCCGGTGCCCGGATTCCACCGGGACCGAAGTCAGGAACGCGGTGTGCCCGCGGTCTGGCTTGACTGGAGCCGCGGTCCCCGCAACGGCAGCTGTACCTTGGTGACCAGCGCGTGTTCGAGCGCCGGCCCGAGCATGACCGCTGCCGTGTTCGTGATGTGGGAGTCGTCGCGGTACAGCAGCACGCTGCCCCGTACGGCCGGGCAGGGCCCGGTCCCCGGGCACAGGATGACGTTCAGGTCGACCGCGCTGACCGCTGGTTCGCGGCCCTCGACGACCGCCTGCAGCAGCGGGTCGCGGGGCAGTCCGGAATCCCGCGGGAACGAGCACGACCGCCAGTTGTCGATTGCGCCGGAAATACACGCCGGAATGTCTCCCGGTGGATTCGGGGTGTCGACGATGTAGACCAGCGGAGCACCCAGGGNCGCGAGCCGTGCGATCGTGTTCCGCCATCCCGCCACAACCTTTTCTTCGTCGCCGGTGTACCGGTTGTACGTACTCAGGAAGATCGCGTCTGGCTTTGGTTCCGCGGCGAGCCGGCGAAACGTGTTCTCCCGCCAGGTGTCGCACTCGGTGAACTCCCGGCCGAGCTGCTCGCTGCGGACCGAGATGGCGGGTAACGGACAGCCGACCTTGGTCAGCACCTCCACCGACCAGTCGCTGCCGCGGGCCACGTGGTAGACCGCCCCGAACCACTGGGCGGCGTGCGAGTCCCCCAACAGGACCACCCGGCCGGTGGCGCCGTCGGTGTTCAGCTGGCAGGGCGGGCTCGTGGTCTGGCGGGGACTTGCCATGCAGCCCTCCGGAAGCCGCGGCAGGTCGTCGTACGCGGACCAGGGGGCGGGCGTCACCGGGCCGCTCAACAGGCCGCCGGGTTGGTCGAACGGGTCACGCACCACCGTGGCCGCGGGCAGGTGTGGCAGCACCGCCACCGCGTCCCGGTCACCGCCCCGCATCCGCTGCAACGCATCGGTGCCGACCAGCATGCCGGTGGCGGCCGGCAGCAACGTCGCGGTGACGGCGATCGCGAGGCCACGACGCCAGCCCGACGCCGCGACCGCCGAGAGCCGCACCGGACGCTCGACCAGCCGCGCCGACAGCTCGGCCGGCACTGCACAGGCCGCGACCACTGCCGTGCGCGTCTGCCAGCTCAGGTCTCCCACCCGCGCCTCGACCAGGACGAGCACGGCCCAGTGCCACAGGTACAGGCTGTACGACCGGCTTCCGATGACGGTCAGCACCCTGGNCCCCAACANCCGNCCCGCNCCCGCCCGGAGGCTGCGGTGTCCCGGGCGGACGCCGGTACCCGCCGCGATGACCGCTGCCGCGCCGAAGGTGGGCAACAAGGCCGCCGTGCCCGGGTAGACCGTCACGCTGTCGTAGCTGACGACGGCGGTCACCACCGCCACGCACCCCGCCCAGCCGAGCACGATCCTTAACCCGGTGACGGTGCGGCCGCGGTCGAGTCTGGCGAGCGCCGGCGTGGCGAAGGCGACCAGCGCACCGACGCCGAACTGCCACGCCCGGGTCGGCGAGCTCAGGTAGGCGACCGGCGTCTCCACCAGGGTCCAGTGCAGCGACAGCGTCAACGACAGGGCGACGAGCCCGAGCGTGACCGGGACCGCGACGGCGGCCAGCGACATCGTGACGCGCCGGGCGAACAGCACGACGAGCAGCAGGAGCAGCGGCCAGACGAGGTAGAACTGCTCCTCCACGCTGAGCGACCAGAAGTGCAGCACCGGACTGGGATCCCGACCGCTGGCGAGGTAGTCGGTCTGGTTCGAGATGAACCGCCAGTTGACCAGGTAGACCGAGGCCGCCGCGACGTCGTGCACCGTCTCCGCCTGGCGCAGCGGCGGCATCGTCAGCCAGCTCGCCACGGTGACGAACACCAGGACGACGCAGGCCGCCGGCAGGATGCGCCTGGCCCGGCGCGCGTAGAATCCCGCCAGGCTTATCCGACCGGTGACCTCGGCCTCCCGCACGAGCAGGCTGGTGATGAGGAACCCCGAGACGACGAAGAACACGTCGACCCCGACGAACCCGCCAGCGGCGTGGGGGACCTGACCGTGGTAACACAGCACGGGCAGCACAGCCAGGGCGCGTAGCCCTTCGATGTCGGGGCGGAAGCCGAGCCGTTCCTCGATCCGCACCAGACCCGGGTGGGGTCGCCGCAGCGGCACGGTGACCGCGCCGTCCGTCGTCCTCATGGTCCTCATGCTCCTCAGGCCGACCGTTCCCACGGTCCGCCCGGCCTGATCAGTGCCATAGCACGGTCGGGTCGACCCAGCCGGTGGCCAGCAACGCGATGACCGCCAGGCCGACGGTGATCGCCAGCCCGTCGGGCCAGCGCAGGTGCTCGGAGGCCGGGAAGTCCAGATCGTCGTCGTGACGTTCCACGTCGCTTCACCCCTGGCGCAGGGCCGCGCTGGCGGGTGGAGCGCCGTGCGAGGGCGAGACCGGAGCGCTGTGAGCCGGAGCGCTGTGAGCCGGCGCGCTGTGAGCCGGCGGACCGCCGGTCCATGCCCGGACCACGGAGTCGGGCTGAGACTGCCTGGCGCGGTGCCGGCTGCGTGCCGGCCGGTCGCCGCGTCCCACGAGCAGGCGGCTCAGGTCGAACAGGAGCGGGACGCTCAGATAGCTGTGGCCGAGCTGAAACAGAATCACGAGCCAAAAGTTTCCCCAGCCGAACCTCCAGACGTCGAGACCGATGCCGGTCCATGTCGCGCACGTCGTCAGCAGTAGCCAGCAGAAGGCGGTCCGAACCACGCCGCGGACCATCGGGTTCCCCCTTTTGCGCACGGAGCCGGTCGCCACCCAGGATGCCGTGCGACCACGCACCATGTGCAGGATCGCGACAGCGTGGCAGAAGCTGTACACAAGTTGCACCCGCAGCACTTCGAAACGCCATCGACCGCGGCTGGTGGCCGGGAGCAGGACCAGCCACACCCAGGCGGCGGCCAGGAAGGGCAGGAAATTATAGGGCCGCACCAGCTCCGGGTAGACGTACACCATCAACAGGCCAGGAATGTTAATGGTAAAGACGTTGATCGCGGTGGAAATATAGTAGAGGAACCCGCTCCAGAAGCAGACCCGCTGTTTCCAGTCGAGTCTGATGTGGCGTAGCTGACGGGTCCGCAGCAGGGCCATGGAGCCGCTGCACCAGCGGTACTGCTGGTTGATGAAACCGGCCAGGTCAGCCGGGCACANGCCAGTCGCCAGCACCACCGGTACATAGCGGGTGGTGTAGCCCGCCGCCAGCAGCTTGACACCGGTGAAGACGTCCTCGCTGTGTTCGATCTGGGCGAAGCCGCCTGCCTTCCGCAAGCTGCCGCGCCGGTAGATCGCATTGGTTCCGACGCAGATCGGGACGCCGACGGCATCGCGGGACGGCTGCACCCAGCGATAGAAGAGCTCCTGGGTGGCGCCGGCGGTCCGCTGCAGCCAGCCCATCGACCGTTTCGTATCGAAGTGCTGCGGGCTCTGCACGATACCGACGCTCGGGTCGTCGAGGTACGGTGCCAGGTGAAAGAGGTAGTCCGGCCGCGGGCAGAAGTCGGCGTCGAAGATGGCGATGTAGTCGCCGCGCGAGTGCTCGAACCCGAACTGGATGTTACCGGCCTTCTTCATCCGGCCCCGGTCCGGCCGGCTCAGGTAGCTGAAGCCGTGGGCGGCGGCCGCGGCGGCGACCTCCGGGCGGCCGCTGTCGTCGAGGACGTACGCCCGTAGCTGCCCCGGCCACCTGACCCGGGCGATGTGTGAATAGGTGTTGAGCAACACCGGGAGAGGTTCACCCGCGCTGGGAAGAAAGATGTCGACGCTGGGGCAGTAGATCGGCCGCCAGCCGCTGACCAGGCCCTCATGGNTCTGTCTCGTTACGCGCCGCCGGTGCTGGGTGGCCACAATCGTGAAGGCCGAACAAATCGCGTTGAGCCCGAGTAGCAGGAGAAACACCCACAACGCCGACGCCAGCAGCGCGAACTTGACCAGGCTGAACGAGGCAAGGGTGAACGACGCGGTCATGCACAGTAGTACCCAGCGCCGCTGTCGGCCGAGGTAGGCGTACACCAGTCGGTCCGACGGCGGGCTTGGCAGCGACTCGTTCCGAGCTTCTGGGACCGGCGCTTCTGGGACCGGCGCTCCGTCGACGGCACCGTTCCTTGGCGCAATCCGATCCGCCGCATATTCCCTGGGGGGCATCACCGAGGCCGCGGCGGAAGAGTCTCTCCTTTGTTCGCCCAGCTCGGCGGCAAGGAACTCCTCGCCAAGATCGACCTCCACGGTCCCCCCGGTACCCTGTGATCAAGGTTGATGGTAGTCTATGGGGTCTCATGGGGACCGTTACGAGCGACCGTTACGAGCGATAGCCCCGGTACCCTTTGATCAATGCTGATGGTAGCCCATGTGGGCCGTTGCGACCCGGTGGCCCCGGCGTCGCCAGGGCTACCGCGACTGATACCGCCAACGGGAAGTTGTCGCGCAATTACGATGCGCTACGTCGGGCTCTCGGGGGTGGGCCGCGCCGTGAACGCGCCTTCAGGCACCTCTAGAATCCAGGCACAAATTCCGTCGTGAGCCGGTTGTCAGAACCACGGCTGCTAACGGAGACGGTAGGCACTCATGCGTGCGGCGCCGCGGTGCGCAATGAGTGCGCGTGAAGGTCAGGTTCCGGCGGGAGGGGGCGGCCGTGGGTTCGCAGACCGCGCGGCGACGGTTGCCGTGACGACGCCTGACGGGTCAGTTCCGTGGGACGTGGCAAACTCCCGCGCGACACCGCTGCTCGACAGTGACCCCGTGACTGTCGGGACGTACCAGCTCGTGGCGAGGCTGGGCCAAGGCGGGATGGGAATCGTCTACCTCGGCAGGAGCCGGGACGGGCGGCCCGTGGCCGTCAAGGTGGTCCGTACCGACCTCGCGCGGCAGCCCGAGTTCCTGGCCAGGTTCCGTCGTGAGGCCGAAGTCGCCCAGCGGGTCGCCAGATTCTGCACCGCGGAGGTGCTTGAGGTCGACGTCGAGGCCGATCGCCCGTACCTGGTGACGGAGTTCATCGACGGTCCCACGCTCGCGGNCGCGATCGCCGCCAACGGTCCCATGGCGGAGGCCGACCTCGAACGCCTCGCCATCTCGGTCGCGGCGGCGCTCACCGCCATCCACGCCGCGGGAATGATCCACCGTGACCTGAAGCCGTCGAACGTCCTGCTGTCGCGGCTCGGTCCGCGGGTCATCGACTTCGGCATCGCGCGCGCGATGGATTCCACGACCTCGCTGACGACCTCCACCGGCCTGATCGGCACCCCCGCTTTCATGGCTCCCGAACAGGCGCGCGGCGCGCTGGTCACGGCGGCCGCGGACATCTTCGCCTGGGGCGGGGNGGTGACGTTCGCGGGCACCGGGATCGGCCCGTTCGGCAAGGCGACGACCCCGGTCCTGCTGTATCGAGCGGTGCACGAGGCGCCCAAGATCGACGGCCTGCCCGACGGACTCCGTTCGATCGTGGCGAAAACGATGTCCAAGGAGCCGGCGGACCGGCCGACCGCCAGCGATCTCTACCAGTCCCTCCTCGGCCTGTCCAACGTTGACGAGGCGGTGCGAGGCGAAGCTGGCCCAACCGCCGTCACCGTGGTCACGGATCCGCCGGTCAAGCCGCCGGCGCGCATGGACGCCGGAGCCTCGCGGACACCGTCCGACTCCGTGGGTTCCGTGGGTTCCGCCAACCCGGCGATGCCACCGCCGAGCGACGACATCCTGTCACCACTGGACCTGTCGCCACTGGACCGTCCGGCACCCGGCCGCGGCTACCCCGAGGGTGGCGAGCCGAAGCAGCAGCAGCGGCAGCGGCGCGGCCGGTGGCAGCGGCGCACGGTGGTGTCGCTGGTGGCCAGTCTCTGCGCCGTCGCGGTAGCGGTGACGGCCACCCTCATGTTCGTCACCCACAAGGACCCCGCTTCGGTCCCCGAGAGCATCGAGGTGTCGCGCCGGCTGGCGAGCGAGGCGGCGGCGGCTAGCACGACACAACCGCAGCTGGCCCGCCAACTTGCGCTGGCGGCCTACCGCGTCGAGCCCACCGAGGAGGCCCAGCGCAGCCTGATTGAGAACTTCGGCGGGGTAGAGATCAATACGCTGGTTGGCCACACCGAGCGGGTGATCGGAGTACGGTTCAGCCCCAACGGCAGAATGCTGGTGACGGGAAGCGACGACAGCACCGTCCGGCTCTGGGACATCAGCAACCCCATGGCCACCAGACCGCTCGCGGTCATCCCGGGGGACAGCGGCACCTTCCTGCAGGGCGGCTTCAGCGCGGACGGGCGGCTGCTGTCGACGTCCACCGACGACCACATTGTCCGGCTCTGGGACATCTCCGTGCCCGAGCGGCCCAGGTCGCTGGCGGTGCTGCGGGACGTCAACAACAGCGTCGCCTTCGCGGTCGGCGGAAAGACCATGGCTACCGCCGGCACCGACAACACCGCCAAGTTGTGGGACATCACCGATCCCCACCAGCCGCGGCTGGCGGCCACCCTCGTGGGACACACCGACTGGGTCAACACCGTGGCGTTCAGCCCGGACGGGAGAATGCTCGCGACCGGCAGCCACGACCGGACCATCCGGCTCTGGGACGTGTCGACCCCGACCCGGCCCACGCCGCTCGCGATCCTCAACGGGCACGAGAACGCGGTGCTCGGGCTCGCCTTCCGGCCCGACGGCAGGATCCTCGGATCGACGTCGGCGGACCGGNCCGCCCGGCTATGGGACATCGCCACGCCGACGGAACCGAAAATGCTATACACCTTCACCGACCGATCGGACTGGGTGAGTAGCGTTGCCTTCCGCGTCGACCTGCACCTGATGGGCACGACCGCGCGGAAGGCCGCCCGGCTGTGGGACATCTCCGACCCGCGCAATCCCCGCCCGGTCGGCGGCCTGCTCGGACACACGGCGACGGTGCGGCGCGTCCAGTTCAGCCCGGACGGCACACTGGCCGCCACCTCCGGCGACGACAACACCGCCCGGTTGTGGGACATCGACCCGGCCCATATCGCCAAACGTGCCTGCACCGATCCGACAGCCGTGATGAGCGAGGCCGAGTGGGAGCGGCACGCCCCGCAGATCCCCTACCCGTCGCGGTGCCCATAGCGGAGTGATCCCGGCCGGGCCGGCGTGGTCGCCACCCTGCGTGGCGAGGCCGTTGCTGATCGGTGACGCTTCGCCACCCTCCGACAGGATACTTAGTTAAGTACCGCGTAGAGTACCGAGGTACTCTACGCGGTACTACCGCCACGGTACTATCGCCGCATGCCCAGAACCGTTACCCTCGGCGCCGCCCGCACGCCCACCGGCAAGCTCGGTGGCGGCCTCGGCTGCGCGGCACTCTGCTCGGGCGGCGGCCAGGGCGACGCTGTCACCCTGGAGGCTTGATGATGCCGCTGGACGGACTCCGCGTGGTGGAGCTCGCCGCGATCGGGCCTGCGCCGTTCTGCGGCATGATGCTCGCCGACCTTGGCGCGGACGTGCTGAGAGTCGAGCGGCCGGGCGGGCCGGCCGACGCGTGGGGGCGGTCGCCGGTCCTCGACCGCGGCCGGCGCACCGTGACGCTCGACCTCAAGGACGCCGGCCAGGTCGCCCAGGCGCTCGACCTGGTAGCCGACGCGGACGTGTTCCTCGAGGGCTTTCGGCCCGGCGTGGCCGAACGGCTGGGCCTGGGGCCGCGCGAGTGCCTGGCCCGCAACCCGCGGCTGGTCTACGGTCGGATGACGGGGTGGGGGCAGAACGGGCCATACGCCCACACCGCCGGCCACGACATCACGTACCTGGCCGTCAGCGGCGCGCTGCACGCCATCGGCCGTGCGGGGGAGCGGCCCGTGCCGCCGGTCAACATGCTCGGTGACTTCGGCGGGGGCGGCATGCTGCTCGCCTTCGGGGTACTGGCGGGCGTGTTCCACGCGCGACGCACCGGCCGCGGTCAGGTCGTGGACGCCTCGATAGTCGACGGCGCGGCGCTGTTGACGGGCATGGTGCACGGGTTCCTGGCGGAGGGGTCATGGCGGGACGACAGGGGTGTCAACCTGCTGGACGGCGGCGCCCCGTTCTATGACACCTACGTCTGTCAGGACGGCGGGNATGTCGCGGTCGGCGCGTTGGAGCGGAAGTTCTTTCGTGCGCTGGTCCAGCGGCTTGGCCTCGAAGACGATCCGGCATTCCACGGCGACCACCTGGATCGGGCTCGGTGGCCCGCGATACGGGCGAGGCTCACCGAGACCTTCGCCAAGCGTCCGCGCGACGAGTGGCACGTCCTCTTCAGGGACACCGAGTGCTGCGTGGCGCCGGTCCTGTCACTGGCCGAGGCGGCCGCCGACGAGCACAACGTCGCCCGTGGCGTGTTCCGTGAGCTGGACGGTGTCCGCCATCCGCAACCGGCTCCGCGTTTCGGCGACGGCTAGGGCGTGTCGGCGACGGCTAGGTTCCGGCTGCGGTGACGCTGCGAATGCCGTCGAGCACAAGCGAGGCAAGCTCCTCGTAGGCATCGGCGTCGTGTAAGCCGGTGGCGGCAAGGACGCGACCGGTCTGGATGCGCTCCATCGTCGCGGCGATCGTGTCGGCGATGAACGCCGCGTGAACATCGCGGAATTCTCCCGCAGCGACGCCGTCGCCGATGAGCTGACGGACACGCGCGGCGGCCGCGGCGATGTTGTGCTCATACACCTCCCGGGCGACGTGGTGCGCGGCGAGGTCGAGCCTGAACGCGGGCGATGCCGGACGCAGCGCGCGACCGATCGCCGCCAGGTAGGCCACGAGCCGGTCGGCCGAGGACGCGGCTTCGGCGGTCTCGGTCTCGACCTGCGCGGTGGCCCGGCGGAAGTAGTGCCTCACCGCGTTGACCGTAAGCTGCTCCTTGGACTGCCCGAGGGCATACAACGTCGTCTTGGAACAGCGCAGCCGCGCGGCGAGCTGCGCGAGCGTGAAAGTGCGGAATCCCTCGGCCAGAAAGAGGTCGACCAGATCGTCGAGCAGAACCTCGGGGCGTGTTCGTGCTGTCGGCACGGCATGATCCTATTCGGTGGCGCCTCGGGCCTCGGCGGTGAGGTCGCTTTCCTCCGCTTTCCTCATCGCTACCTCCTCGTCGGCGTCCTGCCGACAGCGATGAGCGTGCCCTTCGCCCGCGTATGCGACATCCGACCCGCGGTGCTTGGATCCGGGACCTGGCTCCCACCAGGGTGGGTCCTTCGACCCGGTTCAGGCACAGCGATGCTCCGGTGTGTCGATGGTCGGGTGTGTCGATGGTCGGGTGTGGGTGTTCAGTCCTCACTCGTCTTCTTCAGGGCGTAGACGGCGGCCTGGGTCCGGCTGGTCATGCCGAGTTTTTCGAGGATGCTGGAGACGTAGTTCTTCACGGTCTTCTCGGAGAGGTGTATCCGGGTACCTATCTGCCGGTTGGTGAGACCTTCGGCGATGTGCTGGAGGATTTCGCGTTCCCGGGCGCTGAGGGAGGCCAG
>NZ_JPHT01000061.1:0-13815 GCF_000733325.1 Frankia sp. Allo2
GTGTGGGAGTGGGCCTGCGCCCTCCCGGTCGGGGTGCTGGCCGGCCTCGGGTTCCCTCGTCGGGTGCCGTCGGAGCGCACGATCCGGCGGATCGTGGAGGAAGGCCCGCCCGGGCAGTTGGACCAGGCGCTGTCGGGCTGGACCGCCGCGGTCGCGCCCGGGCCCGCGGACCCGGGCGGCCTGGTGGCGGTGGCCTTTGACGGGAAGGTGATGAAGGGCGCCCGTTCCCGCCCGCCNCAGGGGTCGGTGCGCCAGGAGGCGGTCGTCGAGGCCGTCCGCCACGACACCGGGACCGCGCTCGGGCATCAACGGGTCGTGGCCGGCGACGAGATCGCCTCGGTACGGAGGCTGGTCAACCGGGTGTGTGACCACAACACGCTGGTCACGACCGNCTGCCTGCACGCACACGAACCCTTGGCCCGGGCGTCCCGTTCGAGCGCTACGCCGACGACGCAGTGCTCCACTGCGCCAGCGAACGCCAGGCCCACCAGGTGCGCCAGGCGGTCGAGGACAGGATGGCCGAGGTCGGGCTGCGTCTGCACCCGACCAAGACCAGGATCGTGTACTGCAAGGACGCCAACCGGCGGCTCGGCCACGAGCACACCGCGTTCACGTTCCTCGGGTACACCTTCCGTGCCCGCGCGGCACGCGGCAGGAACGGCCGGCTCTTCGCCTCGTTCCAGCCCGCGATCAGCAGGCAGGCCCTGACCGCGCTCGGTAGGCAGGTCCGTCACTGGCGCCTACACCGCCGCAGCAACGTCACGCTCGCGGACCTCGCCCGGACGATCAACCCGATCGTCCGAGGTTGGATGGCGTACTACGGGGCGTTCTACCGCTCCGCGCTGTCCGTTCTCCTCACGCGCATCAACTCCTACCTGGTGCGTTGGATCCGCAAGAAGTACAAGCGGCTACGACCCATGAGAAAGGCGTCAGCCGCCTGGCAACGGGCAGTCACGGGCTCTCCGGGTCTGTTCGCGCACTGGCGGTGGGTTCCGACCTTCCGGTGACCAGGATGACAGGAGCCGTGTGACGGGAGACCGTCACGCACGGTTCTGCGAGAGCCGGGAGGTGAAACCCCTCCCGGCTACTCGACCCTGATAGCTCGCGTCCCCCGCCACGCAACGGATCAACCATGACGATGAGTATCTATGCGGGCACGTATAGTGAGATTCCACTCCATCTTTCCGATACCGGCTGGCCCAGAACCATAGCGATGAGGAGCGCCAGCGGATCCTTGGTCAGCAGCTCGTCGGCCTCGCCGATCTGGCTCAGGTGCAGTCCCACCACACCACCGTAGCCGACCGTGTTCGGGGACTGGCGACGCTGGTCAACTCGTCAGGCGGCTCCGTGTCCCTCACTACTGGNCGCTACCGGTCCCTACGCGACGCCAGTTTGACCCCCCGCTGCACGGCCAGCTGACGAGCACCCAGGGATGGTACCGTATTTGGTACGACTGGACGCTCAGGGAGGTGCCGGCATGGTCGCGGCGATCAGTGCCAGCGAGGCGCGCAAGACACTGTTCCCACTTCTCGAACAGGTCAACGCCGATCACACACCGGTAGAGATCGTCTCGAAGAGGGGGAACGCGGTCCTGGTGAGCAAGGAGGACTGGGACGCGATCGTGGAGACCAACTACCTGCTGCGCACGCCTGCCAACGCCCGCCGGCTGATGGAGAGCGTCGAGCAGTGGCGTTCAGGCGGCGCGGTCGAGCGTTCCCCGGATCCTGACGGGTGAAGCTGACCTGGACCGACCATGCCTGGGACGACTACCTGTACTGGCAGAGCCAGGACCGCAAAACTCTCAAGCGCATCAACGCCCTGATCGCGGACATCAAACGCGATCCAGATGGGCAGGGCATCGGCAAACCGGAAGTGCTGCGCAACAACCTCGCCGGGCTGCGCTCCCGGCGAATCGACGACGAGCACCGCCTGATCTATGCGATTGAGCCCAGCCAGATCACAATCATCTCCTGCCGCTACCACTATCAGTAGTCGAGGCTGCCGTGAGCAGCTCTGAGCGACTGCGGCCGTAGTCCTGTTCGCTCCGGCAGCCGCAAGCCGGATCATAACCCCGGGTTCTCACTCTAACCGGCCTGCTCGCCCCGGTTCTCCCCCATCACGGGCCGGAACATCTGTCGCCTTGAACAGCGCGGCGAGGCGGTCTGGCGTCTACCGGTTCGGGATCGCATCGACCAGGTTGAAGACGATGCTCGGGTCGCGACCACCGAACAACAGCGAGATCACGACTGCCGCCATCGCCTCGAGGTGGTGAGCCTGCCGAAGATCGCCGACCGGGACAGGCTCGGTGCCCACGGGCACCGCCGTGACCAGTCAGAGCTCGNTTGCTCGGGTGACACGAGTCATTCCGCCGGGCTCGTTCTTTCCGGTGCCCGCTGCTCCAGCACCATCCCGATCAACAGCGCCAACGGATCGTTCGTCAGCAGCTCGTCCGCCTCGTCGATCTGGCTCAGGTGAAGTCCCACCCGAACACCGTAGCCGGCCTGGGAACGGCGGCCGTCGCACCGCCGGCCATATCGCCGTGTGGTTCGCGGTGTCCCGGCGCGCTTCGTAATCGCTGGCTGCGCTGTCAGCCAACACTGCACCAGCGGAGCTGGAGGCAGCGGTACGGGATGTACCGTGCCGCGCACGTCGTCCCCATACTCTGAATGCCGTCATCCAGCAGGCGGCGATGTCTCCGGAGGCGTGACGCTTGCCGCGGGCGGAGCCGCCGGGACGGGCGGGGCGGCTGGGCCCGTCGCCGCGGCAATGACGGCCTGCGGGTCCAGGATCACACCCTGAGCAGCCGCNTTGTAGCCGATCNANAAAAAAGCCCCGCCAGTCCCGGAGGACGGCGGGGAGAAAGTGACTGACACGCTACCGACGCAGAGTCCTGGGCGTCAGTGGTCCCGGCAGGCCGCGTAGTCGGCCGGCAGCCTTGGTAGCCGAGAGGTACGGCAGGCCAGGTGGACGAGCTGGATCTCGTGGCCGTCTCGGCCGGGTAGGACCGAAGCCCGGCGCCGCGCGCCGCGGCCCTGCCCGCAATGGCGGGACGCGATGGCGGGACGCGATGGCGGGACGCGATGGCGGGGAAGGGGGGAACCGCGTCCTTGCCGCCATACTCGAGCCCTGCCAGCCTAATCCGCATGAGGCCGCGCAGCGTGGTCATCGTGCTTTACGACGACGTCCAGAGCCTGGATGTGACCGGCCCGCTGGAGGTGTTCGCCGGGGCGGACGCCGCCACGGAACGGCCAGGTGCGTACCGGATCATGACCGCCGGGCCTGGTGGCCACCCGGTGCGCACATGCAGTGGGTTGCGGCTGCTACCCGACGCCGACATCGACCACGTCGGACCAGCTCACACACTGCTGGTGCCCGGCGGGCCGGGTACGGCCGCCCCCGACCCGGAGCTGGTGCGCCGCATCGGCGAGTTGGCGGCCGAGGCCGATCGTGTGGTCTCCGTCTGCACCGGGGCCTTCCTGCTCGCCGAGGCCGGCCTGCTGGCCGGACGTCGCGCCACGACGCACTGGGCACATTGCGCTCGCTCGACGCTTCCCCGACATCCAGGTCGACGCCGAGCCGATCTACGTCCGAGACGGGAACATCGCCGCCTCGGCCGGCGTCACCGCAGGTATCGACCTGGCGTTGGCGCTGGTCGAAGAGGACCTCGGGCGGGACGTCGCGCTGCTGATAGCCCGGCACCTGGTGATGTTCCTGCGCAGGCCGGGTGGGCAGGCACAGCTCAGCGCGCAGCTCGCTGCTCAGGTCGCCGAACGGCCGCAGCTGCGCGAGGTCCAGCACTGGATCGACGAGCACCCCGAAGGCGATCTTTCCGTCGGTTCTCTCGCCCGCCGCGTGACGCTGTCACCCCGTCACTTCACCCGTGCCTTCGCCGCTGAGGTCGGAGTGACGCCGGGGCGGTACGTGGACGGGGTCCGGCTGGAGACGGCCCGCCGACGGCTGGAGGACACCGACGAGGGAATCGAGCAGATCGCCCGGTCGTGCGGATACGGCACCGCTGAGGCGATGCGGCGCGCCTTCGTTCGGGTCCTGGGTGTGCCGCCGATGGAATACCGCCGCCAGTTCCGACCTCATCCAAATCCAACCTCCGGAGGATACTGATGCAGATCGCGATCATGCTGTATGACCGTTTCACCGGCCTGGACGCCATCGGCCCGTACGAGATCCTCGCCCGCATTCCCGGGGCCGAGGTGATCTTCGCAGCCGCCCGGCCCGGTCCGGGCCGACACGGCCAGCCTGACCGTCGTCGCCGATGCCGCGCTCTCCGAGGTCACCGCCCCCGACGTGCTCCTGGTGCCAGGTGGTCCCGGAGCCGCCGACCTCCTGGCTGACCAGCCGACCCTCGACTGGCTGCGCGGCGTTGACGCGGCGGCCACCTGGACGGCCTCGGTCTGCTCCGGCTCGCTCCTGCTGGCCGCCGCGGGCCTGCTCACCGGTCGCCGCGCCACCTCACACTGGATCTGCCTTGATCATCTAACGACGTTCGGTGCCATCGCCACCGCCGAACGAGTCGTCATCGACGGGAAGTACGCCACCGCGGCCGGTGTCTCGGCCGGCATCGATCTCGCCCTGCACCTGACCGGACGCATGGTGGGCGACGACATCGCCGAATCCATCCAGCTCGTTGTCNAATACGANCCCCAACCGCCGTATGCGGCCGGCTCGATCGCCACCGCGCCCGCGGCTCGAGTCGCCGCCCTGCGCGCGAGCGGCCTCGCCGTCAGCGCCTGATCTGTACAGGTCGCTTCACTGACCACTGTTCACCGACACGGCCAACGTTCCACCTGCACGGCAGCGGACGTCCCGTCGGGCGCGAGGTGGAGGAGAAATACTGTTTCTCGCGGCCCGCGCCGTCGCGGGCGTGCTCGGGCTTCCCGCGCCCCCAAGGACCCGGAGGACGAGAATGACAAAGACGAGGACGAAAAGGAAGCTCCCGAAGACCGCGCACACATCCCGGCCCTGGCGAATTCACGACATCACGCCTGACTTCCGCATCGAGGACGTCTGGGCCCTGCCCACACCAGGCACCGCGCAGGACTTCCCGAGGCTGGTGCGGCTGATCGCCGAGGGCGACACGGGGGACAACCCGTCATGGGTCGCCCGGCTGCTGTTCAGGATCCGCTGGCGCCTCGGAGCCTGGCTCGGCTGGGACGATCCCGACTCGGGTATCGCCATCCGGGTGCCGACGCTGCGTGAACGCCTACCAGCCGACCTGCGCGACGCACCAGCCGGACCCGCGTTCGAGACCCTCCCGTTCCGGTCAGTCTTTCTGACGGACAACGAATGGGCCGCGGAGATAGTCAACCGCACGGTTCACGGAGTGCTGCACGTCGGCTGGATCCCGGACGACGACGCCGGCCGTCAGCCGGCTGGCCACCGAGGCCAGATGACCGTGCTGGTGAAACCGAACGGCCTGCTCGGACGGGTCTACATGGCGGCGATCACGCCGTTTCGCCTGCTGATCGTCTACCCGCCGCTGCTGCGAGGCATCGGAAAGGACTGGCACGAGAGCACCCCCCGCAACCCGCCCGCAGACGCCTGAAGGACGCTCTCCACTCCATCTTTCCGATACCCGCTGTCCAGCACCATCCCGATCAGCAGCGCCAACGGCTCGTTCGTCAGCAACTCGTCAGCTTCGTCGATCTGGCTCAGGTGCAGTCCCACAGGTCAACGGTAGCCGACCGCTTCACGGCGGCAACCGCGACGCCGGTCAGATCGCGGGGATGGCTGCGAGCTCACCGTCGAGTCGTCGCCCCTGACGATCCGCCGCTGTGATGGCCCATCCCACGCGACGGCAACCCGCCCCTCCCCGAGCAGCGGCGGAGGCCCCCGATCATGGTGAACGTCAACGATCTCGCGATCAGCAGCCCGCGCCCGGAGGTCAACTGCGCACGTGCAGCCCGAAACCCGTGCGGCCCGCGGGCTCCAGTCCCTTCTTCAGGTGCAGCGAGGGGATCTCGTAGTCACCGAAGTTCTGTGGTCGGAACGCGATCGGCTCGGTCGACTCCAGGGTGAGCAGGCGCTGCTCCCAGGCTTTGGCGACGTTCGGGTAGTCCTCGCCGGTCATCTGGTCGGTGCCGTACAGCACGAACGGCGGCAGTAC
This sequence comes from Frankia sp. Allo2, assembly GCF_000733325.1. Classification (NCBI taxonomy): domain Bacteria; kingdom Bacillati; phylum Actinomycetota; class Actinomycetes; order Frankiales; family Frankiaceae; genus Frankia; species Frankia sp. Allo2. The sequence continues at coordinate 6,122 of NZ_JPHT01000061.1, forward strand.
CTCGATGCCCGGGTAGTAGAGGATGCCGTGGTGGATCGGGAACAGAAGATCGTCGATGGGGCCGTTGATCCCGCGCGCGGCGTAGTGCGCCTCGGGCCCGCCGGCGGTCACCGACAGCAGGGCCTTCCTTCCCGCGAGGGTGCCTTCGCCGAAGCGCTCGCCGTATTTGGTGTCGCTGTGCTCGCCGACGCCGTACGCGAAGTGGAAGGTGAACACCCGGTCCACCCAGCCTTTGAGGATCGCGGGCATCGTGTACCACCACAGCGGGAACTGGAAGATGATCGTGTCCGCCCACCACAGTTTCTCCTGCTCGGCGAGGACATCCGGAGTGAGCGTCCCGGCGTCGAAGGCCCGGCCCGAGTCCAGAGCGACCTTCAGCGGGCGTGAGGCGTCGGGACCGTAGTCCGCGGCGTCCACGACCGCCTTCCAGTTCATCGCGTACAGATCGCTCACCCGTACCTCGTGCCCGGCGGTCGCCAAGGTGGACACTGCGAGGTCCTTCAACGAGCCGTTGAGTGACTTCGGCTCCGGATGCGCGTAGACGATCAGCGTCTTCATGGGAACTCCTCGGATCGGGTGCCTCCGATCCTTGGTGCCGCGGCGTCCGGCGTTCAGGGGCGCCCATTCCAGCCGCCGAGTCGAGGGACTGCGCCGCGAAGAGGTCGCGCACCTGCCCGGAGTCAGCGTCGACTACTACGTACGCCTGGAGCAGGGCCGCGCGACCCAGCCCTCCGAGCAGGTCCTCGACGCGCTCGCCCGCGTCCTCGGCCTCGACGAGACCGAACGCGGGCACCTCTACCGACTCGCCCGGCAGCGCCGCCGGCGCGCCAAGGCGCCGGGCGGGCGGATCCGGCCGGAGCTGGCGCGCGTCCTCGACCTGGTCCCCGACACACCCGCACTGATCATGAACCACCAGCTGGACGTGCTCGCGGGGAATCGCCTCGCCGGGCTCCTCTACGGCCGGCCGATGCCCGGCCTGAACACCGCCCGGCACATCTTCCTTGAGGAGGCCGAGCGCGGCCTCTACGCGGACTGGGAGAACTGCACCCTCGACGTCGTCGGGCACCTGCGCCTGGCCGCCGGCAAGTACCCCGAGGACTCCCGCCTGGCCTCGCTCATCGGCGAGCTGGCGATGGGCAGTGAGCGCTTCCGCCGCCTCTGGGCGCGCGCGGACGTGCGCGCCCGCATGCATGGGCGCAAGGCGTACCGGCACCCGCTGGTGGGAACGCTGGAACTGCACCAGGAGAACGTCGCGCTACCGGACGAATCGGGCATGGAACTGCTGGTGCTGTCCGCGGTCCCTGGCTTCACCGCCGCCCGGCGTAAAGCCGGCACCACCGGTCGGGTGATCTGGTTCGGGCAGGTCAGCGCGCAGTCCATCACCGTCGACTTCTTCGACTGGATCGATGGGACCGTCGGCGCGCCGATCGAACAGTTCCACTACGCCGGGACGCCTGCCGAGGACGCCGCGGACCTGCGAACCCTGGTACGGCTCATCCGCCGGGGACACCTGCATCCCGAGATCGGCGTCGTCGAGCCCTGGACACGGACGCCGAATGTCATCGAGGACCTGCGGGCGCGGCGCATCCGACGAAACGCGGTCCTCACCGTCGCCTGACATCGCCCCAGCGCGCAACCCCGTCGCACCATCCCGTTCAAGGAGGCAGTGACCGTGTCCTGGTTTGTCGACGACGCCGACGTCGCCGCGATTGTTACGCTCTGTCGTTCCCGCGCGATCGGAGCGGGCGTCGACCCGCGGGTCCGCGCCGTCGCAACGGTCAGCGGCCCCTATCCAATGCCGACCTGGGAGACGCTGCCGCAGTTCGCCACCGACACGCTGACGATCCGCTGCGGCGGCGCGGACGAGGCACAGCGGGTCGCCGCCGCTCTCGCGTACCCGGATCTGCCGGCATCCGTCCACCAGCCCCTGCTCGTCGTAGCTGGCGGAGCGGACACGTTGCCGACGCCGGACCAGGCCCGCCATGTGGCGGCCACCGCGCCCAGGAGAGAACTGCTGCTCGTGGCAGGCGGCGACCACCTGCTCGGAAACAGACGATGGGCCTGGTTGAACCGCACCGCCGACTGGCTGGCCGACCAGGCAACACCCTCAGGCCGCTGACCGGTCAGCAAACGATAATGACCTTTACTCCGACCGCGTCATAGGTTCCACGTGCCACGTGCGCGTGCATCCCTCGTCGCGAGGGCCAGGTCATGTTCCTTGACGGCCAGAGCCACCAGCCCGTCGTACACGGCGCCCCCAGCGATGCCAAGGCGGCTCAACGTCGTGTGAACCTTCTGGGCGTGTGAGCCGCTCAGAGCACACGGTGCCGTAAACCGCGCGTCGAGCAGGCGCGCGGCATCCGGCCCCGACAGTCTTGCGTCGCCCGGCAGTCTGGTGAGCACCGAGTAGGTCTCCGCCAAAGCATGCCCACTCAGCGTGAGCTCCCGCCCGTCCCACCATCGCACCACGTCCACGTGATGCGTATGCGAGCGCACCACGAGGGGAACCGCGACACTCGTGTCGACCGCGGTAGTCATCTGCGACCCGCGTCGATGAGGCCGAACAGGATCTCGTCATCAACAACCGTGTCGCCGGCCGCCACGAGCACGCCGTTCTCCTCCACGAGGCGCGCGGTCCTGCCGGCTGGCACGACCTGCACACCAGCGCCGTACGGCGAGATGTCCACCTTCGTACCCGGGAGCAGGCCCAGCGCGTCGCGGATGAACTTGGGCAGCACGATCCGACCTGCTTGATCGACGACAGCTTCCATGGGAAGGCGATACCAGTTCGATCCCATCACCATGCCTCGCAAGCCGCCGGTCCGCTGGTCGGGCAACCGTGCGGTCGACGTCGTCCCGGCCCGTGGGCCTCCTCCGCCGCACCCCGCGAAANCCATTTGAGTGATCGTCCCAAGTCGACGACGATCTGAGGCCGAGGTGATGGCCGCGGTGTCGACGCTGACCGACGAAGAGGTCCAGACATTCATCGACGAGGGCTTCGTACACGTCCGACGGGCGTTCCCGAGGGCCCTGGCAGACGCATGCCGTTCGATCCTGTGGCGCATGACCGGACTCGATCCCGCCGACCCGGCGAGCTGGACCCGTCCCGTCATCCGGATCGACGGAAGCGGAGAGGAGCCCTTCCGGCAGGCCGCCAACACACCACGGCTGCGCGCCGCGCTCGATCAGCTGGTCGGACCCGGTCGGTGGCGGCCACGCACCGGTCTGGGCACGTTCCCCATCCGCTTCCCGCACCCCGACGACCCCGGTGACGCCGGCTGGCACATGGACGGCTCCTACCTGCCGGACGGCGAAACGTGGTTCTGGCTGAACATCAGATCCCGCGGCCGAGCTCTGCTGATGCTGTTCCTGTTCTCCGACGTCGGCCCCGACGACGCACCAACCCGCATCAAGGCCGGATCACACCTCGACGTGCCGCCGTTTCTGGCACCCGCGGGCGAACGCGGCCGCAACGGACTGGAGCTGTGCGGACAGCTGGACGAGGCAGGCAAGCTCGACAGCCCCGACCGCCCGTTGGTCCTCGCGACCGGGCAGGCCGGCGACGTCTACCTCTGCCACCCGTTCCTCATCCACGCCGCGCAACGACACCGCGGGTCCGTTCCACGCTTCCTCGCCCAGCCGCCGCTGGACCCGGAGGGCCCCCTCGACCTGAATCGCGCCGACGACTCCTACTCCCCGGTCGAACTCGCCGTCCGCCAAGGGCTGGGTGCTGCCGAATAGGGTCCCAGACACTCGGAGTCGCCCCTCGGGTAGGTCGTCCCAGGCCAGGCGACGCCACGCCGGCCGATGTCGTCATCGCGGGCGACTCCGCCGGGCGGAGGCCTCGTTCTCAGCCTGCTGCACCGGCTACGTGATCACGGTGACAAGCTACCAGCTGCGGGGGTGCTCATCTCTCCCCTACTCGATCTCACCGGGTCCGGCGCCTCGTTCCAGGAGCGGGCCGATCAGGATCCAATCTTCAGCCCCGACCTCATCCGCGGCGTCGCGGAGACCTATCTGGGCGGCGCCGNCCCCCGCGATCCCGCGGCGTCGCCGCTCTTCGCCTCCCAAGCGTGCCTCCCGCCACTGCTCATACAGACCGGGGGCGCCGAGATACTCCTCAGCGACTCCGAGCGTCTCGCCGCCGCGACCGCGGCCGGTACCGATGTCGTCCTGGACGNCGCCGACGAACTGCCTCACGTGTACCACGGCGCCGTTGACACCCCCGAGTCCATTGCCGCCGTCAGGCAGATCGCCGAGTTCGTTCACCGCGCGGACGAGCATCGTGGGGGCAGACCGTCTTCCACGGCCTGATCGCCCGATCAGTCGGGTCGCGTCTCTTCCGGTGCTGACGACGCGCCGCAAGTCGCGCACCCATGGTCGATCGGGAGAGAGTCGAGGCCCGAAAACGAGTCGATGACAACGACATCGCTGAACATCCCACCCTTCCCGCACCGGCCCGGCATGCACCATCTCGACTTCCGGGTGAAGCTCGTCGGCCACGATCCACGATGGCGGCAGTTCCTGCGGGATCCATGGCTGGACTACGACGCAGTCCGAGATGCGCTGATACCAGCGTCGGCGTACCACGACACGACTACGGTGCCCGGTGCGGGCTCGGCAGTGGCCACCGCGGCCGGCGGTCAACTCGCCGTGTAGTCGGTGTAGTCCCGACAGGCTCCGTAGTCGTCGGCGTCGAGGTAGTGGCACCACGGAAGCTGCGAGTCGGGAAAGCGAAGTCGGCTCGTGCCTTCCAGCTCGCGACCTCCACATGAGCACCAAGATCGCGGACGGGCTCAAGCGCGGGCACGAGGTCCGTGTCGCGGCTGAACAGGACACCGACGTCGTACGCGCCCTCGCAGGCAAGGCGCACGAAATCCACGGCGAATGCGACGTCGATACCTTTTTCCTGCGCGGGCTCGGCCGGCCATGCCTTCGGGTAGCGGAGCTGCCGGCGGACAACGACCACCCGAGGATCACGGGTCCAGCGGTCGGCCTGCCGGTCACTGGCCCTCGCGGCCTCCGGCTGGTGATCGGGGCTGGGACGGCCGCGGTAGACACGGACTGCCGCGAGCTCACCGCCGAGCGGTCGACCATTGACGATCCGCCGCGCCACGCGCACGGAATCAACATGACCATGCTGGCCAGGTGTGCCGGAGGGCAGGAACCTGCTGCGGCAGCAACAACGCGCGGCCATCCGCCTCGGCTCGATGAGCCAACACCCGCGCGGCCTGGTCGAGTCAGGTCAGGTAGATCCGAAACCCGGCGGCGGAATGGGTGAAGCCGACCGCCGCGTAGAAGGCGTGGACTTCCGACCGGTCGTTGCGGGACAGAAGCTGAACCTTGTAGCAGTTGGCGGCGCGAGCGGTATCGAGAACGTGGGTAATAAGCGTCTCGCCGACGCCGCGGGGCGGGTCTGGGCGTCGACGACCATGTTTTCGACGATCGCCCACGGCCGGCTGCCGTGCGTCAGGTTAGCGATGATCACTAGATCGGCGGGCAGCGCGGGCCGGATGCAGAGGCTGCTCATGACACCGATCGTGCAGCCGGCTCGCCGCACCGATCAAGGCCGCTGCTCGGCCGCTCGCAACGACGGAACGTCAGCCCAGAATCGCGAGGAGCGTCTCAGATCGGTTCGACGACGATGTCAGCGCGGTCAAGTGTGGCGGTGTAGGCGCCTATGTCGTCTGGGTCGCTGGTGAGGATCTGGGCCGGACCGTGAAGAGCAGCCGCGATGACGACCAGGGCGTCGATGACGTCCGGCCGCTTCTTCGGGGGAAGACTGGCCTCGGCGAGCATGGCCCCCGCCCGTTTGTACGAGTCGAGGGTGAAGGTTCTCGCGCAGGCGACGCAGCCGGCGGTGCTCGACATGCCGCGCATAGGGGAAGCGCTCTCCCGAGTCTGGGGCACGGTGCAGTCCTTCAGGTACTGGCTGAAGGCATGTACCGTCTTCGGGTCCGGTCGCCACGCCTGGGCAAGGACCGGTCCGATGACGACCGGCCGGTGCGGAGCCGCGCGTAAGCCGTGGTGGAGCAGCCGCGCCGCCGAGCTGTCTCGCAGGAGCGCCACGAGCATCCCGGCGTCATAGACGACAGTACGCGCGATCATGCGACGCTCGCGGCGTCCGATCCAAGCGCGCTGTTCAGGACCCGGCGGACGAGCGCCTGCTCGTCCAGGGTCAGGGCGTCGAACGAAGGCAGGTCCGTCTCAGGGACGCCGCCAGCCTGCTCAAGGGCTGCCTGGTTGCGCGCGTCGAGTGCCGCGAAGGTCGCCGTAGCGGCATCGTCGCGCGCCATCTGCGCGACGGCCGCCGCGATCATGTAAGCGGACACATCCATGCCTGCCGCCTCGGCGTGCATCCTGACCGCGGCCTGGACGTCCGAGGACGTCGAGATCGTGAACCGAATGTTTGGCATGCCGGTATCGTAACACAGCGTATTACGCTGTCGTAGTGATCAGGCCACGGGCCGCGATCAGCCAACGACCGGCGCCCGGGCTGAAGCAGGCGGCCGGCTCTGGGCTCCGCCTACCGGTCGTTCCTTGTTTGTCCGATTTGCCGATCAAGGACCATCCCCACCAGGAGCGCCAACGCATCGGACGTGATGAGGGCGTCCGCCTCTGGATCGCCGGACAGGTGCAGGCCCATGCCCGTCAGGGTATCCACGACGAATACCCCGCCGGACTGGTGCGTCCGGCGGGGTGGGGCGTCAGGGACGCCAGACCACTTCCACCCGTTCGGGGTCGAAGCGGTTCGTTGGGCCGTCAGCCGCCTTCAGTACGACGGCCTCGATGACGGTACTAATGATCTCCCAGCGCTGCTCCAGCTCCAAAGAGGGCCAGCCCTCGGCCAGGTTCGTGACCTTGGGGCCGGTGTGGGCGCGTAGCCACTCGGCCTGCTCCGCCCTCAGGTGCAGGATGGATTGCTCCTGCTCGCGCACACGGGGGAAGACGTACGGGCCGGGCAGCTCGTCCCGGTCATAGGCACCCATGAGTTTCGCGATCTTGGCCTCCGCCTTGGCCAACTCGCCCGCCCTTGGCCACCTGCCCACCTCGGCCTCGACGTCGCGGCCTGCCAGGTAGGCCAGGACCAGCTCGGAGACAAGGTCATCAACATGGCGGCCTGTGACGCCGACCTTGCCGCACCCGCCCGCGGTGACGGCCTTGCAGGCGTAGTGGTGCTTGCCCCACCGCCGGTCGTAGCCGCCCATCAGGTGGCGGCCGCGGAACCCGCAGCAGATGATCCCGGACAGCAGATACTTCCGTCCGCCGATGTGGACNTGCTTGGAAACCCGGCTGGGGTCGCGGAGCTTCGCCACCACCGCCTCCCAGACATCCAGGTCCAGGATGGGCTGCTGCTGGCCCTTGACCGGCTGGCCGTCCGCGTCCACCACGTAGCGCTTCTCCAGCGGGACGGAGGTCGGGCCGTACACCCGGTAGCCGACGATGCGCGGGGACAGGTAGATGTTGCGCAGGACGGGTTTTTGCCACTTCTTGCCCATGGCGCTGGCGATGCCAAGATCGTTCCACTGGCGACAGATGGTGTGGAGGCCAACGCCGGCCAAGATCTGATCCGCCCCCGCGACCAGGAGCGCCGCCGCCGGTTCGTCCTTGGTTTCCTTGTCGGCCAGCCAGCCGAAGGCACGGTTGCCCCCGACGGTAATGCCGGCCTGGGCCATGGCGAGGTGCTTGCGCCG
>NZ_JPHT01000062.1:0-13391 GCF_000733325.1 Frankia sp. Allo2
CGCCCCGACCGTGTCGAGGTCCGCGACCGGCCCGGCGACCTGGCAGAACAGTTCCGCCAGCGGCGCTGAACCGAGCCGCTGGCGGGCTTTCGTCAACCCGCCCGAGGTCGGTTCCCACCGCGGCCCCACCACATCGAGATCGTCCAGGGTGGCGGCGAGCCGGCACGCGACCGCCTCGTAGTCGTCGTCCGCGAACAACGCGAGCGCCATCACGAAGTAGACCGCGACCCGCGGCGGGATCGTCGTGTCGGAACGCCGGGCACCTCTCCCGGTCGCCTCGATCGCCNCATCAACCGCGTCCCGCGAGACGAACGACGTCAGGACCCCCAACGANATCCAGTCCGTCAGCTGGCTACCCGTGTCCGTCACAGCCCAGGATCATGCCGTCAACCCGGCAGATCCACCCGAACCGACACACCACAGCCAGCCAAGATCCAAATAGTGGAAGTGGCATTGCCGGTAGCCCACGTCACCGCAGAAATGCCCCCGGCAGACGGCGTCGGGGGCCTTCATCGTATGCCCGCTATAGCCGCAGAGAACCATGCTGGCGTGTTGAACCGTCTTCCCGACGTATCCCCCCCATGGCCGACTCTGGACCGTTGGCGGGGTCGAGCGTGAAGGGGCCGAAGAGACAGTGGGAGTGCCGCCGTCAGGGAAGCGCCGTCATCGTGCGGGGAAGCGCCTCCTGTGGCAGGACGCGGCGTCGTCGGGGGCCGATGCAAAAGCCAGTGGCCCGGAGCGTCGGTGGTACCAGGGCGCTGACCTGCGACGCTGTGATATGCACGGTCGATGCCAGCGATCACTGGTCCACATTGACCAGTCCACTATGACTACCCCCGCTGGGCATCGCACCTGCACAGCGATCTTGAATGGCAACATGGTTGTCACATCGCGGGTGACGGCGGGGACGCGGCTACCGGACCCGCGACGAAGCACTTCTATTCTTGTTCTATCGTCCAGTAGAGTTCGCCGGCGCCATCCGCGTCGTGGGCGAGAGCATGCTCGTTGAGCGCTTCCACCCAGTCCTGTCCCTGAGGCCACAGCATCCGGACCTGGCTGGTGTAGCTCGCTATGGCGGCGTACTTCCGTGACCATGATTCAGGGGCTGGTGCTCGAACTATGGGTGTGCCCGCGACGTCCGGGCGCTCTGCCGTTGCCTCCGCAGCGTATGGGAGATCCTCCCAGGTCTCGGCCGCGATTCCAAGTCTGCCGGCCACGCTGAGGGCTGCGTCTCGTGTGGCACGGTGGTCCACGTGATGGCCGATTCCCGCGCAGGTCAGGATGCGGGTGGGTCGTAGCCGGTGGCACCGCGTCTCGATGGCTGCCTCAAGGGACGACCGTAGGTTGGGTTCGGCTGGAAGCGAGGTGTCGAACATCGCTTGGCCGTGGGTGCAGTGCCAGGCGCGGTCCGGCCGGCGTCGGTAGATCGCGTCGTGGAAGTCTGCGTGGTGGGCGTGTGCCCCCAGAATGGTGAGGGCAGCAGCGTCCTCGCCGCGCCGTATCTCGAAGGCGGTGCCGTTATGCGGCAGGCCACAGCGGTCGTGAAAATCCCGTGCCACCGGAGACAGGTCGTTGTCGGCGGGGAAACCCGCGAACAAGGTCAGGACGTGGATCTCCGTCCCGGCGCTTGCCAGCTCCGCGATCCACGCGCCTGCGGACAGCGCGGCGTCGTCGAGATGCGGAGAGACGATCAGCTGCGTGCCGTCGACACCGGTCACGCTGGCTTCCCCGCACGTTGCGGAGCATCTTTCCCGTCGAAGGCAAGATCGTAGCCGTCGGCGACTGCTCGGCACATCCGGTCGAGCGTGAAATTCCGCGTATAGTGCTGGCGCCCGAGCTTGGCGAGCGCGCGTGCCTTTTCTCCATTGCCGAGGAGGTCGAGAACCGCCGCGGACAAGGCCGTGGTGTCGCGCCGAGGAATCAGGACACCGGCGTTCCCGAAGTCGAGCAGGTGGGCGACGTCTCCGACGTCGGTAGCGACCACAGGTACTTCATGGGCCATGGCTTCCACAACCGTGCGTGGCGAGCCTTCGATGTCGGAGGGTTGCACCATGACGTCGAGCGCGGCGTAGATCGAGGTCGTGTCGTCCACGAGGCCGGTGAAGGTCACTCGCTGGTCGAGACCGAGTGCGACGGCGATGCTTCGGAGATGCGGCAGTTCGCTTCCTCCGCCAACGACAAGGAAATGCGCGGCAGGGCTGGCCGCCGCCACGGATCGAGCTGCCTCAAGAAAGAGGTCGAGTCTCTTCTCCTGGGACAGGCGGCCAACCGTCCCGGCCAGAAAGCAGTCTGGCGGGACGCCGAGTGTGCGCCGCAGGTGCTGACGGTTCCGGCGCAGGTCTTCCAGGCGCGAAGGGTCCGGCGGGTCGATGCCGTTGTGGACGACGATGCTGGCGGTCCGGCCCGGATGGTCGAGCTGGTGGACATGCCGGTGGGCTGTGGCGAAGGCGATGGCGGCAACGCGACCGCTGCGGCGGTCCAACGCGGACTTCAGGTGAAGCCATCGCGTCGTCTCGATCCAGCCGTGCGCCGTGACCGCGGCCGGGATGCGTCGCCACGTGCCGGTCAGCAGCCGCATGGACGCGAGGAGGTAGTTGGCCTCGTAGCCGTGGGCGTGGACGAGCGCGACGCCGTGTCTGCGGGGCAGCTCCGCCAGGCAGCGGATACCATGCGGTGGCGGCGTGGTGACGACGGGCAGACCCGCCTCACTCAGCAGGCCGAGATAGTGAGCGGTAGCTCGCGGGGCCAGGATCAGCGGTTGCCAGCTTCCTGCCCGGCGCTGCGCGACGGCGAGGTCGCGGACGTGAAGGTCGGCTCCGCCGACCGCTCCGGCCTTCTGCGGAACGATGACGTGCAGGACCCGGCGCGCTCCGCTGCTCATCAGGGTGTGACAGCCAGGTCGGGACGGCGGGTGACACCGGCCCACGAATCCCATACTCGGGCCAGCGCATCGGCGGCCTGGTCCCAGGTGGGCAGCAGTCGCACCGCGTCCTGTGCGCATTCCTGCTGGGACCGGCGGATCTCGGCCGACGCGAGAAGGCTCAGGCAGGACTGGGCGATCGAAGAGGCGTCGTCTCGAACGAGGACCGCTCCTGCTGGTAGCTCGCCGAGGCCCTGGACGCCCACCGATGTCGTGACGNCTNCCCGNCCCNGGCNGNGGGCTNCCAGGNCCTTGNCCTNCNCNCCCCCGCCGATACGGAGAGGGCAGACGACGACCTGTGCGGCGTCCAGCCATCCGGTGAGGTCGGGCACCGGGCCAGTGACCCTCACCCGCGGGTCGACACGAGCGGCCTCGACAAGCCATGTCGGCGGACCGGAGCCGGTGAAGGTGAGGGTCGTCGAAGGGCGGCTCGCCGTCACTGCCGGGAAAATCGCGGTAAGCAGCCATCTGGCCGCATCCTGGCTTGGCGGGTAGGCAAAGTTCCCGACGAACAACAGGTCGCTGACTGCCGCGTCCCTGTCCGCGCATGGGACGGGTGCGGCGTGTAGGTGATCGGCTCCGTTCGGCAGATGGTGGACCGTGGCGAACGGCGCGTGCCGACGGATCACGGCGCAGTCCTCGGGGGNGATCGCTCCGACGGCCGCCGCCGTCCGCCAGGCAAGGCGCTCCGTGTCCTGCGTCAGCGTGGCGGCGCTGCGCAGTCGTCGGCGTTCCCGGCCGCTGGTCGCGAGGTCTGCCTGCTGCCAGAGAAGAGACGATTCGATGTTGTGTTCGACGACCAGGGCACGCGAGCGGGCCGGGGGCGGGAGCAGTCCGAGCAGGTAATGCCCTTCCACGTGAACCAGACAGTCCTGGTGGCGCGACCACCAGGAAGCGAGGTGAGCACGCGCACTGGCGGACCGATGCCGTCTGACATGCGGGCTGAGACGCGGGCGAGGCGACTGGTGCGCCGCGAAGACCTGCGCGCGAATTCCCCGGACAAGAGCCTCGTCGACCGCGCGGCGGTCAGCCTCCGGAACCTTCGAGATCGCGACAAGATCGATATCGAATCGGTGGGCAAGCCGCTCCAGGAGCTGGGCTTCGCGTAGCCGCCCGCCACTGGACGCTGGCCACGGGAGGTGATGGGTGAGGAAGAGCACCCGTTGGTCCCGGCCACCGCCCACCATCCATCCCCCGTCACAACCTGACTACCCTTGGCATCAGGACGGGAGGATCGTAGCATCCGGGTGATATGGATCTGATCCGTTTTCCTGACCCACATCCGGACAATCTCGCCGCGGCGCTGGCCCGCGTCAGCCCTGACGATCAGGTAGTCGACGTCGGCGGATGGTGGAAGCCACTCAACCGCGCTGACCACGTGGTGGACCTGTTGCCGTACGACACCCGCGCGGGCGGCGGTCGCCTGGGCCCTGGACCCGAGCGGTACGACACCTCGACGTGGCACCAGTTCGACATCTGCGACACCCCCTGGCCGTTCGACGACAAGTCGTTCGACTTCGCCTTCTGCGGACAGACCCTGGAGGACGTTCGCGACCCGATCGCAGTGTGCCGAGAGCTGAGCAGGGTGGCCCGCCGCGGTTACGTCGAAGTTCCATCTGTGTGGATCGAGTGCACCTTCGACGTGGACGTCGGACCGCTGACACCGCGGTATCCCGGATACGAGAAGCACCGCTGGCTGGTGTTCCACGAGGACGACGAGCTGCTGTTCGTCCCCAAGCAGGTGTGGCTGTCGCTCGTCGAGTTCGTCCCGGCTCCGGTGGCCACCACGTGGCGTTCCGACCAGCGGATCTGGACCACTCCCGTGCATTGGGAGAACGAGATCCGAGGGCGGGAGCTGGCGTTCTCCGGCCAGGAACAGATCATTCCTTTGCTCCGCGACTACTTCGGCCGCTTCGACTACAGCCCGTTCCAGTCAGCCCGTGATTGACGTCACGACGTGCACGACGCTCGCGGAGGCCACCGCCTACGCTCCGGTCTGGGAGGAGATGCCGGCCGACGGTGCCAGCGGCATCTTCACCTCGCCGGCCTGGTGCCTCGCCGCCTGGCGGTTCTTTCCCGATCTCGGCTCGCCTCGGCTGCTGGTCGCCAACTCCACCGAGAGCGGTCCGCTCGGGATTCTGCCGCTGACGGCCGGCGCGAACGGACTGACCTGGGCGGGGAGCCCACTCGGGGACGAGCACGACGTCCGGTTACGGCCGGAGTCACCGCACGCCGGGCCAGCCGTGGCACGGCTCGTCCAGGAGATCGTCTCGCGGTCGCCGTCGACGGCGTCGGTTCTCCTGACCGACGTCCGGCCTGCCGGTGTCCTGGTCGATTTCGCGCCGAACCGACCCGGCACTCCTGCGCCGGTCCTGCACCTGCGCGAACCGGACTCGGCGTGGGGCTCGCTGGCGTGCATACCCGGCTGGTCTCGGGGCCGTTGGCGGGAACTGCGCCGGCTGCGCCGCGCCTGCGAGCGGTCCGGCCCTCTCACCATGACCAGGATCACCGAACCCGTCCAGCTCCACGACGCGATCCCCGACTTCGTCGCCGCCCGGCTCGCCGCCTGGCGGACGCGCGGCAGGTTCGACGAACTCCCGGTGATGGACCGCCACCCTCGTTTCCCCGAGTTCCTCGCCACCGCCGCCAGCGGGCTCGCCCGGACCGGCCGCTGCCTGCTTGCCCAGCTTCTGTACCTGGACCGCCCCATCGCGCAGGCCCTGTACTTCCGGCTGGGCTCGGCCGACCTGCTCTACATGAGCACTTTCGACCCGGAGTTCGCCGGCTACTGCCCGAGCCACCAGCTTCTCGCCGAAGCAGCCGCCGCNGCGATCCAGGAAGGAGTCAGCCTGATCGAGATGGGGCGGGGTGACGAGCCGTACAAGTTCGATCTTGGCGCTTCCCCTCGGCATCTCCGCGAAGTTCTGGCCCCGGGATGAGGGCTCACCGACCTGCGACAGATCATTGGTAGGTTGGGGGTCATGGCCGGTCACCGTGAAAGGACGCGGCACCCGGCAGAGTCTCGTCCGGGTGTCCCCGGGTTCCTCGCTGCCACCCTGCCCGGCCTGGGCGGGCTCCTGTCGTCCGAGATCACCGACCATCCGGACCTGGACCCCGACGACAAGCCCGGCTTCGACGGACGCGCCGACATCGTCCGTTTCCAGGCACGCCGAGGAGCCCAGTGGGAGCTGTCTGATCTCAGGCTCGCCGAGGACGTGTTCACCACGATCGGCGAAGCGGACGGCAACGCAGGGCCTCGTCAGGTTGCCGCGGCGCTCGTCACCCGTACCGGCCTGGAACGGGCACTGTCGGTTTGGGCCCGGTTCGTCCGCCACCTTGGCTCCGCGATGACCTATCGCGTGATCACCAGGGTCCTGGACGAACGCCGTTTCAAGCGGACCGAACTACGCCGTGCCGTCACTGACACGATCGCCACGCATCGGCCGCGGTGGCGCCCTGCCGACCCGGCGGAGTTGGAGATCTGGGTACTCGAATACCGCAAGGGCCACTTCCTCGCCGGCCTGCGGCTGTCCGACCGGCGGATGCGACAACACGGCGAGGGCAGGGAAAGCGAACGTCACGGGGCACTGCGCCCAGTCGTCGCCGCCGCGATGGTCCGCCTGGCTGGGCAGAACCCCGGCGAACTGTTGGACCCCTGCTGCGGGTCAGGAACGATCATCCGCGAAGCGCTCGACCTCGGCTGGCAGGCGCGTGGCTCGGACGTCGACCCGGAGGCGGTCGACATCGCCAGCACGAACCTCCCGGGAATCCGCCTGGAGCAGGCGGACGCGCTGAAGCTGCCGCATCCCGACGGCGGTTTCGATGCTGTCGTGAGCAACCTCCCGTTCGGGAAACAGTTCACGGTTGACGGGGACCCGCATGCCTGGCTGCGTGACGCGCTGCGCGAGTTCGCCCGGATCACCCGTCCCGGCGGACGGGTCGTCGTCCTCGTGCCACCACCGGTACCCAGGAACCCGCGCGGGCTGACCCTCCTTGGCGCCCATCCGCTGCGTCTGCTCGGCACACCCACCAGGATCTGGGCCTACGGCCGCTCGGAGGACGCCAGGAACTCCGATCTGGAGGATTCACCCACCACAACGGCGACGATGTAGGTGCCACATCAGGTCACCTTCGTGACGACCGGCGTTGCCGCACCTGGAGCGGTCAGCAGCCGCGTTGCCGCGCTACGGGCAGGTCTGATCCTTCGCGGCTGGCACGTCGATGTGCTTGACGTGCCACCGGCGCGGCGGTCGCCGATCCAAGCCGTCGTGGATCGCCTGCCGCCGTCAGTCGGCCAGGCGCTGGAGCAGGCGGGTATCGAGGGCGACGTGCGGCCAGCCGTGGCTTGGCGCTCGCTGCCAGCGCTGCGAGCTGTGCGCCACGGCGTGGTTGTCGTCTCCGTCCCCCCGTTCTCCCTCCTCGCCGCCGCGACGTTGATCCGCCGCGGTCTGCTCGTTGTCGTGGACTACCGCGATCCGTGGAGCGCCCGAGCGCACCCCCCTGCGCTGGCGCGGATCACCGGAGCTCTGGAAAGCGTCGCCCTCCGACGGGCCCGTGCCGTGACCTTCGCGGGAGGCCCTGCCTTCGGGCGCCTGCTCGCCGCACGGTTGGAAGTGCCAAACGACAAGATTTTTTCGGTTCCGAACGGGTTCGATCCCGCCGACCTGGCCGGCGTGCCGCAACCGATGGCAGACCGGCGCCGTGACGGCACACCGCTCGATCTCGTCTTCGGCGGCTACTGGTATGGACGCAACGGGCCTGGCATCCTCGCCACCGCGCTCGACCGCGTCGGACCGGAGACCGCCACGCTCACCGTCGTTGGGGACGCAGCCGCCACCATCGCTGTCCGGGCGGCCCGCGAACCCGCCATCTCCCGCCCCGCGCTCTACGCAAGACTCGCCCGCGCGGATGCCGCGGTCATCACCCTCGACCACGCCAGCGCCGTGGAGTCACGTATCCCGGCCAAGGCGTATGACTGCCTTGCCGTTGGCATTCCGGTCATCGCGATCTGCCCGTCCGGAGCGGCACTCCTGGCGATCCCGGGTGCCGCCCGTTTCCACCACATCGTCCACGATGACGTGGATGGCCTGGTCGCGCTTCTGCGGGCCGCCTGCGCGGACCGGTCGTTGCTGCGTCCTGGTACTCAGGGCAGTGGACCGACGCGCGACGCCGGAGCGGGCTCGCTCGACAAACTGCTACGGGAGATCGTCTCCTGACCGATGAGAACACCTTCTCCCGTCCGACTGCGCCCAAGAGCTGCTGTCGCACGCGATGCCGTCGGTGCGGCCCCTCTGTAGCATGGCCTTACTCCACTCGCTGTTCTACAGCGGGCGCCTACGGCCGCTCGAACTCTCCGTCCTTCGCACCGCCGAGAAACGCATCCCATTCGCCCGGAGTGAAGATCAGAACAGGTCCGCCCTGGTTTTTGGAGTCACGCACAGCGACTAGCCCGGCGTCTAGGAAGGCGACCTCAACGCACTGGCCGTTGCCGCCGCTGTAGCTGCTCTTGCGCCACACTGCTGCGGAGAGATCCACCTGCTGCACGGTCCGCACCTTCTCACTCCTTGCCCTCCGCTGCCAGGCTGGCGATCAGGCTCGTCGAGTCGTCAGGGCTGAGTGCCACGGCAGCGAGGTTGTCAAAGGACAATCTATACCGCCGGATGTCGGCCTCGGCCTCCAGAAACAGGTCACCGGCCATGCTCTCGACGTAGATGATCTCAGGGTCGGCCGAGTTCGGGAAGTCCATGAGCACGAACGACCCGAGCATGCCGGCGTGCGCGCCGGCCGCGTACGGGATGACCTGGACCGTGATGTGCGGCTCGCCGGCAGCCTCGGTGATCCTGGCCAGTTGCCGATGCATGACCTTCGGCCCGCCGACCTGGCGGTGAACAGCGGCCTCGTCAACGACGGCCCACAGGCGCAACGGGTCCTCCTTGGCCAGCAGGGCCTGGCGTTCCATTCGGGCTTGGACACGCTGGTCGATCTCGGTCTGGCTGGCCATGGGTAGGTTGCCGCGGATGACGGCACGCGCGTAGTCCTCGGTCTGGAGCAGGCCGGGGATGAACAGGGACTCGTAGTTGCGGACGGTGCGGGCTTCGGCCTCGAAGCTGATGTAGGCGGTGTAGTGCTCCGGCAGCTCGGCGTGGTAGGGCCGTAGCCAGCCCTGTGCGTCGGCTTCTCGGGACAGGGCGAGGAGGTCGGCGCGCTGCTGGTCAGTAACGCCGTACATGTTGAGCAGCGCGATCATCGTGCGGCGCTGGGGGCGGGAGCTGGCGGTGGCGGTCTCGTGCCGGTAGAGCGTGGCAGGGTTGATCCCGGTCTCCTCGGAGACCTGCTCCCGGGTGAGACCAGCGGCTTCGCGTAGGCGGCGCAGCTCGAACGCCAGCCGACGGGACCGCACCGTCGGCGGTGCCTGACGTTGCCTCGGCACAGAGTGCTCCTCTCGCTTCCAGGCGGCGCTCTGCCCCCTGTGACCTGCTACCCCACAGCCTTCCGCAAAGGATGCCCATGCATACCTTGCAAAACAGCATGATGCGGGGGCATGCTACGGGACAGTACATCGCCACGATCCGTGGCAATCAGGGGCCTCGCCTCCAGACGCGCGTGGCCCGGCGAGATGACAGGGGGCGACGCGGGTGGACGTCGGTCAACAGGCGGCGCGGCCTGCCCTCCACACAATCCGCTGTCCCCGCCGGAGGAACCGCCGCAAGGCAAGGCCCGGTGGGGACAGCGCCAAGCCAGCGACAACGGGGCGGGGAGATCTTGTGTGTGATGTTGTGGCCGGACTGCGGCCGGGCACGATCAGGGGCTCAGCGTGAACGCCGACCCGTCGCCCGTGATCCGGGTAGCCGTGGCGCACTTCCCGTCGATCGCTGCCGCTGTTCCCGACGCTCGCGCGAGCACGGTCCGCACGCTCACGGCCTGGTCGGTCGACGCGGACACCGTTGACGTGGCCGAACTCGTCGCGTGCGAGTTGGCCTCCAACGCTGTGAAGACCAGCCACCCGGATGGCGGCGTCGCGCTGCGGCTGACCGTCTGCTACGCAGTGTTGACCGTGGAGATGTGGGACGCCAGCACGGCCCCACCCGTCTTGACTGTCGCGCAGCCGGACCAGGAGAACGGGCGCGGCCTCGCGCTGGTGGACGCGGTCAGCCTGCGATGGGCCTGGTATCTGGGCCGGACCGGCGGGAAGGNGGTCTGGGCACAGCTCCCGGCCGCGACGCCAACCGTCCCCACCGGCAGCACCGCGGCGTTGCCGACCCGTGCACCTGCGCCCGTACCAGCCCCCGCCGCCCCCGTCACCTTCCGCAACGATCCGGCCACCCTACAACGGGTCATCGACCGTCTACGCGGCCTCGATGACTGGCACCGCCCATCCCCCAGGCATGGCAGGACCGACTGGCACCACACCGGCACCCGCCACCGCGGCATCCAGCCGGAGGCGACCCGCCGATGACGATCGTCCGCTCTGCCGTGCCTGAGCACCTGCGACCTGTGGTGCTGCTGGCCGGGATGCGCAAGCTGGTACCAGCCGACCAGATCGCGCAGGTACTCGGTCTGTTCGNCCCCCCGATCGANCCGNCCTCCCGCCGATGGGCCGCGCTCTGCGACGCCCTGGACGCCTACGACCACGCCGAGCGGGTCGGGGCCGGTCACCTCACAGCCGCCCGTCACCAGGTTGACGCGGCGGCCTCGGCCGTTCTCGGTCTCGCCGACCCTTACCCCACACAGCGCACACCCAGCCAGCACGAAGGAGCACCCATGACACTTGACAGCCTCCACCATCCCGCGACCAGCGACGACGGACAGACCGACCCACGACCGCCCGCCACTGCGCCCGGACCAGCGGAACCACTCACGGCGTTCGTTGCCCGGCAGGCACCACGCCTGTTTGCGCTCGTCGACGACGGTGCCGACCACGACGACTCCCCGATCCTCGCGTGGGGGCTCGACTGCCGCGACCATGTCAACGTCGTGAGCCCGGACGGCAACCTGTGGGCCAGCTTCTCCAGCATCGACCGCGCGCATGCGACGTACGCGTTTCTGGCCCCCTCCGTCGAGATCGTCTGGCGTGTCCCAGGCCGCCACGAGTGACAGCCGGGAGAGTGCACGGGAGGGCGACGGCAAACCCCCTGCCTGTCGGGTGGCCGTACCGGTCTCCGTGCCGGTCCCCCATCTGAGCGGCTACCCGGCGGTGCCTGCTGGCGCAGGTCGCACGCCCGCTGGTACTATCCGAGCACAGCCCGACTCGTACCTCTACAGGTCACGTGTTCACATCTGGACGGCCGTGGCCCCGGCCGCTGGGCACCGACGCGCGACAGCCTCCCACATGTCCGCTAAGCCCCATTTAATGGAATTGTCCGGCATCCTGTCTGTCCGCCCACCGGATCCCCCACCGGATCGCCCATCGGACTACCCATAAAGATGGGCGGGTCCGAAATATCGCGCTGGCGCAGGTCACAGCACCTTTCACACCCACCCAAGCACTCCGCGACTTAAATACCCAACGGGTACTGTTCAAAGTATAAATGCGGGCCGCGGATACGCGACGTGGCCCCTTTCCGTGCCGTTCTCCGGAGGCAGGACGACTCGCGCGTCTTACGGGCATCCGATAGCCCTGACGGTCGGCCTTCCCTGACAGCGACATCTGGCACGGACGGCATGCGGCCCGCAGAGGGTGCCAGCAGGACCACAGAGAACCCTTTTCCTCTGTGATCTCACTCACATACCCGGGCCGCTTTTGCGAGGAAATGTCCTGATTGATGCGTGTCCTAACCGATGCCCTGTGCGCGGCCCCAACGGAGACCCTAACGGCGTACCTGCTTAGCGGGTACACCCGGACTGGCGCATCGGTGCAGATCAGCGGACATCTGACCCGTACCCAAGTGGGCCAAGACTCAGTGCCATTACCGGCATCGTATCTAATCATGGTCATGGGCGGGAGTGGCCGGCGGAATGCGCGCGCTTGGCAGAAACGGATGGCGCGGTTAGCGTTTATACGCCGAATTCCTCCCGCCCGTTCTGTGTGAGGTGCCGTGGTCGATCCGTCCCGCCTCCGCCGTCCTGCCTCCGCCGATTCGCACGACAAGCCAGCACAGACCGGGGACGGGCCACCGCAGACCGGCACGGCGGGCACGGACAGAGACGACCTCACAGCGGCGCCGGACGCCAGCGGGCCGACGCTCCACTCTGCCGCCAGGACACGCGACGCCCACGATGCCGAATCGGACGGCGATGACGCCGACGCGGTAGCGCGCTGGATGGCCGAGACGCTCGCCGAGGCCCCGCCCGTCCCGCCAGCGGTCGCCACCCTCATCGCGGGCGTGCTCGTCCGGCGACCACCCGCCGCCTGATCTCCCGAGCAAGGGACCGCCGTCGCCCATATGCCCAGAACACCGCGCCCTGCGCGCCCACCGGCGCCTACGGCCGATACGCGAATACCACTTGCCATGTGTGACCAAGGGGTGGTGCCGGCGGTGCTGACGTACCGTCCGGTTCCGCTGAGCATCGCCAACGATGCGCGGGCGTGTGGCTCGGCTTCGTCACCCTTGCCGAGATAGCCGAGTACCACCGCATTGAAAGCTTCGCTGGACTCTTCGTCGATCGGTGAAGGTCCTGGCAGGCGGTTGCCGGTCCAGACATGATCATTCATGGTCCGCAAGGCGGTTAGTGCTTCGTCTTCGCGGCTGGTGATGGCGTAGGCGCGGGCCTGTGCGCAGGCGAGGAGCGGGACGATATAGGGGTGCGCCTGCGGCTGGGCCTGGGCGGCGATGTCCGCAGCGGTCTCGAACTCGCGGGCGAAGAAGGCCACGGCGGAGCGCATGGCGGCAACCGATCCGGNAAGTAGTGGGTNACCGGCTGCNTGGGCGTGTTGAGCGGCGAGGACGAAGAACGTCAACGCGCCGTCGTCATCGCCCATGTCGAAGGCGAGTCGACCACGGTAGAAGGCGTATTGGCCGGCGAGGAGTTCGAGNTCGCGACGGTCGGNGCCGGNNACNCNGGTTTCNANNCGGGCTTCNGCNTCNTCCCACGCNTGTTCGACNGGTCCGAGNAGNTCNNCNNGCGGNGTNGTGGNGTANATCNGGGTGAGGCGTTGGATGCCCTGGTGGAGCTGGGCGACACTGAGGGGGTCCGGGGTGGACGCGGCGATGGCGCGGGAGATCTGCGCGGCGCGGCTGGTGGCGCCAGTCGTGGCGGTGCTGGCGGCAAGAAGGATGCCGGTGCCGAGTAGGTCACGGCGGCGCGACGGACTCACCTCCTCGCGGGGCGGCCCGCTGCCGGGCTCCGCCTGAGCGGGAACCATGACGGGACGTGATGGTCGTAGTGGACGCTTCCGTGCTCGCCAACGCCCTCGTCTACGCCGACGCCCGACTCGCCCGCACCGCCACCCGCTACTGCACCATCCACCTCGTCGAATAGGCGCGTGTCTCACGTCGGGTATTGCTCTAAGGGCTAAGCACAGACGAGCAAC
>NZ_JPHT01000063.1:0-13084 GCF_000733325.1 Frankia sp. Allo2
TCGCCGGCGTCCTGCCCGACGGCGAGGAGATCCCCCTGTGCCGGTTGCGCTACGGCGGGTCAGCCCACTCGTTCGGCTTCGCGATCTACTCCGCCGCCCACGACCGCTACCAGGAAACCGCCCTGCTCACCGGATACCCCGCCGGTAGCCCCCAGGACGCCCTCGACACCGCCTGCACCATCCACCTCCCCGCCGAACCCAGCTGAATCACTGCACCCCCAAAGGACTTCCAGGCTCAACCACTTAGTTGCTGTGTAGCGATTCGCTGCTGACCTGGGGTGACACGGCGTTTTTGGTCGTGGTTCGGCGCCGTGTCGTGGTTCTACCGTCGACTCCCATGTTGCTGATCTTCTTCTCGTCACGGGGGTGGGAGTCGTGGGATGTCGAGGCAGCGCCGCTGATCCCCGAGCGCATGCCGGTGCTGGTCGACGACGATCTGCGGTTCGAGGACGGGCCGGGGTGCGTGCGGCCGGCGGCGGTGGTGAACCGGTGGCTTCGTGAGCTTCCGGCGTGCGGTGTGCCGGCGCCGCGGTCGTGGGCGGCGTATGCGCGGGCGGTGAAGGACTGGGTGGAGTTCCTGGCCGGGCACGGCATCGACGTGCTCGGCCCGCGCGAGCAGCTCAAACTGGCACTTGGGAAATATGCCGAGGACCGGTCGGCGGGGCCGGTGGAGCGGCGGCTGGCGGCGAGCACGTGGAGCCAGCACATAAGCATCGTGAGCATGTTCTACCGGTGGGCGATGGCCGAAGGCTATGCGTCGGCCGAGCCGTTCACCTACCGGACCGCGAAGGCCATGGTCGGCGGCATGGTGCGTGACGTCCGGGTGAACCTGGCGATGCGCCGAACTCCGAAACCGCACGTCACGATCAAATATCTGGAAGCCGACTTTGCGACGTTGCTGCTGAACGCGCTGGCCGGGCTGGACCGGGACGGTCAGGCGGATGCTGGCTATGCGGGGCGGGAGCTTGCCCGTAACCGGGCGGTGGTCGGGTTGGCGTTGGCGACGGGCCTGCGGTTGCAGGAGTTCTCGTCGCTGCTGGTCTATGAGATCCCGACGCCGCCGTCCCGGCCGGGGGCGCTGCCGGTGCCGTCCGGGGTGGCCAAGGGCCGTAAGTTCCGTACCAGTTGGATCAGCGTCGAGGCGCTGAGGGTTGTGCATGATTATGTGACGCTGGACCGGGCCGCCGCGGTGGAAGGAGCATCATGGTGTCCGCCGGCCCGGTGGGGTCCTGCGCTGCGGGTGAGCGAGCCGGACATGCGTGGCGGGCGGATTAACGGGGNGCGCCGGGACTGGGATGCGCTGACGCCGGGCGAGCGGCGGCGGCTGGTCGCTCCGGATGGTGGTTCGTGCCTGTTGGCGGTCCGCTCGGACGGCGGACCGTTCACCGCCTGGGCGACCGTTTTGGAACGCGCGTCGGATCGTATCCGGGCACGTGTCGAGCTGCGGTTCCCGCATGTTCATCCGCATCGGCTGCGGCATTCTTTCGCGATGGCCACGTTGGAACGGCTGGTGGATGGGCATTACCGGCGGGCCGCCGAACTGGTGGCGGCCGGTGGAGACGGCGGGCCGGACGCCGCGTTGGCGTTGTATCTGAGCAAAGCCGATCCGCTGCTGGTGCTGCGGGATTTGATGGGTCACTCATCGGTCACCACGACGGAGGCTTACCTTCGCCGGTTGGACACCACCCGGATTTTCGGGGAGGCGTATGCGCGAGCCGGCGCGGCGGCCGGCCTGGCCGATGATCCGGCGGCGGACACCGAGGTCGCGGCGGAGTTCACCGACGAACCTGGCGAGGACGACTGATGCCGGCCACGGTGACCGACGACGGGCTGGGGATCGTGTGCGTGTTCAGCGACGGCAGCCGAGCCAATGCCCGGCAGGACTACCGTCGGGGGCCCGCTGTCGCGTGAGGCGCGCAGGCAGGACCTGTTGCACCGCGCCCGCGCCGAGGACGTGCTGCACTGACAGCAGCACCAACGCCCCATCTCCGCGGAAACGCTGCGCAAGCGGCTCGCCGTTGGCACCGGGACAGCCCGCGGCCTGGTCGCCCAGTTGCGCGCTGACATCCACGGTGCGCTCGATGGTCGCAGCAACCGGCCGACGTCGTAGACCAGGGCGGCGAACCGAGGGACGCAGGTTGGCCGGTCGCTGATCCTCCTGCTCGGCCGACAGATCACACGGTGGTCGCCGGTGCGGTGGTGGTCGGGCTGTCATCCTCACGGGTGAACAGCGTCATGGCGGACGTCGGTCGGTGCGGTCAGCTCGCGGGGGGATTGCGGATGGCGGGTCTTCTGGAGAGCGTCGAGCCGGATGGCACGGGCGGGCATGTCGAACATGGTGCCGGCGGACGCCATGACCGGCCACCGGGTCGGCCGGCCNTCTTCACTCGGAACCGAACCGCCCAGACGGCTGCTGTTAATATGGGGGCGTGGACCGTTCGTGCCTCATCTGGTGGCGCTCTTCCTGAGCTTTAATGCGTGGAGTCATGTTGACCATAGCTCTTCCCAGACCAGACCGGTTTCGGCGAGGAACCCCAACAGCAACGGGGGCCGGTACTGCATTCGTTTCAGCCCGTGCTTGACCGCCTGGCAGACCTCGTCGAGGGCGCGGGCAGCCAGGTTCACCACAGCGGTGCGCTTGAGCTGTGACCACACCCCCTCGGCCGGGTTCAGCTCAGGGGCGTAGGCCGGTAGCAGCACCGCGCTCACCCAGCCCGCGTGCTCCCGCAGGAACGTGGTCATCTCCGTCTGCCGGTGGATGTTCACCCGGTCCCAGACCAGCACCAGCCGGCCCCCGGGAAGCTGCGCATGCGCGGCGGCCAGCAGATCCCGGCAGTCCTCCCAGCCGATCCCCCTGCGCCCGCCACCACCCCGCCAGGTCCGGGCCCGGTAGAGCAGCCGCGGACGCCAGCCGGGCCGGTAGCAGACCATCCCGACCACACTCACCCGGCCGTTCCCNCCCCGCCCCGGTACCCGCACCACCGGGGTCCGACCCCGCCGGCCCCAGGTCCGTGCCCGTGGCGGCCTCAGCCCCTGTCCTGTCTCGTCGAGGAAACAGATCCAGGCGTCCTGGGCCGCCGCGGTCTTTTTACCGCCGGCCACTCCTCCTGCGCCCAGGCGTCGACCGCGGCGTCGTCGCGTTCGACCGCGCGGCGGGCGGGGAGCTGGCACGACCAGCCCTGCCGGTCCAGCAGCAGCCACACCCCGGCCAGGGTGTAGTCCACCCCGAACTCTGCTGCGATCACCTGGCGGACCCGGGCCAGGGTCCACCGCTGATCCTCCCAGCCGTACGGCCCCGGTCCCCGGCGCAGGACCGCCTCCAACCGGGCCAGGTCCCGGTCATCCAACCGGCACCGCGACCCCGGCCCGGCCGAGCGCAGCCCGGACTCGCCCTCGGCCTCCCAGGCGTGGTGCCAGCGGCTCGCGGTCTTCGGGGTCACCCGGAACTCCCGGGCGACCTCGGCCTGGCTCGCCCCCGCGGCGAACCGGCCGGCCGCAGCCCTCCGGACCCGCTCACGTTCCACCTGCTCGGCGGGCGTCAACCCGCCACCCGTCGCATATCTCATATAGCCGGTCTACCCGATTCACACCCGCCCGTAGACAAACACAGAAAACCAGCTTGACCTCGAAGATTAAAGCTCAGTAGTAGGAGCGGCCGCCTTCCCAGCTGTGATCGCGCCGTTCGGATGGACGGCCCTTCGCGTCTCGGGGATCGGGCTCGTGCCATCGCGACGGCGGGACCGACCTTCCAGGAGATCCCGTGAACACTGATTCCGCGTCCATAGGCCTAGATACCACAGACTCGGACCCCGCTACCTCGGCGCTCAGAACCTCCGCCGCCCAGGCGCGCAGCGCGGAATTGGAAGAACTGATTCTCAGCAACCCCGAGCGGTTTCGGGTACTGACGGGTGACCGTCCTACCGGGCGCCTACATCTCGGGCACTACTTCGGCACGTTGCACAATCGGGTTCGCCTTCAGGATCTCGGGACGGAGATCTTCCTGATTATTGCTGACTACCAGGTTCTGACCGATCGCGACGTAGCGGACAACCTGACCGCCCACGTGGAGGAACTGGTCCTGGACTACCTGGCCATCGGCATAGACCCGGCACGCAGCACGATCTTCACACACAGTGCCGTCCCCGCCCTCAACCAGCTGATGCTGCCCTTTCTAAGCCTTGTCTCCGTTGCCGAGCTGAACCGCAATCCCACCGTCAAGGAGGAGATCGCGCATTCCCGGCAGTCGGCCGTCAGTGGCCTGATGTACACCTACCCCGTCCACCAGGCCGCCGACATTCTCTTCTGCAAGGGAAACCTGGTCCCAGTGGGCCAGGACCAGCTTCCCCNCCTCGAACTCGCCCGCACGATCGCCCGCCGCTTCAACGACCGCTACGGCGACGGCACCAGACTGTTTCCAGAGCCCGAGGCGCTCCTGTCGAGCGCGCCCCTTCTCCTCGGCACGGATGGCTCCAAGATGAGCAAGAGCCGGCGTAACGCTGTGGCCCTGGCTGCGACCGCCGACGAGACCGCCCGGCTGCTCAAGGGAGCGAAGACCGACTCCGAGCGCCACATCACCTACGATCCCGCGAACCGTCCCGAGGTGTCCTCCCTCCTCCTGCTCGCTTCGCTCTGCCAGAACCGGCACCCTCATCAGGTCGCCGACGACATCGGCTCCGCCGGGGCCGCCGCACTTAAGAAGATCGTGATCGAAGCGGTCAACGACTACCTGGCACCGATCCGGGCTCGCCGAGCCGACTACGCCGAGGACCGCTCCCATCTGCGCCGTGTGCTCCGCGAGGGCAACGAACGAGCGGGAGCCGTCGCCGACGCAACCCTCGCCGAGGTGCGTACCGCCATGAACAGCCACTACTGACGGTCTGGGGTCACCGGCCGGCCGGGTCGGCGCCGAGTCGCCCGAGACTGCCGAGCCACACCTGGCACCGGGCGGCTTCGGTGGCGACCCGGCTGTGGTGGCCGCCCGGCTTCCAGGAAGAGGGCCGCGGGAGTCGGTCAGAGCTGCCGGTCAACCGTCAGAACGGACTTCTTCGTGCCGGCCGCGGCCAGAGTCCCGCCCAGCAGAAGCGTCCCCACCGGCCAACGACGCATATGCACCGGTAGAGTGACGCAATAGTCGCCGACGCGCAGGATCAAGCCCTTGCCCACCAGGTCCCGCGCGGCCGCGGCATACTGCGGAGTCCGGGTCACGTCGGCCCACGCGCATCCCGACATTCCCTGCCGGAGCACGTCGATGAGGACGGCGTCGTCGACGATGAACCGATTCGTGGCCTCGCTCCTCTGGTCGACTACGGAGACGAAGTCCGGCCCCTTCCGGAAATAGAACAGACCAAAACTGCCCGCCGATCGCCAATGGCCGAGGGGGAGTTCTCCCTCGCCCAGGACGGTCACCTTCCCCGGAGGCGGTAGGTGATCGAGTATCCGAACCATCCCCATCTGGTCCGGGCTCAGGCTCAATGACCACGACAACCGCACTCCGATCGAGGAGCATTCGCGAACCAGCGCGATGCTTCGCGCGGTCACGTCAGCCGGGAGTCCTGACAGGTCGACGGCCTCAGCCAGCCGCACNCCGGCGACGGGCACACGCCGCAGAAGCGATCCCAGTTCGTCAGGAGCAGGGAGCCCGGTCCAGTCCGCACCGAGGACCAGCACCGCGGCGCCCGGTCGCCCGCCCGCCGGGCGGCGCCCGTGGCGGTCGGCCAGCGCCCTGAGTCCGTCGATATCCAGCAGGGCGCTCATCGGGATGCCGCGACCTCTCTGCCGTCGACAAGCTTCCGGCGGTACGGGTCGACCTCGAGCGCCAAGCTCACGTAGCGCCCTTCGTCCTCGAAGGCGAGACCGCGGTCGACGAAGTAACGAAGGATCTTCCGGGCTTCCTCGTCGGTCACGACTTGGCCGCCGTCGGCGAGCCGTCGGCGCACGCCCTCCCACCCGGCTCCCTGGAAGAGACCGAGGTATACATTGCTTTGCAGCTCGTCCAACTCGATGACCTCTTCAGGCCAGCTTGCCCGCTGGTCCTCGATGACCACCCGGCCCTGGTCGNCGATCCAATACAGAAGCGTGCTCCTTGGATAGGCCTCGGCCCAGTTTCTGACTGCCTGCTTCAGGTCGTCCTCCAGCGGCCCCGCGATCCCTCGCGTACTGCCGTCGAAAAGGTAGACGAGATCATACAACTCGCCTTTTGGAACATTATAGATAAGTTCATAGAAGCGCGCCGGCGTGCGGAACATGAATCCAAGGGAAGGATCATCGAAATAGGGACTGAACCTCTCCAGTGCAATGCGCCACGCGCCGGTTGGCGGCTGGAGGTGTTCCAGTGATGCCATTTTCCTCAGCAGGCTCTGATAATCTTCGTCGGTCTCCCCAGGGAATCCGTACAGGATGTTCCAGGTGACGCTCAGGCCGAGATCCATGCCATCTCGCAGCATACGCACGTTGTGCGCCGAACTCACGCCCTTTTCCATCAGCCGAAGCACGTGGCTGCTCAGGCTCTCGATGCCCGGCTGGACGAAGAGCACGTTCGCGTCCCTCAGGCGGCCCAGCTGCTCGCGGATCATGTTCGACTTGATCTCGTAGTGAATCCTCAGATCACAGTCGAGGGCCGCCAGCTCCGGCATCACCTTATCGATGTAGCCCATGTCGAGAATGTTGTCGACCATCACCACGTCGAGAACGCGGTGCCTCGACGCCAGGTCCCGGACCTCGTGCGCGATGCGTTCGGGAGCCTTGCTCCGAAAGTTAATGTTCGATCCGTTCAGGCCGCAGAAGGTGCACTGGTGAACTTCGCCCCACCAACAGCCACGGGATGTCTCGAGAACCGCCATCGGCCGGATGCCGGGGCCGAGCGACGAATTCTCGAGCGCCTGGAAGTAGCCGTCGTAGTCGGGGGCTGGCACCACGCCGAAGGGCACGGACGACTCGGCGGGNGGGTTCGTGACCGTCATCCCGTCGGACCGCCAGCTGAGGCCGGGTATGTCGGCGACACTCGCACCTGCGGCGACACACCTCAGCAGCGCGGGCAGCGACCGTTCGCCTTCACCACTGATCACGAAGTCGAGCTGATCGAAGTTCCGGTGCAGGGCCGGCCCCTGCGGCCCGTCGCAGTTGCTGCCGCCGATCACCGTGAGGACGCCCGGCGCGACTCTCTTGATCTCCCTCGCGAGCGCGAGTGACGGAACGTTCTGCATGAAAGTGCTGGTGAATCCGACGATGTCCGGTGGATCGGCGGCGATCTCGGCCGCCAGCTGCCGGATGAACGTCCGGGAGTGTCGCTGCATCTCGACGGGAACCTCCGCGTCGACACCCTGCGCGTCGAGAAGCTGCGCGTACTCGTCGACACGGTAGCTCGCGACGTCATACAGCGCGGGAGCGAAGACCCAGTCGCCGACGCCCTGAAAGACCTGGACCGCCACCTTGCCGTAGTCCGCCACGCCGATGGCTCCGCCGCTAGCGCACATCAGGTGCTCAGCCCACCGGAAGTTTCCGTACAACTCGTCCACGGACCAGCCGGGCGCCTGTTCGCGGACGGAAGGCCCGAGTACTCCCAGCGCACTGGACGGTGTGTCAAGTCCCTGCCATGGCATGGCGATAAGGAGAAGCCTCATTAGATTCCCACCTCGAATTTCGGTCGCTAGAAAGACACGGCGCGCTCGTGCGCCGAGACGCCCACGCCCGCGGCGCCGGCAGGATCCGTTGCCGGCCGAGCCGGAGATGACGCGGTCCTCACACCCAGATCGTGGGTACGCCTCGGCCAAGGGACCTCAGGAGGCTCTCCTGTGCTTCCGGTGCTCCGACGGAGATCCGTACGCCATACCCCGGATAGGGGCGGACCCTGATTCCTGCCTCCGCCAGGTCCTGCGCGAAGGAGTCGGCCGCAGCGGCCAGGGGGAGCCAGACGAAGTTGGCGCGAGAAGGCAGCACCGGCAGACCCGACCACCGGAGACCAGCGGTCAGTTCGTCTCGCGACACGGTCACCGTGTCCAGGCGACCGCGTAGCTCACCCTCGCTGTGCAGGGAGAGGATCGCCGCCTGCTCCGCGATGTGGGTGACCCCAAAGGGAAGACCGGCCTTGCGGACGGTCACCATGATCCGCTCCGGGCCCGCGGCGTAGCCGATCCGCAGGCCCGCTAGCCCGTAGGCCTTCGAAAAGGTCCGGAGCACGACGATGTTGCGGTGCCGGCTGAGAACATCCGGAGTACCCGGGGGATTCTCGCCGCGATCGAACTCGACGTAGGCCTCGTCGAGCACCGTGAGGACGTCGCCCGGCAGTGAGCGCAGAAAGGAGTCCAGACGATGGCGATCAATGACCACGCCGGTTGGATTGTGGGGAGAGCAGAGAAGAATCACCCTGGTGCGCGGGCCGACCCGCGCACGTATCTCGTCCAGGTCGTGATCACCGGTAGACGTGAGCGGAACGTGAACGCTCGTGGCCCCGCTGATGGCGACCAGGAGCGGGTAGGCGTCGAAGCCCGGCCACGCGTAGATGACCTCGTCGCCGACGCCGCACAGTGCGAGAAGAATCTGTTGGAGTACCCCGGCGCTTCCGGGGCCCACCGCCACCGCGTCTGGGGAGACGTGCAGGTGCTTCGCGATCTCCTCTGTGATGGTCCGTGCCGTCGGGTCGGGGTAACGGGCCAGCCGGCTGAGGCCATCTTCGATGACCGAGAGCACTGTGGGCAGTGGGGGAAGCACGAGTTCGTTGCTTGACAGGTCGAACCGCCCGGGCTCGTTTGCCGCCGTGTTCGCGGGCTCTGTGCTCCGATAGGCCGTAACGTCCCGCAGCGGGTCACGGCCGGCGAATCTCACTTTCACCGTTTGGGACTCCTGAGATCACGAGGGAGCATCGCCTGCGTCCCTGCACTTCTGCTGGTACCTGTCCGCTGTGCTCGTTGACCCTCCTCCCGAATCCCGAGACCCCGTGCAGAGGTTGGGCGGCAGGGTCTAGGCCGCTTCGGCCGCACGCGACTCTCGGATGGCGAGCAACTCGTATAGGAGTTCGTGAACCGGCGCGCTCAGACCTGCGTCGTGGGCCAGCCGGACAGCGGCCCCGGTCCACGCGTCCAGCTCCGACCGCCTACCGGTCAGGATGTCTCGCTGAAGTGAGGTGGTGACCCCGGCTGATTGCCTGTCCACCAGTCCCATCGCCGTGTCCACGGCGTCGTCGGGCAGGAAGATTCCCAGCCCGAGACCGGCCTCGTAGATCTCCCGCATGCCGGCGATCAGGAGCTGGCGAGTACCGCTCCGAGAACGGAGTTCGCCGATGGTCGCGCCGCCGGTGGCGGCTCCGAGACTGCCGACCGGCACCACCATCAGGAACTTCGCCCACAGGGTGGCCCAAATATCGTCAGGCTCGGTAACCGTCACCTGGGATTCTCGGAAGAGCTCACGAAGGCGCGTCACCTGCCTTGATGCCTGGCCGTCCCACGCGGTGAAACTTACCTCGCAGGTGGTGCCGGCGTGTCTAATCTCGCCAGGACCGGCCATCGTCGCCGCGATCCTTATCGTTCCGGGCAGCACGCGACGGCGGCCAATCCTCGCCGCGACCTGGCCGGGAGCGTCGACCCCGTTCTGCAGAGTGAGGACCGCGGTATCCGGGCCGACCATGAGGCCCAGCGATTCGACGGCATCGGAAAGCTGTCCCGTCTTTACGCAGAGCAGAACGAAGTCGACTCTTCCGATGTCGTCAGGGTGGTCGGAGGCGCTTACATCCGGCACCGACCAGCAACCTGAGTCATCCATTACCCGCAGCCCGTTCTTCTGGAGCGCGGCGAGGTTCTCGCCCCGGGCGAGGAACTCCACCTCGTGACCGGCGCCGGCCAGGCGGCCGCCGAGATACCCACCGACCGCGCCCGCGCCTACCACCGCGATCCTCGGTCCGCCTGCTCGTGCCGTCATCGCTGATCGCTCACGGGAGACGACCGGCGGGGGGNAATTCCGCGGCCGTGGCATACGGTGCTCATCGCGGCAACCGCTCCCGGACCCGGATGGGGAGCGCTCTGAGCCCCCGGCTGAGCGAGCTGTCGGCGAGCCACTCCACCTCGTCCTGACGGACTGCCAGCTCGAATCCTGGCAACCGGCGCAGCAGCGTTGTGAAGGCGATGTCTCCTTGAAGCCGGCCGAGGGGGGCACCAACGCAGAAGTGCGCGCCGTGGCCGAAAGCCAGATGGTGGTTCGGGGATCGGGTGACGTCGAACCGCTCCGGCTCGTCATATGCCTCCGGATCGTGCCCCGCGCTGGACAGCGAGAGATGCACGAAGCTCCCCCTGGGAATTTCTGTTCCGGCGAGCCGCATGTCCTCGACGGCGACCCGCATGGATGCCCAGGCGGCCGAACCCTCGAAGCGCAGCATCTCCTCGACCGCGGCGGGAATCAGCTCGGGAGTGGTTCGGAGCAGGTCGAGCTGGCCTGGGTGGCCGAGTAGCAGAGCAGTCCCATTTCCTATCAGGTTCGCGACCGTCTTGTGGCCCGCGATGAGCAGGAGGAGAATGGTGGAGAGGAGTTCGCGTTCACTGAGTGCGTCACTGTCTGCCGCCCTTACGAGCTCACTGAGCAGGTCCTTCCGCAGATCCGTGCGGCGTCGGGCCACCAGCCGGGTGAAGTAGTCGGTGAATTCCTCGGTCGCGGCCTTCAGCTCGGACTCCGCGTGCTGGAAGGGATCCTGGCTGAGAATGTAACCCCACTCGAGAAAGAGTGGTCTGTCCTGGACAGGTATCCCGAGATACTCGCAGATGACAGTGAGTGGAAGCGGCAGGGCAAACGCGCCGAGGAGGTCGATCTCACCGGGCGCGGGGAATGTGTCGATGAGATCGTCGACGACATCCTGGNTGCGGNGGCGGAGGTCGGCGATCGCGTTCGGCAGAAATGCCCGGCTGATCGGCCTCCTCAGCCGGGCGTGGTCGGGAGGGTCCGCGAATCCCAGGTTACGCACCATGAGGAGGCTGCTGGACAGAGCCCTGTCGCGAAACCTGGGAGGTAGGTTCTCCGCTTCCTTGGACAGGCGCGAGTCGGTGAAGGCCTCCGCCACGGCCCTGTGGCCGAGAACGGCGTATGCCTCACTTCCCGGAGGATAGTTAATCTGGTGGACGGGGCATTTCGATCTGAGCTCGGCGTTCGTCGCGTGCGGTGATGGGCCAGGATTGAGGAAGAACTCCGAGGGCAGANCCTCTGGCNCCTTCGGCTCCTGGACCGCCGGACGAATGCTACCTCCCGCCACTGCAGGTATTATCCAGACCACGTCACTTTCCTCGACGCGGGTCTCGAGATTTTCCAGGCCTCTGATGTCGTTGTCATTTCGATAGACGTTGATATACCGTCGGACCGACCCCTGGCCGTCCATGATCTTGTCGATGAGCCCGGGCAGGCACTCGTTCAGGTCGGCGAACACCTCGCGAATGTTCTCGCCCTTGGCAGCGACCTGCCGCTGCCCGCCGGACAGCGCCCGGAAGGCCGCTGGTATCTTGATGGTAACCATGGGCGGTGGAAGACCCTCGCGAGCGCCGTTCTGCGTTCCGTTCATCCTGTCTCCTCCTCTGGCCTGTACCGAGGCCACGCGATTGACGCGTCGTGTCTTCCGAGGCCGCCGCGGTGGACCGTCATCCCAGTCCGAACTCATCCCGGATCTGCGACGGGATGTGTAGGTCGAGCTCTGCGCACCGCTCTGGCCCTGCTTTCCATGCGGCGACCCGGTGTGCGAGGCCCTGACGGCCCGCGTGGACATACCAGATCAGGTTGACCGGCCAGGAGGACTGACGGAACAGGTACTCATCCATCCGGGTCGGCTTCTCGCTCAACCGCTGCGTCCGCTCATGCTGAGGTCCGATCTCATGCCAGTTCGGATGAGAATGAATCGAGCCGATCAGCTCGAGACCCGCCGCCTCGTGCTTTTTCACCGCCTGAAAGACGTCCTCGCCGGAGCACCAGAACCCGCGGCCGGGGTTCCTGTACACGTCGCCGAACTGCGGTGCGATTACATCTTCGAACTCGGCTATCACGTCCGCGTCGCTGTCGCGCACATTCTTCACGAATTCGATGTCGCCGATCGTGATCCCGTGGCGATTGTCGACACCGAACAGGAGGCCGGAGGCACGCGGTAGATGAGTTGGCACACCATCGGCGTTCCTACTCGCCAGGCACCGCTGATACTCCTCCACCGCGTGGTCGACGAAGCGCTTCGCGGGTTCGGGCTCGATGTAGGCTTCGTTCGACATCCTCGTGATCATCCCTGGGCTGGCCGTCCTGTCCTTCGGTTCATGACCTGGAGTACGCTACGTGCTGGTGGTTGAAGCCTACGTACGATGATCTCCGGCCTCCGATCAGCCGATTAGCTTGTCCGGATTCTTGTTCCGGCGTGACCAGGTCTTCCGTGCCTACCTGGTGAAGAGTTCCCGAGAATGGGGTGCACGAATTCAGGGCATCGGAAAGTGAAGACCTCCGATGGTCTATTCGGGCGGTACGAATTGACGCGTCTTCTGACGGTCAGTCGACGCCTAGCGACACGCTACACCTGGCGATGGCGCATGACAAGGCCAGCGCAATGCTCGACTCATCGAGAGGCGGGAATTGCGATCTCTTCCGGCTACTGAAAGTAAACGCGGTCCGTGACCCTTTGCGCATCCCATTAAGCGGATGTCGATATCTTCCGGCACGTCGATATCGGTATGTCGAGGGCCGACGCCGCAGCTAGCCTGGGCCGACTCCCGGGCTCTGATCGTCGCGTCCCCTCTCATCGATGGCGTATAGATGAGAGCTTCCTGTAGCTGCCTGCGGGCTCCGGNGACCTGTGATGTCANCAGTAGTAAGCAATGAAGTTCGAAGGGCTCTGCCTTCGGTCGGCGTCAACCTTGGGCGTCGCCCTCGTCTGGCGAGTAAGGTGCTTCCGCTGAACGCTCGGGTCGTGAAAGTTCCCACTGAACTTTCCTCACCTTGTGAATTGGGAATGTGTGATTTGGACAATTGCCAGCCACTGTTTCGACGCCTTGCTCATATGGGTGGCCGGATGGCCTGGCCGGGAGGACGCAGATCCTCTCCACTGCTGATCCGGAGTAGAGGCTCCCGTTGACCGGTCCGGAGC
>NZ_JPHT01000064.1:0-7495 GCF_000733325.1 Frankia sp. Allo2
GGGTTGCAGGACTCGTTGTCGTTGGGGAATCTGGAGTCGCGGCGGGACTGGGGTTTCGCGGGGGATTACGTGGAGGCGATGTGGCGGATGCTGCAGCAGGACGCGCCGGACGATTATGTGGTGGCGACCGGGGAGACGCACAGTATCCGGGAGTTGTTGGATGTGGCGTTCGGGCGGGTGGGGATCTCGGACTGGTCGGGGTTCGTGCGGCAGGATCCCCGGTTTTTCCGGCCGGCTGAGGTGGATGTGCTGGTGGGGGATTCGTCGAAGGCGCGGGAGGTGTTGGGGTGGAAGCCGCGGGTGGGGTTCGAGGAGTTGGTGGCGATGATGGTGGACGCCGACGTCGCCACCGAGACGGAATCGGCCGACAAGGCACTGACAATCCGTTGAGCACCGTTCCCGGACGTACCAGGCGGCCGACCACCCCGGCGCGGGTGAACCGGCCCCACGCGGGCATTCCGTTGCGCGGGGCGGGGAGTACCCCTGCGTATGTCGTCGGGGAGGACTCCGCATGAAGCGCAATACCGCCCAGCCGGGCGGCGCGTCGGCCGCGATCGCGGCCGACGGCTGGACGCTGCGTAAACGCCTGAAACAGACCCGGGGCACCCGGCTGCGGGGGGCGGTGCGCGGCGCCATCCCGCTGGCGCTGGCCGGCCTGCTCGCCAACCTCGCCAACATGGGCGTCACGCTGATCATCGCACGCGCGCTGAGTACCCGATCCTACGGCGCGGTCGCCCAACTGATCGCGATCTTCTTCATCGTGTCCATGCCGGGCAGCGCCCTGCTCGTGGGGGTGGTCCGGCGGATCACCACCTGGCAGCACAGCGGGCAGTTGGACCTGGTGGCGCAGTGGGTCCGCCGGGTCCGCCGGGTCGGGGTCGCGCTCGTGCTGGTCGTCGCCATGCTCGCGGTGGCCGCTCGGGGCTTCGTGGCCCACGAACTGTCGCTGCCCGGTCCCGGCGGCGTCGCCGAGATCGTGACCGCCGGTGCCGCCTGGTGTCTGCTCTGCGTCGACCGGGGGTTGCTGCAGTGCGGCCGGCTCTATCCGGCGCTGGCCGCCAACCTGCTCGTCGACGCCGCGGTGAAGACGGTGTTCACGATCGGGTTGGTGCTCGCCGGTCTGGACGAGACCGGCGCGGCGATCGCCGTCCTGCTCGGTGTGCTGGCCGCCCTCGCCCACACGCGGTCCACGCTGCGCCGCCACCCGGACGCGGTCGTGGGAATGTCGCCCGAGCCGGGCTCGCCCGCGGCGCCCACGGCCCGGCTGGCCGTCGAGGTCGGCACCGCTCTCGTCGCGCTGGCGATGCTCGGCCTCCTGCAGAACATCGACGTCCTCATGCAGGGCCGGCTCGCCCCCGACCGGTCGGGCTCTTACGCGGCCGTCTCGGTGGCCAGCAAGGTGCTCGTACTGGCGGCGGTCGTGCTGGCCGGCTTCCTGCTGCCGGAGGCCGCCGATCGACGACATCTCGGACAGCACGCCCTCCATCAACTCGGAGCAACGCTAGCGATACTCCTCGTCCCCGCGCTGGGGCTGCTCTCCGCCGCTCTCCTCGCACCCGACACACTTCTCTCCCTGGCCTTCGGCCCTCGCTTCACCGATGCCTCCGGCGCGCTTCTCCCCTTGGCCGCAGCGATGACCTGTCTCGGAGCTACCGTGCTGTTCACCCACTACCTGCTCGCTCTCGGCGAGCGAGGCGTACTGCTGGCCCTGGGGCTGGCCGCCGCCGCGACCGTCCCCCTCATGCTGTGGGCGGACGGATCACCGACGAGCACCGCCCGCGCCGACCTCGCCTGCCAGGCCGTGCTGGCCATCGTCACCGGCCTGTCGGTGCTCGCCGCCGCCCGTCGGACGGCTCGGGCATGAGCGCCGCGAGCAATCGGCGCGGCCCCGGCGCGACGATCCCGCCGACCCCCGCGGGCCTCGTCGTGCCGCCGGCCGTCCCGGTCCCGCCGGGCCTCTTGGCCGCGCAGGTGGGAGCGCCCGGGATCGAGGCCGCGCCGCACCGGCCCTCCCTCGCCGAGCTGGTCGAGACTTCGGGGCTGCGCCGCGTGCACATGCTGGCCTGGCGTGACCTCGACGACCCCGAGTCGGGCGGGTCGGAGCTGCACGCCGACAAGGTCGCGGAGCTGTGGGCGCAGGCCGGCATCGACGTGAGCCTGCGCACGGCCGTGGCGTCCGGCCATCCGGAATCCGTCCACCGCAACGGCTACACGGTGGTCCGCAAGGCGGGCCGGTACTCGGTCTTCCCGCGCACGGCGGTGTCCGGCGCGCTGGGCCGCGGCGGGCCCTGGGACGGCCTGGTCGAGATCTGGAACGGGATGCCGTTCTTCTCTCCGGTCTGGGCCCGCTGCCCCCGGGTGGTGTTCCTGCACCACGTGCATGCCGAGATGTGGCGGATGGTGCTGTCCCCGAAGCTGGCCAGGATCGGCGAGACCGTCGAATTCAAGATCGCACCACCGCTGTACCGGCGTACGCGCATCCTGACGCTGTCCCCGTCGTCCCGGCACGAGATCATCGACCTGCTCGGCCTGCCGCCGCGCAACATCTCGGTCGTGCCGCCGGGTATCGACCCGTCCTTCTCCCCCGCCGGCGAGCGCTCGCCGCATCCCCTCGTCCTCGCTGTCGGGCGTCTGGTGCCGGTGAAACGGTTCGACGTCCTCATCGACGGGCTCGTCCACGCCCACGACGAACATCCGACGATGGAGGCGGTCATCGTCGGCGAGGGCTACGAGCGGGTGGAGCTGGAGAAGCGGATCTCCGCTGCCGGAGCCGGCGGCTGGCTGCGCCTCGTCGGGCGGGTCGACGACGACGCCCTGCTGACGCTGTATCGGCGCGCCTGGGTGCTGGCCTCGGCCTCGGCCCGTGAAGGCTGGGGCATGACGATCACCGAGGCCGCCGCCTGCGGCACGCCGTCGGTCGCGACGAAGATCGCCGGACACACCGACGCGGTCGTCGACGGCGAGACCGGCGTGTTGGTGGAGGATCCGGCCGACCTGGGCAAGACACTGGCCGGCGTGCTGACCGATCACGATCTGCGCGCCCGCCTGTCCGCCGGGGCGCTGGCGCATGCGGCGACCTTCACCTGGGCGCAGACGGCTCGCTCGACGTTCGCGGCGCTAGTCCGGGAGGCGGCCCGGCATCAAGGCCGCCGCTCCAGCGCGGCCCGGGCCGCGGACCTGGTTGGGCCGCACCGGTGACTGCGGTGATCCGGTGACCGTGACCACGTCGCCCTCCGGTCCGGCCTCGTCCGATCGCCCCGCTTCCGGTCGCCCCGAGTCCGGTCGCCCCGAGTCCGGTCCGGCCTCGGCGGCGATCCGCCGGCGGCGACCGCCCTCTTGGCCGACCCTGGTGCTGGCCGCCGTGGCGTATCTGCCGCTGCTGGCGACGGCACCGGGAAAGATCGGCGCCGACACCAAGGCATACCTCTACCTCGATCCGAGCCGGATGCTGCGCCGAGCGGTCTCCATGTGGGACCCCGGCATCGGCATGGGCACCGTCACCCATCAGAACATCGGCTATCTGTTTCCGCAGGGCGCCTTCTACTGGCTGCTGGATCTCGTCGGCCTGCCCGACTGGGTCGCGCAGCGGCTGTGGACGGGCTCCATCCTGTTCGGCGCCGGCACCGGCGTGCTGTTCTTGCTCCGCTCGTTGCGCTGGCCCGACCGCTTCGCGTTCGTCGCCGCGTTCGGCTACATGCTCTCGCCCTACATCCTGGAATACGAGGCGCGGATCTCGGCGATCCTGCTGCCCTACGCCGGACTGGGCTGGCTGATCGGCATCACCGTGCGCGGGTTGCGCGAGGCGGAGCCCGGCCGGGCCGGCTGGCGTCCCGCCGGATGGCGCTTCCCCGCCGCCTTCGCCCTCGTGGTCACGACGATCGGCAGCATCAACGCCTCCAGCCTGATCTTCATCCTGTTCGCCCCACTGCTGTGGATACCGTTCGCCGTCTGGGGTACCCGCGAGGTCCGACTCGGCGCCGCCGTGAGTATGTGCACCCGTGCGGTGCTGGTCGTCCTCGTCACGTCGGCGTGGTGGATCGCGGGGCTCTACACCCAGGCCGGTTATGGCCTCAACGTCCTCGCCTTCACCGAGACGATCGAGACGGTCGCCAGCAGCTCGCAGGCCTCCGAGGTGCTGCGGGGCCTGGGCAACTGGTTCTTCTATGGACAGGACGCGCTCGGTCCGTGGATCGGGCCGGCCACCCACTACACCCAGAGCATCTGGCTGATCGCGGTCAGCTTCACCATACCCATCCTCGCCCTGATCGGCGCCTCGGCCATCCGCTGGGGCCAGCGCGGCTACTTCGTCGCGCTGATCCTGCTGGGCACCACGATCGCCGTCGGCGTCTACCCGTACGACGATCCCTCTCCCTGGGGACGGCTGTTCAAGGACTTCGCCGAGGGATCGACGGCCGGTCTCGCGCTGCGTTCGCTGCCCCGGGCGGTCCCCATGGTGGCACTGGGCATGTCGGTGCTGCTCGCGGGCGGGCTCGCAGCTCTCTGGGAGCGGTACGCGGCGGCCGGTCCGACCGCTACGGCTGCCCCCGGTGGGCGGCCGGTCCGGTCGGGCCGGCGCCGACGGCTGGTTCCGCCGCTCGCCACCGGGGTGGTCCTGCTGTTGCTGGCCCTCGACATGTCACCGCTGTTCCGCGGCGAGTTCGTCGAGCCGTTACTCGAACGCCCCGAGCACGTCCCCGCCTACGAGACCGAACTCGCGCGCGCCCTGGACACCAGGAACAACGGCACCCGGGTGCTGGAGCTTCCCGGTGCCGACTTCTCCCACTACCGCTGGGGAAGCACCCTCGACCCGGTCACCGAGGGGCTGATGGACCGTCCGCTGGTCATGCGGGAACTCATCCCCTACGGCGAGGCGGGCAGCGTCGACCTGGTCCGCTCGCTGGACCGCCGGCTGCAGGAGGGGGNGTTCGAGACCTCCGCCCTGCCGGACCTCGCCCGGTTGATGGGCGTAGGCGACGTGGTGCTGCGCAGCAACCTCGCCTACGAGCGGTACCGGACCCCGCGCCCCCGGGCCACCTGGAACCTGTTCACCTCGAACAGACCGGACGGGCTGGGTGTACCACAGACCTTCGGACCGCCGGTTGCCGAGGATCCCGGCATCCCGTTCACCGACGAGGTCACCCTCGGCACCGACCCGTCGGTGCCCGATCCNCCGGCGCTGGCCGTCTTCCCGGTCAGCGGCGCGCAGCCGATCGTGCGCACCGCCACCACCGCGCGGCCCCTGCTCGTCAGCGGCAACGGGGAGGCGCTGGTGGACGCGGCGGCCTCCGGCCTGCTCGCCGAGCCAATCGCCGACGGGCGGGCGATCCTCTACGCCCCGGAACTCGCCACCGATCCCACCGCGATGCGCCAAGCCCTCGACGACGGTGCGGACCTGCTCGTCACCGACACCAACCGGCGGCGCGCCGAACGGTGGACGGGCATCCGGGAGAACTTCGGCTACGTCGAGCAACCCGGAGTCAGGCCGCTGGCGAAGGACCCGAACGACAACCGGCTGCCGCTGTTCCCCGATCAGAACGTCACCAGCGAGACCACAGCCACCCTGCACGCCCCGGGATCCCCGGCGAAGATCGCCGAGGTGACCGCCACCAGCTACGGGAACAGCTTCTCCTACGGGGCGTCCGACCGACCGGTCCGCGCGATCGACGGCGACCCGGGCACCGCGTGGCGGGTCGGCGCCTTCACCGACCCGACCGGGGAGGCCTGGCAGACCACGCTGGCCGAGCCGACGACGACGAACCAGATCCGCCTCGTCCAGCCGCTGACCGGGCCGCGCAACCGGTGGATCACCCGGGCGACGCTGACCTTCGACGGCGGCTCCCCGGTGACCGTCGCGCTCACCGACGCCTCCCGCACCGCCGCCGGGCAGGTCGTGCGCTTCCCCACCCGGGCCTTCCGAACGTTACGCATCCACATCGACGCGACGAACACCGGCCGGCAGCGCAGCTACGACAACGTCTCCGCGGTCGGGTTCGCCGAGGTCGCCATCCCCGGAGCGAACGGGGCACCGCTGACGGCCGAGGAGGTGCTGCGGATGCCGAGTGACAGCCTCGACGCCGCCGGTGCCGCCTCCCTCGGCCACCGGCTGGCACTGGAGGTGTCCCGGGACCNGGCCAACCCGTCGGAACCGTTCAAGCAGGACACCGAGTCGGTCATCAGCCGGTCGTTCTCCCTGCCCACGGCCCGGACGTTCGCGCTCACCGGCACCGCCCGCGTCTCCGCCTACTCCCCCGACGATCGCGTCGACCAGGTGCTGGGCCGCCCGGCCACCCTCCCGGTGGTGACCTCCTCCGGCCGGCTGCCGGGATCGCTCGCCGCGCGGGCGTCGAGCGCCTTCGACGGAAACCCGGCCACCGCGTGGAGCCCGGGCATCGGCAACCCGCGAGGCAGCTGGATCCAGGTCGCCTCGCCGACCCCGTTGACGGTCTCGTCGATGACGATGTCGATCGTCGCCGACGGTCGGCACTCGATCCCGACCCGCATCGGGATCGAGGTCGACGGCCAGCGGGTCGGCGCGGTGACCGTGCCTGCGGTCACCGACACCGCGGGGCGCGGGGGCACCCGCGAGGTGACCCTCACCTTCCCGGCCGTCACCGGCAGCACGTGGAAGTTCGTCATCGACGATGCCCGGACCGTCACCAGCATCGACCCCATCAGTCGCTCGCCGCTGGCGATGCCGGTGGGCCTCGCCGAGATCGGGATACCCGGCCTCGCGACCGTGCCTGCCGCGGGCACCGGTCAGCCCACGGCGGGCACCGGTCAGCCCACGGCAGGCACGGCAGGGAGCACCGCGACGGGGCTGTTGCCGGCCCAGATCCCCGCGCCCTGCCGGACCGACCTGCTGAGCATCGACGGTCAGCCGGTGGGGGTGCAGGTCACCGGGGGCACCGCCGACGCGGTCAACCGGCTCGGGTTGACCGTCGCCACCTGCGGCCAGCCGGTCACCCTCGGCCCGGGGGAGCACGTGATCCGGACCGCCGACGGGGCCCTCGCCGGCATCGATCTCGATCGCCTGCTGCTGGCCTCGGACGTCGGCGGCGGCCCGTGGCTGAACGCGACCGGCGCCGCCTCCGCCGTCTCCCCCGCCGGGACCCCACCGGCCGCGACGGGCACCACGGGAACGACGTCGGCCGCCACCGGAACGACGGGCACCACCGGAACGACGGGCACCACCGGAACGACGTCGGCCGCCACGCCACGGGTGACGGTCCGATCGGCCGGCGACACATCCTTCACCGTCGACGTGACGGGGGCGCGGCCCGGTACCCCGTTCTGGCTGGTGCTCGCGGAGAGCCTCTCCCCGGGTTGGAAGGCGACCGTGGGCGGCGCCGACCTGGGCACCCCCAGGCTGGTGGACGGCTACGCGAACGGCTGGCGGATCACCCCGACGGCCGCCGGGTTCACCGTCACGCTGACCTGGACCCCACAACGGATCGTGTGGTTCGCCCTGGCGCTGTCCGCGGTGACGGTGCTGCTC
>NZ_JPHT01000064.1:7504-12757 GCF_000733325.1 Frankia sp. Allo2
CTNNNNATCTTCTACNCCCGCCGAGCCCGCGCGACCGTGGCCACGCGGGCGTCCCGGTCGTCCCGGGCACCGGAGCCGGATCTGCCGACAGCCGAGCCGTGGTCCGTCCGGGCGGGGCGTGTCGGCCCGCGCACCACCGTGCTCGCCGTGTTGGGGATGGGTCTGCTCTCGGCGGTGCTGGTCTCCCCGGTAGCGGGGGTCATCGTCGCCTTGGCGACGGCCGTGGCGCTGCTCGTGCCCCGCGGCCGGCTGCTGACCCGCGTCGGCCCGGTGGTCTGCCTGGGCGTCAGCGCCCTGTACGTGCTGCAGGTGCAGGCCCGGCATGCGCTGCCGACGGACGGAGACTGGGTCGCCGCGTTCGGGAAGGTGGCGACGATCTCCTGGCTCACGGTGCTGCTACTGGCGAGCGACCAGCTCGTCGCCCAGCTGCAACGACGGCGCGAGGCGGGGCAGCCGGGCCCGCCGTCTCCCCGGACGGGCCCGGGGGAGGAGCCTCCGGGCCACTGAAGGTCGGGCGAGCGGAGATGCCCAGCGACCGGAGATGCCCAGCGACCGGGGCCGCGGCTCGCGGCGGCGGCAAAGCTCCGCATCATGGATGCTTCTGCAACTTAGTTGCAGAAGCATCCATGATCTGGTTATCGTTCCTCTGCCCGCCGCACAAAAACTTCCCCGTCCACGTCGGCGGGTGCACCGCGAGGGGAGCCCTGCCATGGTCGCGCAGGCCGGCACCATGCCGAGGGGGGGTCTTCCCGCCCGGGTCCGCGGGGCGCTCGACCGCCGGGAGTGGGCGCGTGTCGGCGGCATGGCCGCGGTCATCGTCGGGCTACACGTGATCGGCTGGGTGACGCTCACGGCAATCATCGCGCCGCACCACTACCGCTTCGGCGCCGACGGCCAGGTCTTCGGGGTCGGTCTCGGAGTCACCGCCTACATCCTCGGCCTGCGCCACGCCTTCGACGCCGACCACATCGCCGCGATCGACAACACCACCCGCAAACTCATGACCGACGGTCAGCGCCCACTGTCCGTCGGCTTCTTCTTCTCCCTCGGCCACTCCACGATTGTGTTCGCCCTGATGCTGCTGTTCAGCGTGGGCGTCCGCTCCCTGGCCGGGCAGATCGAAGCCGACGGCTCGACCCTGCACGACATCACCGCCTGGATCGGCACCGCCGTCTCCGGCGGCTTTCTCTACGCCATCGCCGCGATCAACCTCGGCATTCTCCTCAGCATCATCAGGGTCTTCCGGGACATGCGCCGCGGCGGGTACGACGAGGCCGGCCTGGAAGAGCAGCTGAACTCCCGCGGGCTGATGAACCGCGTCCTCGGCCGCTTCACCAGGGCGGTCACCCGACCCTGGCAGATGTACCCGCTCGGCGTGCTGTTCGGTCTCGGCTTCGACACCGCCACCGAGGTCGCCCTGCTCCTCCTCGCCGCCGGCGCCGCCGGAGCCGGCCTGCCCTGGTACACCGTCCTCGTCCTGCCGATCCTGTTCGCCGCCGGCATGAGCCTGCTCGACACCATCGACGGCTCGTTCATGAACTTCGCCTATGCCTGGGCCTTCTCCCAACCGGTCCGCAAGCTCTACTACAACATCACCATTACCGGGCTGTCCGTCGCGATCGCGTTCCTCATCGGCAGCGTCGAACTGCTCGGCATCCTCGCCGAGAAGGCACATCTCACCGGCGAGTTCTGGGGCTGGATCGCGGGTCTGGATCTCAACGTCGTCGGCTACTTCGTCGTCGGCCTGTTCGTCGCCACCTGGGCCGCCGCTCTGCTGGTCT
The DNA here is from genome assembly GCF_000733325.1 of Frankia sp. Allo2. NCBI lineage: Bacteria > Bacillati > Actinomycetota > Actinomycetes > Frankiales > Frankiaceae > Frankia > Frankia sp. Allo2. Next base: position 9,286 of record NZ_JPHT01000064.1, read on the forward strand.
GGAAGTACGGCCGCATTGAGGAGAGGTGGGCGACGGGCCGGCCCGAGGACGGCCGGGTCGAACCCACCGGCTGACCGCCTGGCGTCCGGTTCGGGGACCACCGACAGCACGGGCCGGGCGGCCGCCCCGAACCCCGGAATGCCGTCGGGTTCAGGCGCGATGCGGCATAAGTGCGTTCGCCGGAATGACCCCGAGCCGGCCGGCCTGATAGTCCTCGACGGCCTGGCGCAGTTCGGCCCGGGTGTTCATGACGAACGGGCCGTACACCTCGACGTGTTCCCGGATCGGCCGACCGCCCAGCAGCAGGACCTCGAGGTTCGGCGAGGACGCGTCCTGCCGGTCGTCCGCGGTGACACCGAGCAGATCCCCCGTTCCGAAGACCGCGAGCTGACCGGCCCGGATCGCCGTGGCGTCCGGGCCCACCGTCCCCCGGCCACCGAGGACGTAGGCAAGGGCGTTGAACTCGGGGTTCCACGGCACGTGCACCGCCGCGCCGGGGGTCAGCGTCGCGTGGACGACGGAGATCGGGGTATGCGTGGCACCCGGGCCCCGGTGGCCCCCGGTGTCACCGGCGATGACCCGCAGCAGGGCACCGCCGTCCGGTGAGGACNCCAGGCAGACCTGGCCACCCTCGAGGTTCTGGTACCGCGGCGGGGAGAACTTGTCCTTCGCCGGGAGGTTCACCCAGAGCTGGACACCGTGGAACAGGCCGCCGCTGACGACGAGCTCCTCCGGCGGCGTCTCGATGTGGAGGATGCCCGCGCCGGCGGTCATCCACTGGGTGGCGCCGTCTGCGATCAGTCCGCCGCCGCCGTGCGAGTCCTGGTGCTGGAAGGTTCCGTCGATCATGTAGGTGACGGTCTCGAATCCGCGGTGGGGATGCCACGGGGTTCCCTTGGGCTCGCCCGGCCCGTAGTCGACGGCGCCCATCTCGTCCATGTGGATGAACGGATCCAGCTCGGCGAGCCGTGCTCCGGCGAAGGCCCGACGCACCGGGAAGCCCTCGCCCTCCAACCCGGTGGGCGCGGTGGTCATCCTCCGCACCGGACGGTCGACCTCGCCGAGCACGGGCTCAGCCAGCCGCGGCAGACGGACGGTATCGGCGGTGACGGCAGGCATGTCGTCCTCCTGGCGGGCTCAGGTCGCAGTTCGAGCAGTTCGAGCAGCTCATCCCGGCGCCTCTACTTGTAGATGCAACTACCAACCCGCGCAACCACGGGCCACCCTCGATCCTTCCCGCGAATTTTTTGATCATCAGGGCACGAGCGGGAATCGTTCACCCTCAGCGATAAACCCTGGGAACAACGGCAAGCTGAAAGGACTTCAGTGTAGGTGACTCAACTTCCTCACGTCAGGGTGGACCACATGCCACAGATCCGGGTGCTGCCCGTCCTGCCCATTGACGACGCCGTCGTGCTACCGGGCATGGTCGTGTCTCTCGACATGTCCGATGGTGAGATCCGAGCCGCCGTCGAAGCCGCCCGTGCCGGCGGATCCCGCGGCGCTCCCGGCGCGGCGGTGCCGTGCTGGCACTCGCCGGTCCGCCCGGCGTCGGCAAGACATCACTCGGCGAGTCGATCGTCCGGGCCATGGGCCGGTCGTTCGTCCGGGTCGCCCTCGGCGGCGTGCGGGACGAGGCGAAGATCCGCGGTCACCGGCGGACCTACGTCGGCGCGCTGCCCGGCCGCATCGTCCGGGCGATCCGCGAGACGGGTTCAATGAATCCGGTGGTGCTGCTCGACGAGGTCGACAAGCTGGGCGCCGACTACCGGGGGGACCCGACGGCGGCGCTGCTGGAGGTCCTCGACCCCGAGCAGAACCACACCTTCCGGGAGCATTAACATGTCGAAGGTACCATCAACGTATGGTAATCACACCAGGCGGGGGGAATACGCCCAGCAGCGCCACGGACTGACCCAGACCGGGCAGGCGCTGTGTCGTTCGAGAGCGGGCTACTGACCGGCGGGATACGCCCAGCGGCGGTACTAGTGAGGNCCAGGGGNAATGTGGNATGATGGAACACTCGGAAACGCCGCCCCGCCGACCTGAACCCATCAGACCCGGCCCAGCCGGACCACAAATCCCGAATACACGAAAACAGGACACGAATCCGACAACCCGTGCTCCCACGTGGCCAACGGTCCACCACTCCCCTCCATCCCGCCGGCCCGTGGCTATGTCAAGCGATGCCCATTCGGTAGGCCAGTCCGCGTAGATCACGTCCTCCGACGTTCGCTCTGGCACGCTGGAGCATGACGGCAACAGTCTCCCGCACGAGCGGGTGAGTCCGGACCAGCTCTGGCGCGAGCCGTTCCGCTTCGCGGAGTACCGCGAGGGCTTGTTTGTCCTTGCCGCGCGACTGGGCAAGTCCTCGGCCGAAATCGGTGAGGAACTGTGCGCGGCGACGTCCGGAACCGAGCACCGACGTATCCACACCACGCATGATCTCGGGTGCCTTCCCGCCGTCGCCCCGCTCGACTGCGATACTTTGGACAGGCCAGTCAGGCCGGCAAGGGTCTCAAGGGTCATGCCCCGGTAACGGCGACACGAACGGGTACGCGCGCCGATGGTGGTCGGTGCCTCCGGGCTCTGGCCTTCCNCGCCGCGTGCGGCGAGGACCCGGACACGCCGCATGTGCCCAGCCACACCATCGACCTGGGCTGGCACACCTTTCTGCTGCACACCAAGGAGTACAAGCTGTTCTGCCGGCAGGTCGCCGGCCACTTCATCCACCACGTGCCCGACGACGCGCCACCCGACCGCAGCATCAGCGCAGCCAGGCACGCTCGTACGATCACCCTGATGCAACAGGCCGGGTACGCCGTCGACCACGAACTGTGGGCGAAGTGCTCCACATGCTCCGACGAGGGCAACTGCTCGGCAAGCGGCAAGGACGGCGACGAAAATAAGGGCAGCCGGGTCCCCAAGTAGCGGAGTCGAACTTCCCATGAAGTGGAATGATCTGCCGACGCAGGTCCGCGACGCGGTTGAGGCGCAGACCGGACCCGTCACGTCCGCCGACTCGGTGGACGTCGGGGACGGCTGCGACCTCGCCGCGGTCGTGGATGCGGGTGAGCAGCGGCTGGTCGTCAAAGGCGTCCACGGCGGCGGCCGGCGAGCACGCTGGCTCCGTAACGAGCACACGTTCGGACACCTCGCCGCAGGAATCACGCCGAGTCCACGGTTCGCATGCCAGGTCGATGACTGGCTGCTGGTTGGCTTCGAGCATGCGACCGGCCAACCAGCGGACCTCATCCCCGGCTCTCCTGACCTACCCCGCGTCCGGGACGTCGTCAACGACATCTCCCGCCGGACCGGCGAGGGTCTGCGCTCGCTTTCCGATCGATGGCGCAACACGGGTTGGTGGGAGGATCTAAAAACGCTTCCAGCTAGAGTTTTCCCCGATTGGGACGTAGCCACCGCGGCCGTCCACGCGGGCGCTGTAGTCGACGCCGTGGCCGGGAACCGGCTG
>NZ_JPHT01000065.1:0-11187 GCF_000733325.1 Frankia sp. Allo2
GTCCTGCGTCCAGGGGCCTCGAGTGCTCACCTGCTGGCGGCTACCGGAACCGAGCCTGCCTCACGGCTGCCCGGTATGTCCCATTAGGGGCCAGCCTTTGCTCTGAACCCCCGGCACGTACCGTGATCAGATCACGGCCGCTGCCATCGCTGCCCAGGTCGAACGGTCCGAGCGCGCCGATGTCGTCGCCGCGACCGGCGCGCAGGACGACCGCCCCGGCACCGTCGCCGAAGATGACCGCGTCCGAGCGGTTGGTCGGATCGACTATCGACGAATACGTCTCGGCGCCCACGACGAGGACCCGCTCGGCCGTCTCGGCGGCGATCAGACCGGACGCGGTCGCCAAGGCGTAGAGAAAGCCACTGCACACCGCGGCCACGTCGAAGGCGGCCACCCCGCCGAGGCCGAGTTTGGAAGCGACGGTCGGGCCGGTCGCCGGGCAGGGCCGGTCAGGCGTCGTCGTGGCGAGCACGAGCGCGTCGACACTGTCGGTGTCCGCGCATTTCATGGCTTTCTGTGCCGCGTAGACCGCCAGGTCCGACGTCGCCATGCCCGGCACCGCGAAATGCCGGGAGACGATCCCCGTTCGCGACCTTATCCACTCGTCCGTCGTGTCCAACCGGCCGGCCAGCTCGTCGTTGTGTACCACCCGCGGCGGCAGGTAGCTGCCGATACCGGCAATCACCGCCGACGCCGTCACAGTGGTCGCCTGCCCTCGGCACTGTTCCGACGCTTGCCATGCGCCTCGGTCTCGACCATTGAAAATCGCCCTCCTTGGTATCCGCACAGGACCGGCCAGGCAGCCGTGGCACCGTTGCGGAGAGCAATCTTCCGCAATCCGCTAACGTGCGCCTATTACGACGCCTGTGAATCGGGCCCGGCCCTCTGCTGGACACCAAAGATCGATGATAGTCGCGGCGGCCGTCTCCCTTAATTCGGCGCCAGACGCAGGTCGTCGTGGCCGCTCATCTTCCCGGTCTTCGTGACAAGGCTGGGTCGCGCCGCCGCGATAGAGCCATAGTAGGAGCGCCCTGTTGTTTCTCGATCGTGTAACCTTGTAACCTGACTTGGCTCAAGTTAGTGCGGTCCTCCCGACGGCTGGTGGATCTTGTCGCGGGCGTCGCGGAGGTCGTCGGGTAGCGGGTGGGCGGCCGTGAGGGTGTGTTCGCCGGCCTGGATCTCGACGGTGCGGTAGCGGCGTACGGTGCTGACGAACCGGCGGATCGACCAGCCGGTGGCCTGCTCGACGAGGCGGGAGATCGCGAGGGCCGCGAACACGATCGTCAGGTGGGCCTCGATCGACTCGTGTTTGTGTGGTAGATCGGCCGGGCGGCGAGGTCGCTCTTCGACATCCGCAACGACTTCTCGATGTTGTAGAGCCGGTGGTAGGAATCGAGGACGAACTCGGGTGTCGGGTCGGGCAGGTTGGTGATGTAGCCCTCGAAACCCGGCCAGGGCCCGTGCCCGGGTTTCGAGGGTTCGGTTGACGGACTTGTCCGCGCCGGTGAGGCGGACGAACCGGTCGCGCTTGACCGGGATCTTCCCGGCGACGGCCTTCTCGGCCTTGGCGACCTGCTCGTCGATCCCGCGCAGGGTGCGCCGCGCACGGTGAGCCTTGTACTGGTAGTAGATGACCTGGCCAGAGGGCGACGCTGGTCGGTCGCGCCGGCGGGCCAGGGCTGGGTGAAGATCTGGCCGTCGGGGATGTCCTCGCCGGGATGGTTGCGCCGCCACGCGGCGACGATGTAGGGAACCTCAGGGAGCTTCATGCCGAGTATGAAGGAGAGGCCTTCGGCCTCGATCGCCTTGCGGTTCGCCTCGGAGATCATGCCGGCGTCGGCGACCATGGTGACGTCGGGCAGCTGGTGGGCGGCCATGAACGCCCGGATCACGGGCAGCATCGTGTGGGTCTCGGCCTTGTTCCCCTCGAACGCGTCGACCATGAGCGGGAAGCCTGAGGCGTCGGTGAGCAGCCCGATCGTGATCTGCGGTTTCAGGCGGCGTTCCTTCGATTAGCCCGGCTCGCGGAACCCGTCGCCCTCGTCGGTCTCGAAGTAGAGCGTGGAGACGTCGTAGCGCAGCAGCGACGCCGGTCCCAGCGCCGCGTGCGCCGCGGCCCGGCGCGACAGTGACTGCCGCCAGGCGTCGATCCCGTAGACCGGCAGCCGCCGCTTGACCGTCGCATAGGAGGCCGGCTCGATCCCGGTCTCCTCCAGGACCCGCAGGCTGTCCTGCTTGGACGTCGGCTCGATGATCCGCGCCAGCACGAGGTGGCGGAACACCTCGTCGCCCTCGGCCGCCTCGCTGAACCCCAGCAGGTCGTAGGCACGACTGAGCGCGTCCCACAGCGCGGCGGACCGCGTCGACGTGATCGGCAGCGGCCCACCCGCAGGTGGCGCGTCGTCCAGGCCCAGGTCAAGCTCGCCCTGGCCGCGGGCCAGCGGCTGCCGCGCCACCGCGCGCAACGCCTCGAGCGCCGCGTCGTCGTGCGCCGAGCCGATGTGCTCCAGCTCCAACGAGCCCCCGCGCGACGAGTACACGATCTGCACCGCCCGCGCCCCGGACTTCGTCTTCACCGTCCGCAACTACAGAGAAACCCGGCCCAGCGTAGAGCCGACGTGTTAGTGCGGACTTTTCACCACCTAGCGACACAACACCGCAGGTCACAGACCTGAAATCTTGTTAAAGCGATCAACGTGAGTCAAGTCAGGGCCGGGGCGCGGTGCCGCGATAGAGCCANAGTAGGAGCGCCTTGTTGTCTCTCGATCGTGTAAGCCTGGCGACCGCGGAGCGGGAGCCGCGCATCTCGCACGCAGGAGGGAACAGAGAATGGTGCTCGCAGGGCGCGTCGAGAGCGTCGGTTTTCTGGGCACGGGTTCTAGTCTACCGAGGCGCCGAGTCTCAAACGCGGACGTGGCCGATGTGCTCAATGTCCAGGAGAACTGGATCGAGGCCCGGACAGGTGTCCGGGAACGGCGTTTCGTCGCAGGCGAGAGCAATACTGATCTCGCTGTGGGGGCTGCGGCGATGGCCATCGAGGAGGCCGGCGTCGCCGCCGCCGCGATCGACGCTGTGATCGTTGCAACATCCACACCCGACCGCTTCATACCGCCGACAGCTCCGATGGTGCAGGCGAGGCTCGGCGTTCGAGGCGCGGTTTCGTTTGATGTCAATGCGGCATGCGCGGGCTTCCTGTACAGCATCGAGATCGCGCGATCGCTCATACTTTCTCGGACGATCCGCGGACACGCGCTCGTGATCGACAGCGATGCGTACTCGCGTGTGCTGGATCCGGCCGACCGGCAGACGTACGCGATTTTCGGAGATGGCGCGGGTGCCGCCGTTCTCGGCTTCTCGACGTCCGGTCGCGGGATCCTCGGCAGCCGATTCAAAACAGACGGCGACCTGGCCGAGATCGCCGTCGGTGGCCCACGACTGCCGCTTTCGCACGAGCAGATCGACAGTGGTGAACACTACGCAAAGATGGTCGGCCACAAGGTGGCTTCGGTCGTTCGCGCCGAGTTTCCCGTGATGGTCAGAGAGGTCATCGAGGAGCATGATCTGACGCTGGACGAGATCGATCATGTCGTGTGTCACCAGGCGAACCCGCGGCTCGTCCAGGAGTGCGCCCTGAGCGCGGGGTTCTCGCCGAAACAGCTGGTGGTGATCGGTGATCGCCTCGGGAACACGGCGGCCGCTTCAGTCCCGATCGGACTGAACACCGCGGTACGCGATGGTCGTATCCACTCCGGCGACACGGTTCTGATGATGTCCTTTGGCGCGGGAATGACCTGGGGATGGTCGCTGGTCACGTGGTGACCGGAAACGGCCCGTAACCCGGAACGAGAGGGGAGCAGCAAGGTGGATATGGCGTGGAAGTCGTCCCAACTGAAACTCAGAGGAAACTTCTTCGATTTTGGGAAGTCCGCCGTGGCGATTAGCAGCCAGGCCCGTGACCGCGACAGCTCCTTCGACCGCGCGCTGTGGGGCGAGCTTGCTCGGAGCCGTTTCTGGCACGTGGCCGTTCCTACGGAGTTGGGCGGCGACGGCGGAGACCTTGCCGACTACATGGCGGCCCTGGAGGGGCTCACCCTCGGCTCGAACGATCCGGGGTTCCTGGTGTCCGTCGGGGCGCACGGCGCCGTTATCCAGCTGTTGCTCCGGTACGGCACCCCAGAGCAGCAGCGACGCTACCTGCCCGGTCTGATGGCCGGCCAGGTGGGCGCGACGGCCGCCACCGAACCGACCGGCGGCTCGCATGTCGCGGCGGTCCGCACGACCGCGCGGCCGGTTGCCGACGGCCAGTACGAGCTCAGTGGCCACAAGTGCCACATCACCAACGCGCCAGAGGCCGACGTCGTAGTGATCGTCGGGCGGGTGGCCGGCGTCGGGAAGCGCGACATCACGCTCTTCCTGATCGAGCGCGGCCAGCCCGGCGTCGAGTTCGGCGTGAACGAGGATCTGATCGGCCTGCGCACCAGCCCGCTCGGGCCTATCCGGATGCGGGACGCGTCGGTCGACACAGAAAGCGTTCTGGGCGGGGTCGGCGGCGGCATGGCGATCCTGCACTGGTGCCTCGCGCTCGACCGGCTGAGCTTCGGAATTATCGCGGCCGCGCACATGGAATCCCTGCTGCCCGTCGCGCTCGACCGTGCGAATACGCGCGAGGCATTCGGGACGACGATCTCAGAGCACCAGTACATCCAGGATAAGCTGGTGCGGACGAAGGTGGCGGTCGAGGCATCCCGCGCGTTGTCCTATGTGACGCTCGATGCATTGCGGTGCCAGGACCCGCGGGCGGGGACATTGGCCTCCTGTACAAAGCTGCTGTCCNCTCAGGGCATTGTCGAGGCCGGGCTGGAGATCGTGCAGCTCTTCGGGCATCTGGGCTGTGACCGTGAGGTCGGAATCGAGCGGCACCTTCGTGACGCCGCCGCGTTCCGCATCGCCGGCGGCACGGATGAGATGCAGAAGAAGAATATCTTCAGCCAGTTGGGGCGGGAGTATGGCGACAATTGGCTGAGGGCCGGCTCGGAAGTCTGACAGACGGAGGTGTCGAACCATGACCAGGACCCTGGCGGCGACAGTGACGAAAGAAGTGTCACCGGCCGACTCCGCCGAACGGTGGGGAAACAGTGGACTCGACGTGCTCTCCACGCCGGCGATCCTCGGCGAGATCGAGCGAATGTGTGATGCGGTCATGAAGCCGCGTCTTGCCGACGGTGAGATGACGGTAGGTGTCTCAGTGACGATGCGCCACCGGCTGCCCGTTCGAGTGGGTAAGCACGTGGAGTACCGGGTGACCGCCGGCGACTTCGCCAGGAAGATGGACTTCTCCTTCGAGGTCAGAAACCTCGACGACGAAATTGTGTGCGATGGCACCCACAGGCGGGCGGTAATCATCAGTGCGGACTTCATGCGTCGCCTTGCCGGCTCGACGCCCTAGTTTTCCGCTCCGAGACTCGAAGGAGACTTCGATGACTGTCATGGCGCCGGACCTGCTTCATCTCACGTTCTGGGACTCCCCGCAGGAGGAGAGGAACGAGGTCTTCGCCCGACTGCGATCCGAGAAGCAGCCAGTTTTCTGCCCGACGCCGGACGGCGCTGGGTTCTATGCTCTCACCCGGCATGCTGACATCAGCATCGCGAGTAGCAACCCCGCCGACTTCAGCTCGGAACCGGTCGCGACGAGTCTGGACGACCTGCCTGAGGAGGTCCAGGAGTTCGCCGGCTCCATCATCAGCCTCGATGCCCCCAGGCATACTCGTCTGCGTCGTATCGCGGCCCGGGTGTTCACCCCTCGGATGGTCACCGACATGACTGCCGCAGTCGGGGAAATCGCCGAGAGAATCGTCGATGATCNCGAGGACGCGCGGACGTGCGACTTCGTCGAGACCGTGGCGGCACCGATGCCCATGCGGGTGATGCGGCTGATTCTAGGCGTTCCAGAGGAGCTGGAGAAGGATCTCTTCAACCTGACCGACATGATTCTCGNGGCCGGCGACCCGGAGTATTCCGAGGTGGCCGGCGGCGGCCGCGCGGAGACGCTGGTGCGAAAGTACCGGCAACTGCATGCTCTGATGCATCAGCTTGCCGAGGAGCGCCGCCAGGATCCGCGTGACGACCTCATCACAAGGTTGATCAACGCCAATGTGGACGGGGACCACCTGACGCGCGATGAGCTAGGCAAGTTCTTCACCCTGCTTATCGTCGCCGGCGCCGAGACCGCGCGCAATGCGCTGTCCCACGCCCTCGCGCTGCTCACGGAGCACCCCGAGCAGCGCTCGACGCTGCTCGGGGATCTCCCGGGGCGGCTGCCAGGCGCGGTCGAAGAGGTGATCCGCTACGCGACGCCGACCACCTGGATGCGCAGGACGCTGGTCCGACCGGCCGAGCTGTCGGGGAACGTCTACCAGCCGGGCGATCGAGTGGTGATGTTCTACAATTCGGCGAATCGGGACGCCGCGGTGTTCGACGCGCCGGACAGGTTTGACATCACCCGTGATCCGAATCCGCACCTCGGATTTGGCGGCCCTGGGCCGCACTGGTGTCTGGGCGCGCATCTCGCGCGTCATGAGATCACCATCATGCTCAAGGAGCTTCTGACCAGACTGCCAAACGTCCACGTCAGCGGCCCGGCCGTTCGCCAGCGGTCCAGTTTCTCGAATGGCATCAAAGAACTGCCGTGCTCATTCTAGTGTCCTGAGTCGTAGATTCGTGGGCGGATAGAATGGGCTGGTGCCTGGCCCGAGCGCGGAACCCATCGAGTTGTCGGCTGCCGAGCGTGCGGTGCTGGAAGGGTGGGCTCGGCGGCGCACGACCGCGCAGGCGCTGGCGTTGCGCTCGCGGATAGTGCTGGCCTGCGCGGAGGGTGGGACGAACGCGGGGATCGCGACCGAGTTCGGGATCACGCGGGGGACGGTCGCGAAGTGGCGGAGCCGGTTCGCGGTCGACCGGTTGGAGGGCCTGTCGGACGAGGCGCGTCCAGGGGCGCCGCGCAAGGTCACCGACGCGCAGGTCGAGGCGNTGATCGGAAGGACGTTGGAGGAGAAGCCACCGAACGGTGACACCCACTGGTCGTCGCGGTCGATGGCGAGGGCCAGCGGGTTGTCGCAGTCGACGGTGTCGCGGATGTGGCGGGCGNTCGGGNTGAAANCGCACCNGGTCGAGACCTGGAAGCTGTCCACCGACCCGCTGTTCGTGGACAAGGTCCGTGACGTGGTCGGGGTCTACCTGGACCCGCCGGAGAAGGCGATCGTGCTCTGCGTCGACGAGAAATCCCAGGTGCAGGCGCTGGACCGTACCGCACCGGTGCTGCCGCTGATGCCGGGTACGCCGGAGCGGATGACCCACGACTACGTCCGCCACGGCACGACGAGCCTGTTCGCCGCCCTCGACCCGACGTCGGGGGCGGTGATCGCGCAGACCTACCGGCGGCACCGCCATCAGGAGTTCCTGCGTTTCCTCAAACTGATCGACTGCTCGGTCCCGAAGGGCTACGACCTGCACCTGGTCCTGGACAACTACACCACCCACAAGACCCCGGCGGTGAAGAACTGGCTGCTGCGCCACCCCCGCTTCCACCTGCACCTTCGCCGCGGCGACATCGAGGCGTTCCTGAACCGGCTGGCCTACCTGGAGTCGATCGGTACGATCACCGGCGACGCGCGGATCCGCACCTGCCGCGAGGTCCGCACGGTGCTGACCCGGATCCGCGCGCTCGGCCTGACCCGCCCCGGCGGGCTCGCGAGCGGACTCGGGGACGACTTCGCCGTCCNCCGCGACGACANCCCCNCCCAGCCGGAGCCCGCCGAGCCGCACCGCGACCTCCCCCCGGAGATCATGCGGCAGGTCTGCGACCAGCTCGACAGCCTCACCTCGGCGGAGATGCGCACCGCGTTCTCGCTCGCGATCGACACCGGCCGCCGCCCCGAGGAGATCGCCGCCCTCGGCTTCGACTGCCTGACCCGCGATGCCGACGGTGCGCCGCTGCTCATCTACACCAACCACAAAGGTCACCGGCTCGGCCGACGCCTCCCGATCGGCGAGAACACCGCCGACCTGGTCGTCACCCAGCAACGGCGGGTTCGCGGCCGTTTCCCGGACACCCCGATCGCCGAACTCGCGCTGCTGCCGACCGACCGGCGCAACCCCGCCGGCCGCCGGCCGATCACCGCGTTCAGCCTGTCGTTCCACCACCGGACCTGGGTCAGCCGGATGCCGACCCTGACCACCAGCGACGGAGTCGAGTTCGACAGGAGCAGGATCGTGCTCTACGCCTACCGGCACACCTACGCCCAGCGGCACGCGGACGCCGGCGTCCCGATCGACGTGCTGCGCGAGCTGATGGACCACCGCAAGTTCGACACCACCCGGCAGTACTACCGCGTCGGCGAACAGCGCCGCCGCGAGGCCGTCGACCGGCTCACCGCCCTGCAGTTCGACCGGCACGGCAACCGCGTCTGGCAACAGGCCCAAGCCCTCCTCGACACCGCCCACGCCCGCCGGGCCATCGGCGAGGTCGCCGTTCCGTTCGGGATCTGCGCCGAGCCGTCTAACGTCACCGCCGGCGGCCAGGCCTGCCCCTACCGGTTCCGCTGCGCCGGCTGCGACCACTTCCGCACCGACGTCTCCTACCTGCCCGAGCTGACCAGCTACCTCGACGACCTGCTGCGCACCCGCGAACGGCTCCTCGCCGCCGCGGACGTCGACGACTGGGCGAGAGCCGAGGCCATGCCCTCCGACGAGGAGATCACCCGCATCCGCCGGCTGATCGGCCGTGTCAGCGCCCGCCTCGACGAGCTCACCGCGCCCGAACGCACCCAGATCGACGACGCCGTCGCGACCGTTCGCCGGCACCGCGCCGCGCTGCTCGGCATGCCCCGCCTGCGCGCCGGAGCCGTCCCCACCGGCCAGGCGACGCCATGACCACCCCGCGCACCGCGGCCATGGCCCAGGGCCGGCGCGCGGACACCGACCGGCGCCGCCAGCGCGTCCAGACCGCCCTCACCAGCGCCCACGCCGCCGGCAAGGAGATCACCATCAGCGGCATCGCCCGCGCCGCCGGCGTCGACCGGACCTTCCTCTACCGGCACCGCGACCTGCTCGAACAGGCCCACGCCCTCGAAGCCCAGCCCGCCCCCAACCCCAGCGCCGGACCCACCGTGACCCGAGCGTCCCTGCAGGCCGACCTACTCGCCGCCCACGAACGCGCCATCCGCCTCGCCACCCGCATCCACCAACTCGAAAACCGCCTGTCCGGCACCCTCGGTGAACAGACCTGGCGCGAGTCCGGACTCGGCGCACCCGCCGACATCGACACACTCAACGCACGAATCATGAACCTCGAGCAGCACGTCGTCGACCTACGCCTCCAACTCGCCGAACGCGACCAGGACCTCACCGCCGCCCGGCAAGCGAACCGCGAAATGATANCCCGCATCAACNCCCCGCCGACGAGCCGATAAAAACCCCGGCGCGTCACCCTTGCACCACACCTGTTGCAGAACATACCTTCAAGTCAACAGCCCCTGAGCTGCGCAAACGCAGAGATCAGGCGCCCGGACCAGCGTCCGACCCCCAGAGAAACGCCGCCACTCCACCCTGCGCTACCAAACCCCCGAACAGGCCGAAAACCTCTACCACGCGACTATCGCAACTATTGCGGACGCCGCATAAGAAGGATAAGGTCCCTACTATGCAGGTGTCCGAGAAACGGGGCTCACCTCAGGCCACGGCACGTCGGCATAACGAAGACGTCACCATAAGACGCGCTGCACACCCAGGACGACACCGCGACCTGGCTCGTCGACCACGGAGCGCACTACCTGCTGATTGTGGAGGCGAACCGGCCGACGCTGCTGGCCCAGCTGGCGACCCTGCGCTGGACGAAGGTCCGCACCACGTCGCGGACGAGAAGCCGCAGCCACGGCCGCGTCGAACGCCGGACCGTGCAGGCCACCGAGGTCCGCGCCGGGATCGGCTTCCCCCACGCGGTCCAGTCCGTCCGGATCATCCGCCACCGCCGGCCCCTGGCCCGGCGGCCCAGCCACAGCCGAAACCGTCCACGCGGTCACCAGCCTGCCCACGCACCACGCCAGCCCGAGGCTGCTCGCCGAACTCGCCCAAGCGCACTGGGCCATCGAGAACCGCCTCCACTGGGTCCGCGATGTCACCTACGACGAGGACAGACACCGCGCCCGCACCGGAAACGCGCCGCAGGTCATGACCAGCCTCCGCAACCTCGCGATCACCATCCTGCGCCTTACCGGCGCGAAGAACATCGCGAAGGCCCTACGCCACCACGCCCGCCACCCCGAACGACCCCTCGAAACAATCAAGAAGGCCGGTTGCTAACCAGCAACTTTGCCGCCGCCCTGGGCCCCCACCCGCTCGTCACCAGCGCTTCGGCCGGCAGGTCGAACAACCTGCGCCACGGGCCGTGACCCTTGGCCATCCAGCTGGCAGACTTGGGCCATGCATTTGGTGGGTGCTGACGAGGTGCAGCAGGCCGTGGCCGAGATGGTGCGGGTACTGGCCCCTCATGACGAAATCGACTGGCACATACCCGCGGGTTCCCTGGAGTGGACCTGCTGGACTACCGCTGCGCACGTGGTCCACGACCTCGCGGCTTATGCTGTACAGCTCACAGCCCAGAGCGACGAGAAATACCTGCCCTTTGACCTGACAGTTCGGCCGGGCGCGTCGCCGCGACAGATTTTGCGACTGGCTAGGGTGTGCGGCTGTCTGCTCGGCGCGGCGGTGTCGGGAGCCGCGCCGGAGGTCCGCTCCTGGCACTGGGGGGCCACCGATCCCAGCGGCTTCGCCGCGCTGGGCGTCTGCGAGACCCTGGTCCACACCTACGACATTACCCAGGGTCTGGAAATCGCGTGGTCGCCTCCCGAGCCGCTGAGCGTCGCCATCCTCGGACGGCTTTTCCCTGACGCTCCGGAAGGTGACCCGTCCCGGGCACTGTTGTGGTGCACGGGACGGATTGACCTCCCTGGCCGACCCCGCGTCACCTCTTGGGTTCTGAGGACCGCCGTCGCCTGACNCGATGCGGGTGTCCTGTTTCCGCGCGCTAAGTGGTTGAGCCTGGAAGTCCTTTGGGGGTGCAGTGATCAGCTGGGTTCGGTGGGGAGGTGGACGGTGCAGGCGGTGTCGAGGGCGTCCTGGGGGCTACCGGCG
>NZ_JPHT01000065.1:11193-12055 GCF_000733325.1 Frankia sp. Allo2
GGATGGTGCAGGCGGTGTCGAGGGCGTCCTGGGGGCTACCGGCGAGGTAGCCGGTGAGCAGGGCGGCTTCCTGGTAGCGGTTGTGGGCGGCGGAGTAGATCGCGAAGCCGAACGAGTGGGCTGACCCGCCGTAGCGCAACCGGCACAGGGGGATCTCCTCGCCGTCGGGCAGGACGCCGGCGACGTAGGCGAACGCGCCACGGTAGGTGACCTCGGTGCGGGCGAGTTGCGGCCAGCGCTGCTCCGCATGATCGAGCAGGCGCAGCCGGATCGAGGACGTCGTGGACTCGGGGATCNCCGNCATGCCCACCAGTCTGCCGGCACCCGGCAGATCGCTACGATCATCCCGCCGTCGCCNTGGACGCCCACCCCGCCTGCTCCCGGAGTGCGTGATGCCGTCACCCCGCGTTGCCGTACCCATAGACCTGACCGCGAGCGAACGCAGACGGCTCAAGGCCCGCGTGAACGGGCGCAGGACGCCGTACCGGGACTGGNAGCGGTCAANGATCGTGCTGGACGCGGCCCGCGGCTACTCCAACACGCGGATAGCCCGGCGACTGTGCGTGACCGAGGACACGGTCCGCACGTGGCGGGGCCGGTTCGCGCGGCGACGCGAGGCGGGACTGGTCGACCTGCCCCGGTCGGGTCGGCCACGGCGGATCAGNGAGGCGGAACGGGCCGAGGTCGTCGCGCTGGCCTGCCNGTTACCNGCCGAGACCCAGGTGCCGCTGGCCCGCTGGTCGTGTCCGGAACTCGCCGCCGAACTGCTCTCCCGCGGCCTGGTCGACGCGATCTCNGCGTCGTCGGTGCGGCGGATCCTCGCCGAGCACCCGATCAAACCGTGGCGCTACCAGTCCTGGAT
>NZ_JPHT01000066.1:0-10701 GCF_000733325.1 Frankia sp. Allo2
GCGCAGCAGGTCGTGGATCGTCTCGGTGGTGCCGTCGTCGCGCCACTGGCCGAAGTAGTAGTACACCGCGGACGTCGGGGGCAGGTCGTGGGGCAGGTAGCGCCACTGGCAGCCGGTCCGGGCCTGGTAGAGGACCGCGTTCACGATCTCCCGCATGTCGTAGCCGCCCTCGTGCCCGCTGGCCGAGGGGTGCCGGGCCTTCCACGCGGTGAGGACCGGGCGGATCAGGTCCCACGCCTCATCGGACAGGTCACTGGGGTACGGCTTGCGTTCTGCCATGTCTTCCAGCAGAACGCGCCAGCCGGCGAACGCAAGACGATCAACTCCGCACCCCAGAGATCAACTCAAGCTGAGGCCCGGCGAAAGCGTGCAGAACGCCCACTGACATCTGGGACGCCTAGCGCGCCTCCCACTGACGACACAGCCCGACCCCTGGTCGACTCAGGGCTCCGTATACCTTACGCAGAGGCATGTCGGGGGGTGCGGTGACCGTGACGATGGCCGATTTGGCAGTGCAAGGTCCGGAACCACCGTCGGAGATCGTTGCGCTCATGACCGGGCTGGATACCGCACTGGTGCTCGGCGACGAGGCCGCGGTGGGCACACCTATCGCCACCCTGCTACCGAAGGTGGCCTTGAGTCTCGCGGTCGGTAACGCAGCGCTGTCCATGCTGGGCGCCCCGACCTCCTCAGCGAGGCTCGTGCGCCTCCCTGAGGCGTCCTACAACAGTCTCAAGGACTCCGGAAAAGAGCCTCAGACCGGGCAAGGTTTTCAGCGGAGTCAACCGGAGCCCTAGAGGCCAGATCACCGAGCATCTGCAGTTCACCGCTCTCCCCCCTCTAGTTGTAGCCAGCGACTGGCTGCGCGCCGGGGCGAGACTGCGGGTGCGTCGTTACGCTGGTGCACCTCGGTGACGCCTGCGGTGCGGGTGTCGCCACCGCCGACGCCGCGCTCGCATTCTGGCGCCTCCGACGACGCGGTCGCACGGCTGTGCGACGGACGCAGGAGCGGANTGCAACAGGCNGAGACCACGCCCCTGGCCACCACGCAGCTCTGCAGGGCCCTCCCGATCGGGAGCGTCCGGCCTGGTCGCCGGGCCCCGTCGAGGTCTCCTAGAACTGCAGCCCGGCGTCGAGGGTCGCCTGCCGGAGATTGCGCAGGTACCGCCGCCCCTCGACGAGAAGCAGATAGGCGGGTGCCTCAGCGAACCGCGCCTCGTAGTCGGAGTCGAGCGTCGCGCGGGGGNGAAGGGCATAGTCCCTGATGCCGCGCAGGCTGTCGGCGAACCGGTGCAGCTCGTCGACCCGGCTCTTCTTCGCTCCCAGGTCCTTCAGCACAGGAACGACTCGCTCGATGAGCGTGCTCGCCGGTGTCTTGGGATCGTCGAGGAGCTTGTCGATCTGCGGCTTGTCGGCGCGCATCGTCTCCGCGACGGAGAACCACGCCGCCTCGCTCGCGAGCGCGAGCATGTTCGAGGAGGAGAAGTACCGGCCGGCCCGAAAGGTCTCGACGGCCTCCACGAGAGCCTTCAGACCGCGCGGGCCGAGTAGGTCCTTAAGTCCATCGGTGCCGAGAGTCGGATCGAGGATCGCCAGCTCCGACACGCCGCGGTATCGGCGGGCCACTCGATATGCGGGCGCGAGCAGCGGCTCCGACAACGGGAGCTGCGCGGTCGTGCCGTAGCCACCGTCGTGGACCTGCACCGGGAGGGTCCCAGGAGTATTGCAGCTGGTGAGGATTCCGGCCGCCACCAGGTCGGCGAGTGCCTCGCGTGCCGCCGCCCGGATTCGAGCGAGCTTCAGCGGCGGCAGCTCCGCGTCAAGCGGGTCTTCCCCGAGCTCCCGGGGGTGGACCGGTGTCCGAAACGCATTGAGGTCAGCTCCGGCGGCGGTGAGAACCGCGATGACTAGCCCATCGGCCCCAAGAGCGCTGCCGCCCTCGACCGCTCGAAGAATGATCGCCTTGGCCTGCTGAACATCCGTCTCCCGCGCCTCGACAGCTTGCGTAAGCCGGCCCTGGTCCTGCGGGCTGATCGTGTGCATCACGCGACGGTAGCCGAGCACAGGCACGGGCATGCCTGACCACCCACGCCCGTCAGACCGCGGCGAGTGCCTCGATCTCCACGAGCCACGCCTCGTCATAGATACCCGCGACGATCACCGTCGGCGCCGGGCAATGCCCACCCAGCAACTCCCGGCGAATGGCGAAGTTCTCGTACGCGGTACCGCCGGTCGGACAGATAGGTCGTCACCTTCAGGCCGGACAGGCCCATCCCGTGGTGCGACAGTGCCGCGGCCACGTTCGCCCAGGCCTGGCGGCACTGTGCAGCGAATCCAGCGGACACGGTGCCGCGGTGACACCGGAATCTGCCCGGAGACCACGGCCAGGCGCGCCGGGGTCGGGATCTCGTACGAGTGCCGGTAACCGCCCCCGTCGGGGACCACCAGGCCGGAACTCACCACGGACCGATGCTGCCAGCAACGCCGCAGCCCTGATCAGTCAGTCCTCGTGTCCCCAGTGACGGTCGCCGCTGTCTACCTGGCGCGAGCCACCTGAAGCGATCTCCGCGCCGTGCCGCAGGTATGCAATCCACCCACACTCGGGTACCAACCCGGCGAGTGTTCCTCGGCGCATCGCATGCGACCGAGGTTCGGAACCACACGATCACGCCGGACCAACGCAATGAGGGTCCACACGCCGTTGCACCAGAGATATTCCCGCCAGCGCGAAACTGAGAGCGACCAGCTCGGCTTCGCAGTACGAGAATGCGGGCGGCCAGGATAATTCCGCTACAGGCTTCGGCCATAGCGGAATAAGCGGCTTTGGTTCGTCGAATTCGAGCACCTCCAGACCACGAGCGATCGCGTCTGGCACAAACACCACTTTGATCACGAAGGGGCCCAGGGCGGCCGTGAAATCGACCAGACTCCCGACGTAGACGCCGTCGGCGGTGCAGTCCAGCTTCCTCGGCCGGAGCCGCACGGGGCGATCGTGGTACATGGTGTCGTGGAACCTGCTGATCCACACGGCCACGTTGGTGGGTGCGTCGCCGTCTGCCAACTGGCGAGCGGTTACGGTCGGCAAAATCGCGCCATACCCCGACGTATTGACCTCGGCGATAGCGGTCTTGATACACCAGCGAGCAAGAATGCCGAGGCGCTCCGCCCCAAGGCTGACCGGAGCACCTTCCAACAGTGGCCCGANAAAANCCTTGANANAATTCNCCAGCCGGCTCANCCNCCCGCCGTTGCAGTCGCCACAGGCGATCCGCACCTGGAGATCTATTTTCTTGAGACTGAAAGTCTTAGACTTTCCTGAATCACCGGCTCTAGAATTGACCGTCACCTTGCCCACGAACGAGGGAAGGGTCGATATCCAGGCTGGGATCACATGCTCCTTGGTGAGGGTTGCCTCAGCACCGCAGAACTGACAGATCATTTCCTCATCCTCTGGAGCTGGGCCGTCCGTCGAGTAAATTTGGCGACGACCGCGATCCCACACGATCGAGCCCGGACCGTGATGATCTAGGATATAAGGGGCCGGACTCTCGCGGCACATGGCCCCGGTCGGCTTCACGTCGCTGCCAGTGCGGTCACCTGCGGCCTGGTAGCAAGCACGCCAGGTTTGCCCAAGTTCGATGGGATCTCTCTGCCGACCGCGCCACCTGTGCGACCGACCGCTCTGGATCCCGCCTGACGCCGTTTCGGCGGCGTCCTGCGCGGGCGGAATACTCGGAGGGTGAACGATCCGGGGAAGGGCGCAAGAGGCGGTCCGGAGCGACGCGGTAGCGGTTCCGCCGCTGGCGCATCGCCGGCCGACGCCGCGGCGTGGGCGCCGCCGCCGCCGAGGCTGCGCACGATGGTGCTGGCGCAGGAGCTGGCTCCGCCGGTGGACACGCGGGAGCAGGTGCTGCCGTTCGACTGCCTGGCTTGGGAGAACTTCGAGCGGCTGTGCCTGAAGCTCGCTCTGGAGCGCGGCAAGGTTGATCATGCCGTGGACCACGTGGCCGGCGACCGGGAAACCGGCCGGATGTCGGCGCGGGAAGCCCGTGCGCAGGGTGGCCTGTACGGCACCCGGGGCCAGAAGCAGCAGGGCATCGACCTGTATGTTCGGCTGCCGCCGGCCGGGGATGCACCCCCGGGTTCCGGCGCCTCGCCGCGCTATCTGAGCCTGCAGTCACGGCGGGTCGCCAAGCTGACCGCGGCCGGTCTGAAGAAGGCGGTCGGGGACTTCCTGGGCGGTTCGTGGGCCTCCGCGAGTGACGTCTTCGTCTACGCCACCAGCCTGCCGGCCGTGCAGACCGAGCTAGCCGACGAGATCGCCCGGCAGACGGAGCGTCTGGCGGCCAAGGGCATCGAGTTCGAGGTCTGGGACGCGGAGGCACTGAAGTTATTCAGAAACTCTCTTGATTCTCTCGAAGCTCAGTATTCGCTCGGATTGCTGTTCGTTGATTTTCTGGAGGCCGACGGCTGCCTGGATGTCGGCATCGATACGGCCGAGGTCGCTGCGGTAACGGCTGGTGAGGATTCGCCAGTTCTTCGCGGGCGGAACTTGTCAAGATTTTTAGGACAAGATTCTTTGTGAACTAGCCTGTGTTCCGTCCCTGTNGTGATCTCGGTCGAGGGATGACTTCTGATCGTTCGGGCACGCCGTCGGCTGGTTCGGCCTGGTCATCCGGCGTGTGGTTGATCCCGGCGGGCTTCGGGAGCGGCGGCGGGACCGGGGGCTGGTTCACGAACCGTTCCGGATGCGCGGCGTAGGCCACGTCGAGGACACGGCTGCGGGCAGCGTGTACCGCCTCGGCCTGGCCGAAGTACACGGCCGCCGGCGTGAGATAGCCGATTCCCGAATGTCTGTGCTCATGGTTGTACCAGGCGAAGAACCCGCGGCAGAACTGGCGCGCCTCGGCAATGGTACCGAAGCGGTCAGGAAAGTCGGGCCGGTACTTCAGCGTCTTGAACTGTGATTCCGAGTACGGGTTGTCGTTCGAGACCCGCGGCCTCGAGTGCGACCGGACGATGTCAAGGTCCGCGTAGAGCAACGCGACCGTCTTCGACGTCATCGACGAACCCCGGTCCGCGTGCACCGTCAGCCTCGGCGTGTCGACGCCGTACTTCTCGCAGGTCTGCGTGACGAGCTCCTTCGCCAGTTCACCCGACTCGTTCGGCGCCAGCATCCAGCCGACGACGTAACGACTGAAGATATCGAGGATGACATACAGGTAGAAATAGCTGTGTTTCGACGGCCCCTTGATTTTCGTGATATCCCAGGTCCATACCCGGTTCGGCGCCTCCGCGAGCAGTTCGGGTTTCACATGCGGAGGGTGCGTGGCCTGGGCCCGGCGCTCCCCGGTCTGCCCCGCAGCGGCCAGGACCCGGTAGAAGGTGCGCCACGAGGCCAGGTAGACGCCCTCGTCGAGCAGCGTCGCCCACACCGACTGCGGCGCCGCGTCGGCGAACCGCTCCGAGTTGAGCAGCTCGAGAATCCGCGCCCGTTCCTCGACGGACAGCGCCCGCGGCTGAACCCGCTCCCGGTACGGCTTCGGTGCCCGCCGCGGCGGAGCCGGCACCGGCGGCCGGTGCCGGCGATAGAACGTCGCCCGCGACCGCCCCGTCAGCTCGCACGCGTTCTTAGGACCGACGATCTCCGCCAACTCGACCGTGCACGCATCAGCTATCCGTTCTCCTTCGGCGACGACTCCTGGGAAAGATCCGGAATGCTTTCGGAGAGCGCCTCCAAGAGCGCGTTGGCTTTTCCCATGATATCAATCACGCGACGGGACGCCTCAAGCTCCTTGTCCTTCCGGGCCAGCTCCGCCCGCAACTGCTCGATCTCCTTCTCCCGCGGGTCCGTTGCCGGCCGGCCACGCGGCCTCGACAACGCCGCCGCCCGGCCTTCCTCCGCCGCGCGCCGCCATTCCACGAGATGCGCCGAATACAACCGCTCCCGGCGCAGGATCGCGCCCTTCTCACCATGCCCGGCCGCGTCGTACTCCGCGAGAATCCGCGCCTTGTACTCCGCCGTGAACGTCCGCCGCTTCGCCTTCGGCTCGACCTCCGGGTCAGGCCGCGGCCGCTCGGGCTCGTCATCCACCCGACCATCATCGACCAGGCCCCGCCCGGCCGTCAGCACCATCGCCACGATCANCCCCNCCCTNCCCGCCATACCTAGCCTAGACTGACGATGACCTCTGTCTCACATCATCTTGGCAGGTAGGGCAACGAGCCGCCTTGCAGCCGTGATCGCAACCGAGTCGGGTTCGGGATTCGCCGAGTGCCGCGCGACCGGAGCGATCAACCTCTATCAGTCGTCTTGGCATTCGCGTTGCCGGCGTAGCCGGCTCGACGGATCTTCGCGTGGGCCGGTTCGACAGACACGGTCGGGCCGTTGACCTGCAGGTTTAGGTTCGCATTAGTGCTGGTTGGGTGCACATCGCAGCACTGACCAGGCATGCAACGTAGTAATTGCAGTCTGATCCGTCAAGCTCAGCGGTGACCGAGATGGTAACGTTTTGTCATAGTGGAGATCATTTCTGGGGTCGATCCCGTCTGGTGGCTCCTGCTCGACGGATGGGACCAGAGCCTGCAGACCGTCGGGCGCAGCGTCGAGACCCGGACCGCGTAGCGCAAGGCCGGCGTGGCGTTCGTCAACTGGCTCGCGGCACTGCCGCCGGCGCCTGCCGGCTGGACACCGCCGCGGACTGGCGTCGAGCGGCGCGCGGCCCGGCGCGCGGCCGCGGACGCCGGCGCCGAGCAGATGCCGACATACCGGCCGGGCGCGGCAGACGAGATCAGCCGGCAGCACGTCGAACAGTTCCTGATCTCCTTCGCGACCGAGCGGACACCGCGATGCCCGGACGGACGATCCGGCTCGACGGTGAATCAGGCGTTCCGCTCGCTCCAGCAGTTTTTTTGTGGCTGCTCGCCGAGGAGGAGCTCGACGCCTCGCCGATGGAGCGCATGGAGCCCCCCAAGATCGGCGAGCGGGTGAAACCGCTGCTCGTACTCGACCAGCTGTCCGCCCTCGTCGCCGTGTGCAAGGGCAAGGATTTCACCAGTCGACGTGACGAGGCGCTCGTGCGCGTCTTCGCGGACTCGGGCGGCCGTAGAAGCGAGGTCGCCGGCCTGACCGTCGCCGACGTCGACCTCGGCCGCAAGCGCCTGCTCGTCACCGGCAAGGGCGACCGACAGCGACACATCGCCATCGGCGCTCAGACCGCGCTCAGCCTGAACCGGTACCTGCGGCGCGGCCACCACCGACATGCCACTCTGCCCGCGCTGTGGCTGGCCGGCCGAGGCACCGCGATGACACCGTCGGGCGTCTACCAGGTGGTACGGCGCCGCGGCCGCGAGGCCGGCATCGACGTCCACCCCCACCTGTTCCGCCACGCGCTCGCCGACGCCTGGCTCTTTGCCGGCGGCGGAGAGCAGACCCTCGCCGACCACATGGGGTGGAGCACCACGCAGATGGTCCGCCGCTACGGCGCCGCCGGCCGGTCGCGGCGCGCTCAGAACGAGCACGAGCGCCTCGGCCTCGGTGATGCCTGCCGGCTGATCAGCCCCCGTCGCGTCAGCTAGCCGGCGGGTCCAGAGGGTGCCGATGCCCGGCGATCCATGCGAGGACTTCGTCCTCTTTCGACGAGCGGTAGTTCACGCCGACACCAGCGGAAACGCCTCACCTCACGACTCGTCCTCCTGCCCTCTGAGGTCCTGCGGGACCGGGAGCGTCAGCTTCCGTACGCCGGCCTGGGTCAGCGAGTANAAGAAGGGCCCCTTCTCCTCGACCAGCGGCTCGATCTTGCCCCAGTGCTGGACGACCATGCGCAGCATGTCCCACCGGGACATGCTGCCGCTCTTGGTCAAGAAGAGGCCCTTCACCTCGCTGGCCAGGAAGATCTGCTTCTCGACGGCGCGACACCGGATCATGTTGTCGCGCGTGATCAGCAGCAGGCCTTCCTCGCCGACGTAGGGCAGCCAGCGAACGTCCTTCGTCCCCAGCGTGATCGGGCAACGTCTGTGGCCGGGATGGATGACGTCGGTTCGCACCGCGGCGAGCGCCTTACCCAGGGGCAGGGTGTTCTCGTTGACGAAGAAGCGCGCCTGGAGATCGGCGGCGGCGTTCATGCTCAGGCTGCGGTCTCTTCCTGCTCGCGGAGACGCGCTTCATAGCGGACCGCGGCCTCAACATCAGCATCGGGGAGCTCGTAGACCTCGGCGATCCCTGCGATCGAGTCGCCCGCAGCCCACAGCTCGTACAGGTTCGCGGTGCGGGTGTTTCGTACGACGGGCGCGCCGAAGCCGAGCAGCGGGTCGAGTACCACCTGCCGGCCGGTGGGGTCCGGGTATAGCCGCAGAGCCTCACCTCCCTTGCCGTCGCCGGGAGCGAACTCGACCTTGGCAAAGAAGTCCTGCGCCTTCGGCGCGAGCACGAGCTGGCCGTCGTGGACGCGGACCATCTCCAGCGAGGTCGCCAGGCCGACTTCCTCCTGAACCGCCATGACCACGTCGCGGCCGAAGACGTACGGGTGCATGTGCGCAAGCGGGTACGGCACGCCGAAGCGTTCCCGTAGCCGCTGGACGACGAGCCGCATCCTCTGTAGCGAAACANCGCGAACGCGGTACTCATGCAGGTAGCCGGCCTCGACAAACTCGCCCCACGTGACCAGATCGCGGCCGGTGTGCTCGGGACGGATCACCGGCTCGTAGTGGGTCTGTCCACGGGTGTAGCCGTCGATCCACGACCGGAGCCGGGCAGGCTTCACCGCGAGCAGGTGAGCGGCCTCGCTCATCGAGTAGATCTCACGTTCCAACACCGTGACAGTCACATCGACATCATGGCTTCCTCCGGTCGCATGTACCCCGCTTCGACGCGCCAACGGGGTAGCTCATATCGGACATTTGCTCACGCAGCGCGTCCGAGCGTCATTTCTCACCCCTCCACCCGGGGCGGTTCCGATCCAGCCACGCCTCCACGTCGGCCCGATGCCAGAGTCGTAGCCGGGGATGATCCAAGATCGGGTCGGGGAAGCCCTTCGCGTTCGCGATGCGGCTGGCGTACTCGCGCGAGACTCGCTCGCCACTTCGGGAACCGCGTCCGAGGAGATCGCGGAGCTGATCGATGTCTACGGCGTCTTCCAGGTCCCCGATAGTGACGATCTCGTCACGTGGTCGGCGGGACACCCCGCGGACGCTAGGCGCGGGCTCCTGCATGCGCGGGATGGACTGTCCACCTGCCCTGTAGGAGGCCATGGCGCACTACGGTGCCCCGCTGATCATCACAGCCCGTCGGCGTGCTGGCCGGCGGGCCGGATGACACGCCGGATGACCAGGCCGAACCAGCCGACGGCGTGCCCGAACGATCAGAAGTCATCCCTCGACCGAGATCACGACAGGGACGGAACACAGGCTAGTTCACAAAGAATCTTGTCCTAAAAATCTTGACAAGTTCCGGACGGCCATGGGTCCTCACCGACGGCTCCGGGTCGCCCCTTCAAGGATCTTGGTGATGTCCTCGACGGAATCGTGGACACCGGACGCGATGCTCATCACGAGGTCGTAGGCCTCGTCGTTGGTCAGCGTCAGGCGACGGCCGTTGACACCGTAGAAGGCGATCAGACCGGCAAGGGCGAGCCGCTTGTTCCCGTCGACGAGGGCATGGTTGCGAGCCAGTGAATGCAGGAGCGCGGCGGCCTTGCCGTCAAGAGAGGGATAGGCGTCCCGGCCGAACACCGTCGCCCGCGGGCGCGCGAGAGCGGATTCGAGCAGGCCGTGGTCCCTGACCACCGGATCGGAACCGATGGCCCGCTCGGCGATGTACAGCAGTTCGCGAAGCGTCAGGTAGATCATTCGCCGAGCCAGCGGAGCGCCTCGGCGTACCGCGGCAGCTCCTCGTCCAGCACCTGATCCAGCAGTTCCGCCCGGCTGTGTGCCTCGATGTACTCCCGGATCGCCTCCCGGGCGATCTCCTGCATCGACCGCTGTTCCAACTCCGAACGCAGACGCAAAGCCTCTGCCTCGTCATCCGTCAAGCGCAGTGTCATCGCCACCACCCGACGGTATCACCGCTGATACCGCCGCCGGGACTCGCGCCATGGTCGCGACGCCCGGTTCCTATCCGATCTTCTTGGCGTTCGCATCGCCGTGTAGCCGGACCGCCGGATCTTCGCGTGGACGGGCTCGACGGAAACGGTCGGGCCGTTGACCTGCAGGTTTAGGTTCGCATTAGTGCTGGTTGGGTGCACTCACCGACGCCAACGAAGATCGACATATGCCATAACCTGCGGCTTGACTACCCAATGGGGCGGTCTGCAACCAGCGAGGCCGATGGCTGCAGTACATCGACCTGCGACTGTGGGTTCGAGTCTTGTTGGGTCGACCCCAGCCGCGCTTGATCATAAGGTCCATGCCTCGCCCACCAGCGAGTGTTGCGCGAGTTGCACCGCTCGGCCGCCGCATCACCGGCGTCGTCGCGCCGGGCGCACCCTTCCCCTCACGGCAGACTCGGAGATCCAGGAGGATCAGCCCGGGGCGAGGCGCGCTGTCCGTTAGCCGATACTAGTAGGACTTCGCTAGGTGACTCCGGATAGGTGTTGTGTGACGTTGGGTGTGGGGTTGAAGGGTCGTTGGCAGGTGGGGCAGGCGCCGGTCCAGACGGCGAGCAGGGCCTGGAGGGTGCGGAGGACTCCGTAGAGGGTCAGGCCG
>NZ_JPHT01000067.1:0-10145 GCF_000733325.1 Frankia sp. Allo2
CCCCCCAAACACCCCCGGCAACGTCCCCACCCCAACCCCAACCCCAGTGTCATTCCACTCCTCCACCACCCGCACCCACTCAGCCGCACCCAACACCGGCACCCGACCCACCAACACCCCCGGATCCGCCGCCACAGCCTCCAGCAGCTCCACCAGCGACCGGGCGAAGCCTTCGGCCGCCTCACGCGAGAAGACGTCCGGCCGGTGCGTCATGCGGAAGCCGAGCCGCTCGTCGGGCAGCACGGTGAGGCTGAGCGGGTAGTGAGTCGCCTCAAGCCCGCCCACCGCCTGACTGATCTTGAGACCGTCCTCGCCCGGAGCCCGCCCGGGCGAATCGGAGGGGTAGCTCTCGTAGGCGAACAGCGTGTCGAAGGTCGCCCCCGCACCGGCCAGCCGCTGGATCTCGGCCAGCCCCAGGTACTGGTGAGCGATCAGAGCCGACTGCCGGTCCTGCAGGGCCGCCAGCATCGAGGTCACCGGCTGGTTCGGGTCCAGCGACACCCGCACCGGCACCGTGTTGACGAACAGCCCCAGCATGTCCTCCACACCGGGCAGCTCGGGCGGACGGCCGGCCACCATCGCCCCCAACACCACATCCGAGCGCCCGGCCAACCGGCTGACCAGCATCGCCCATACGCCCTGGATCAGGGTGTTCAACGTCAGCCCATGACCGCGGGCCAGGCCGCGCAGCGCCGCCGTCAGCTCCTCACTCACCGAGANGCGCACCCGACCGGGTTCCGGCGAGGCCTGCGCCGGATCGACCGCAGCGACGAGTGTCGGCCCGTCGACCCCGGCCAGCTCCTCCTGCCACGCCGTACGGGCCTGTTCCCGATCCTGCTGCCCCAGCCAGGCCAGGTGATCCCGGTAGGGCCTCACCGGCGGCAGCCCGTTCAGTCGCCCACCGCTCCGGTACACGGCGAACAGCTCACGCAGCAGCACCGACAGCGACCAGCCATCCAGCAGGATGTGGTGGACGGTGATCACCAATCGATGCCGCCGCGCGCCGAACCGGATCAGCAGGAAGCGCAGCAACGGCGGCGCCGCCGGGTCAAACCGGCGGCCGTGCTCCTCGGCCGTCGCCTCGCCGGCCCGCGCCTGTGCCGTGGCTTCCGGCAGCCCCGACAAGTCCGTCTCCGACCAGGGCAGCTCCACCTGCCTGGCAATCACCTGTACCGGCTGGTCCAGCGCCGCGGGCTGCCGGAACCCGGCCCGCAGGTTGGCATGCCGGTCCAGCAGCCGCTGGCCGGACTGCCGCAGGATCGCGGCGTCGAGCGGACCCTCGATGTCCAGTACGGCCTGCAACGCGTAGACGTCGGAGCCCTGCTCGTCATACAGGGCGTGGAAGAGAAGCCCTTCCTGCAACGGCGACAGCGGCCACAGATCCTCTATCTCCAACTGAGCCACCGTGCTTCTCCTCTCGAGTTCCGCGAAGGTGTCAGCAAGAAGGACGTCAGGCGCCGACCCTGTCGTCGACCGAGTCCGTCGCCTGCCCGGCGAACTGGGTGAAGTACAACTCCGCATAGAGCCCGCCCGCCGCCAGCAGATCTTCGTGCGAGCCCTGCTCGCGGACACCGCCCGCGTCGATCACCAGGATCTGGTCGGCCTCCCGGATGGTCGACAGCCGGTGCGCGATCACCAGAGAGGTACGGCCTGCCAGCGCGCTCTTCAGGGCCCGTTGGACGGCGGCTTCGGACTCGGAGTCCAGGTGAGCGGTGGCCTCGTCGAGCACCACGATCGACGGCGCCTTCAGCAGCAGCCGGGCCAGCGCCAGCCGCTGCTTCTCACCGCCGGACAGCCGGTAGCCGCGATCCCCGACGACGGTGNCCAGGCCGTGCGGCAGCGCGGAGATCAGATTCCAGATCTGCGCGCCCTGGCACGCCCGCACGATCTCCTCGTCGGTCGCGTCAGGCTTGGCATACGCCAGGTTCCGCCCGATGGTGTCGTGGAACATGTGCGCGTCCTGGGTCACCACCCCGACCGTGTCACGCAGTGATTTCAGCGTGAGGTCCCGCAGGTCGTGACCATTGATCCAGACTGTCCCAGCGATCGGGTCATACAACCGGGAGACCAGATGGGTGATCGTGCTCTTCCCGGCGCCCGAGTGGCCGACCAGCGCGGTGAGCTTTCCCGCCGGAGCCCGGAAGCTGATCCGATCCAGCACCATCGCGGTGCTCCCGGTGCGCTCGGCGGACGGCAGCGCGATCGATTCGAGCGAGGCGAGTGACACCTCGTCGGCGGTTGGGTAGCGGAACGACACCTCGTCGAACTCGATCTCCGGCGCGGCCGACGAGGCGGACGGCAGCGCGATCGCGCCGGGGCGTTCGGCGACGAGCGGCCGCAGGTCGAGCACCTCGAAGACCCGGTCGAAGCTCACCAGCGCGGTCAGCACGTTGAGCTGGATGTTGGAGAGCTGGTTGATCGGGCCGTACAGCCGGTTGAGCAGGACCGCGAAGGCGGCAAGGGTGCCGAGCTGGAAGTCGTCGTGGATGACCAGAACACCGCCGATGCCATAGACCGCCGCGGTGGCGAGCGAGGCCACCATCGTCATCGCGACGAAAAACACCCGCCCATAGACGGCGGTCCGCACGTTGATATCGCGGACCCGCGCCGCCCGGTCCTCGAACTGCCTGCTCTCGGTCTCGGGCTCGCCGTAAAGCTTGACGAGGATCGCGCCCGCCACGTTGAAGCGCTCGTTCATCATCGTGCTCATCTCGGCATTGAGCTGCATGCCCTCCCGGGCATACCGCTGCAGCCTGCGGCCGACGACCCGGGCCGGCAGCATGAAGCACGGGACGAGCGCGAGCACGACTATCGTCACGACCCATGACAGGTAGAACATCGTGACTATCACCAGGACCAGCGACAGCGCGCTGGACACCAACACAGTCAGCAACTGCGACATCGCCTGCTGCGCCTCGATCACGTCGGTGTTCAGCCGGCTGACCAGCGAGCCGGTCTGCGCCCGAGTGAAGAAGGCGATCGGCTGCCGCTGCACGTGGGCGAAGACCCGGGTCCGCAGATCATAGATTATCTGCTCGCCAAATCGCGCGGAGAGCATCCGCTGAGCGATTCCCAGAAAGGCATCCAGAAGGGCGAGTGCCGCGACGACCGAGGCGACTACGACGACCAGCCTGGTGTTCTCCTTCAAAATGCCGTCGTCGATGAGGAACTTGAGTAGCAGTGGATTGGCCGCAATACTCGCGGCCTCGAGTGACCCGGCTGCCAGCAGCAGCACCAGGCGCCACCGATAAGGCTTGGCATAAGGCAGGATCCGGCGCATTGTACCCGGCCTGATCTGCTGCCGGGTAATCGGTCGGTCACCACCCACCCCGCGGATCATCATGGGGCCCGGAGCTCCGAGCGTCATCACCGACCTCCTAAACACGGGACCCGAAGTAGTGGCCGCGGTATCGGTTCAACCGTACCTAGCGGAGTTTGCGGCAACCACTGTCCAACTGCCGAAAACTCACGGTGAGCCGTATCAGTGCCCAATGAGGCCGGGATGGATGTCGGCCAGCGAAGGTGTGCCGGTGAGGGTCATCGCGTCGGTGAGTTCCTCGATGAGAATGCCCAGCACATGAGCTGCGCCTTCCTGCCCGCCGACCGCCAGGCCATGGAGGACTGGCCGACCCACGAGCACCGCGGCGGCCCCCACCGCCAGGCAGGCCAGCACGTCCCGGCCCCGCCGGATGCCACCATCGACCAGGACCGGGCAACTGCCCGCCACCGCCGCCACGATCTCCGGGAGTACCTCGAAGGTCGCGGGGACACCGTCAAGCTGGCGGCCCCCGTGGTTGGAGACCACGATGCCGTCCACCCCCGCACGTACCGCCCGTTCCGCGTCCGAGGCCGTCAGGATGCCCTTGACCAGCAGCGGCAACGAGCTGATCGACCGCAGCCAGTCGATCACCGACCAGTCCAGGGTCGGGTCGAGCTCGGCGCTGGCGTGCGCGGCGGGCGAGGAGAAGCCATCCCCGTCGAGGTTGACCGGCATGATACCCGGAGGCAGCCGGAAGTCGTTGCGCACGTCGCGCAGCCGGCGGCCAAGCCGGGGCGCGTCAACGGTGAGGACCAGCGCATTCATGCCCGCCCGCTCCCCGTGTTCGATCAGCCGCTGCGTCCGGAAGCGGTCACGGAAGCAGTACACCTGGAGCCACAGCGGGGAGCCTGCGGCCGAGACCAGCTCCTCGAAGCGGCGCCCGGCCATGGTGGAGACGACGACGGGCATCCCGACCGAGGTGGCGGCCCGCACCGTGGCCAGTTCCCCATCTGGGTGAGCCAGCGTGTGGAAGGCCATCGGGGCGACAGCCAGCGGCGCCGCCCACCGGTCACCGAAGATCCTGGTGGCGATGTCGGGGTCGGACGCGCCGCGCAGCACGGTTGGCCGCAGCCGGACGTCGTCGAATGCCGCCATGTTAGCCGTGAGCGTCCGTTCCTCCCCGGCGCCGCCCGCGCAGAAGTCCCAGACCAGACGGTCCAGCCGGGCGCGGGCCAGGTTCTCGTAGTCGCCGAGCGTCAACGCGGTCATCCCAGCCTCCGAGATCACTGCGCCAGATCAGGGCGCAGCGCGCTCGCGCCGCGCAGATACACATGCCTGATCGGCGGGCGCGCCCCGTCGACCTCCACATGCGCCATCAGCCGTACGACGCGCGGCAGCGCCCCGGGCACACCGATCTCGCTGGCGCAGATCATCGGTACCGTGTGAAAACCAGCCTTCCTGGCGGCCAGCGCGGGGAACTCGGCGTCCAGATCCGAGGTCGCGGTGAACAGCACACTGATCACGTCGTCGGTCACCAGCCCGTTGCGGATGAGCATCTCGGTGACCAGCTCGACCGTCGCCTCGAAGATGTCCTCTCGCGCGTTCGCCCCGACCTGCGTGGCACCGCGGATCGCTCGCACAGTCATACCCCGCAGCGTCGCTCGGATCCAGACTCACAACAATGGCGTCCAGCAATTTTCCGCCAGCGCCATCGGATGCCTTTTCGACAGTCGGCAAGAACGGTTAGAGCGATATAATCGTTCACGGGAGCGCTCCGTGGCCCAGCGACGGAAACGGACCTCCTGAAAGAGCCCCGAATATCGGTTCGAATCCGATTCCGGGTACTCTGCATCTTCTCTTCACCCGGGTTATACCCACGGTGGCTGACGGCACGCGGCCGATGTGGTTGCCCGACCCGGCACGGAGCCGGGCCGTGGAACTGGCACAAGGCCGTAGAACTGGCACGCACCAGCGGCGCCATCTTACTGGGCTGACATCCACAGAACCAACCGGCCCACACAGACAACCGGCCCACACATGGTGGACCATGTGTGGGCCGGTTGCTTTTGGACGCGACCGGTACGGCCGGCCTAAGCGTCGGTGGGCAGCCAGAACATGCCGTCAGCCGACGAGACCAGACCGCCGGGGAACAGCGGGGTCTCCGGCTCGGCGTCCTCACCGAGCAGCGCGCGCATCTGCATCTGCGAGCCCTCGTGCATGACCCCGCGGATCACCTGCGACTTCATGAACGGCACCATGCTCTCGCTGTTGTTGGCCACGAGCGCGTCGACCGCGGTAGTGAAGTCGGCGGTGTTGGCCTGCAGCCGGAGGGCCAGGGCGTCGGCGTCGGTCAGCGCGGATTCCCCCGACGACACTCCGCCGATCAGCTCGACGAATGCCTCCAGCTCGGGCTGGCTGTTCCCGGTGACCTTCTTGGCCTGCCAGAAGTAGGAGTCCTCGCTGTGATGCATCTCGTAGAACGACACCAGAAACTCGTAGAACACGCCGTACTCTCGGCGGTAGCGGGCCTCGAACTCCTGCATCGCGGTCTTCTCGTCCACAATCTCGGCGAGGACGCTGGTGATGGACCGGGCCGCGAGCAGCGCGCTGTAGGTCGCGAGGTGCACGCCCTGTCTCTTATACACATCTCCGAGCGTCAGATGTGTATAAGAGACAGGCCGTACTCTCGGCGGTAGCGGGCCTCGAACTCCTGCATCGCGGTCTTCTCGTCCACAATCTCGGCGAGGACGCTGTTGATGGCCCGGGCCGCGAGCAGCGCGCTGTAGGTCGCGAGGTGCACGCCGGAGGAGAACACCGGGTCCACAAAGCACGCGGCGTCGCCGACCAAAACCATCCCGGGACGCCAGAAAGTCGTCTGATGATAGGAGTAGTCCTTGCGTACCCGGAGCTGGCCGTACTGCCCGGTGGTGACCCGCCTGGCCGGCGCGAGGTAATCCGAAATCATCGGGCACTCCTCAATGAGCGCCTTCATGGCCTGCTCGGAGTCACCCTGGACCTTCTCCGCCATTTCCGACCGTACGACCGCGCCGACGCTGGTCAGCGTGTCGCTCAGTGGGATGTACCAGAACCAGCCGCTGTCGAAGGCCACACACAGGATGTTGTTCCGGTTGGGCTCGGGCATCCGCCGGCCGCCCTCGAAGNAGCCGAACAGGGCCAGGCTGCGAAAGAACTCCGAGTACTGCCGGGTGCCACCAACCCGATGGTAGATGCGGCTTTTGTTGCCGGTGGCGTCGACCACGAAGGAGGCCCGCGCCTCACGCCGGTTGCCGCCGTCGTCGGTGTAGCGGATGCCGACGACCCGGTCGCCGTCCTCGATGACGTCGGTGGCCGAGCAGCCCTCGTGTACCTCGGCGCCGACCCGGCGGGCGTTCCGCAGTAGAATCTCGTCGAATTTCGACCGTTCAACCTGATAGGCGAATGAGGTCGGCCCAGCCATCCGCGACGACACCGAGAAGGCGAACGTCCACGGCTCCGGGGTGGCCCCCCATCTGAAGGTACCGCCGCGCTTGAGCGGGAAGCCGGCTTTGGCCAGTTCGTCGGCGGCGCCGGTCAGCCGGCAGACCCCGTGGATAGTGGATGGTAGCAGCGACTCGCCGATCTGGTAGCGCGGAAAGTGCTCCTTCTCCAGGACAAGGACTCGATGCCCCTGCATGGCCACCAGCGCGGCCAGTGTGGAGCCGGCGGGTCCGCCGCCAACGACCACCACATCAAATTCCGCAGAATCTGTCACGGCCATCTCCCACCATTTTTTCCGAGCCCTTTAAGCCCGCTTGACCAAATTTTCAATCTAGTTTCGAATTTTCTCAAATAAATGTCAAGGACATTCTTCCGACAACGGCTCCGCCGCCTCCTGCGCGGCTGATACAGCCAGTACGGCTGGTTCCCCGCGACTCGGCGCCACCAGTATCAGCCGGCGATGAACATCGTGATCAGCGCCATGAGAACGAGCATGGTGAACGGTTCCCTGCCGCCGCGGCGAGCCCCATATTCAGCGCGATCAACGCCGGTGAATCCCGGTGTCCACCAGGATGGTGGCCAGCCCCCTGGTGGGGGTGCTGGTGGGAGTCCAGTCCGCTCAGCCGTGGCGCCGTGAGTCCTCTCCTATCGTCCAACCGCGCGATCTCGGCACTTGAACAGCGGCTGGCCATCCTTGCCGCTCGGGCATCTGCGGCAGACCGCGGCGTACAACCGGCGGTATTCCGCCGGCTCCTCCCGACGACGCCGGCTGATGGACGGGCTCAAACCTTCGAAATCGCCCCCGTATCAAAAAATCGAGGCGCTACATCCACTCTTTCGCTACTCTGCCTCCGAGGAGACACGATGCTCGCCGTCCCGGAGTTCCTCCGCGAGCAGGCACCATATATCAGCATACCCAGAGAAGAGATCGGCGATAGCTTCCCTACAGTGGGGTGGNACGTTTTCGATGATCTTTTTTTTCTCCCGAGCCGTGACCGTGCAGTAGCTCAGGACGTGAAGCACCATCCTTCCTACCTCGTTGTACCTCAGTGACGGATCCTTCCGCAGAACATCAAAGAGAGAGAAAAGTTCATCCAGCGATCTCCTCTCTTTTCGTCCCGAGCTGAGGCTTTTACGCATCGCCATGCGTCGCCTGAGGTCCACCGTGTCGACGTTCCGCTGCTTTACGGGGACCGGGCTTGCTCCCCGGAGAACTCGATTCTTTACGTCCGCCACCGTAGTCGGAGAGATTCCGGCTTCCCTTGCGATCTGCCGAAGAGAGGCGGCGGGATTTGCTTTGATCAGTTCGCTGGCCCGCTCCCTGCCCTCCACAAAGCTCAACGGCCTCGTACGCCCATCCATACCAATCCTGCTCGTGAACTGAGGGACACTTTCGGCCAGGCTCTGGCGGATTTCCGAGATTTTTTTCGCGGAAACTCCGACTACCGAGGCCACAGCTCTGTCCGACCACTGCGGACGGCACGCGATAATACGCTTCGCAGCGGCCACCCGATCCGCCATCGTGAGCGGCAGGCCGTGCGTGACGTTTGCGGCGACCGCCAGGAGAAAAGCGTCTTCGACGTTGCCATCAAAGAACTGCACCCTGATATCTTCCTCACCACGAATCGCGGCGGCCCGTAGCCGGTGTATTCCATCGACCACCCTCATCGATCCCCGATGCACGATGATCGGCGGCAACACGGCTTCCGTCTCGGCCAGTATCTTGACATGATGCCCGACCTCGCCGGCCACGCGAAGCGACTCGGAGGTGGTGAGTGAATTTATCGGTAGTAGCTCAACGGTGGTGTTCTGTAGTTCGTTCAGCAGTTTTCTCAGATAGGACCAGCCATCGCCTCCGCGCCCTTCCGTCCCGTTTTCAGAAATCACGTGCTCTTCCTTCCTGAAGAGTTCCAAGGGATAAATTTACGGGTAACTGTGGCGTGGATGGATGAGAACTATCCGCGAGGCTTGAGCCGAAAGATTCCCTCGTGACGAAGGCCAGGCGAAAGGCGCTCCGGCGGGCTTCCCGGCAGGAGGGCCGAAGGTCCACCGGCCCGGTGGGCACCCGGGCCGAACGGGTGGGGATCGACCAGGCTTGGCCCGGAACGCCATCCGGGCTCGGGACCGGTGTCCACACCAACTTCGGCCGCTCAACGTGGTCACCCAGATGACGCCGCCTGGTTGATCTTGAGCGTTTTCATGAACCTTGCCGAAGAGCAAAAGATTACCAAACAACAACGAATTTGATTACACATGAGTATTAATCCCACTAGGGTGGGCACCTACAGTCGACAAAGAATGTGGGTGACGGCCGGCAGTAAAAATCCGTGCTGTCTCACGGGCGGGCCGAAGGTGAGAGCGGGAATCGAGGAAACGTAAGGAGGAACGAATAATGGACGTCTAGATCACCATAGTTCGAAGCCCCCAGCGAAGATCTTTATGGCGGCCTTCTGGATGGCCCCTCACGGAACCCCCCTCAAGAAGATCTGAAAAGACAGAACGATGCCCATGAGACGGACCTCACGCTAGCACCGATACCCCGCGCCTCGCAAGCTTTGTCCTCGCAATCCTTCGCCGTGGAGTTTGCCTAAAAACAACCGTCCAAATTGCCAGGTTTGTCGAGGGCCTCACGCTCTGCCACTGACTCGCCGGGCCACACCGGTAAATATCTCGTCCCCTGCTCGGATACCCGGGATGAATGTTTCATCATGCGACCACTGTTTGCGCAGGTAGCAGACTAGATCANAGTTCTGGTTCCACCTTGAACGCCGTCCCCTTAGAACACGTTTGAGGTCGTCGTGCGATAACTCTCCGTACCAGCCAGGGCGTACGACGGGTATGCCTTGCCGGGGAGAGGCCCGATGCCGTCCGCCAGGAGCATGGGACGTGTCCATTCAGGGTGGGCGGCCGTAGCCCGCTGACTTTGGGGTTTGTATTGAGGAGGTACGTTGGGCTCGTTGCTTGGTCCTGGTGGTTGGACGTGGAGGATCATGGGTCGTGGCTGATCCGTCCATGTCATGGCAGGGCGACGTCAAAGTAGGTACGGCGTGGCGTCTTGAGTTTGTGGTCGGCTACTGCTNGGGGTNGGGCCGCGAAGGGCCCTGGAACGCGGCAGACGCGGCACCTACAGGAAGATCTGAGTTCTCACGCAAAGGTCTTCCAGAAGCAGGTGCCGCGTCCGTGTCTGTAGTGTCCCCCATGTTGTGGCTTGAGTGTCAGCAGGAGCAGGTNGAGGTCTCGACAGCCGCGCAGGTCGCGGGGCTGGTCGCGGTGTTGCGGCGGGTACCGGACTGGCGCGACCCGCGGGGTGTTCGCTACGAGCTCGCGCCGGTCCTGGCGTTGTGGGTCGCGGGCAACATCGCAGGTCACGACACCACCGTGGCGGTGTGGGAGTGGGCCTGCGCCCTCC
>NZ_JPHT01000068.1:0-9784 GCF_000733325.1 Frankia sp. Allo2
GTACAACGCGCCGTGCCCTCGGCGGTGCTCCGCTGCCGGCGACAGGCCGACCAGGTCACGGACCGGGCCGTCCGCG
This sequence comes from Frankia sp. Allo2, assembly GCF_000733325.1. Lineage (NCBI taxonomy): Bacteria > Bacillati > Actinomycetota > Actinomycetes > Frankiales > Frankiaceae > Frankia > Frankia sp. Allo2. The sequence continues at coordinate 77 of NZ_JPHT01000068.1, forward strand.
CACAGCACGGCGTCGGTGAGCTCGAACAGGGCATCCGCCCGCCGGGTCAGACAGCCATAGAACTCCTGGCGGAACCGACACAGCACCCCAAGGTGCTCGACGATGGGGACATCGTGGGCCAAGCTGTCCTCCACGGCCTTCTGTCTGATCACGGTGTCTTTGGTGAGAAACCAGGATCAACAGGAGGCCGCTTCACGTCACGGCGACACGCCGGCCCACCCCAAACCACCAGCGACTATCACACAGAGTGACACCCGAAGGTTAAACGACAAGCTGAGAAGGTGTTTGAGAATGCCCGCTGGTGACGGTGTGTGATCTTCCGGGGTGCGCGATGGGGGTGCACTCGTCGGATCATGGCCGGGTGGGGGTGGCTGGGGGCTGACGGTGGACGGATGGCGCATGCTCACCGTCATCGGTATCCGTCGGATCTGTCGGACTCGCAGTGGGCTCTGGTCGGGCCGTTGCTCCCGCCGCCGGCGGCGGTGTGCCGGCCGGAGAAGCATGATCGGCGTGATCTGGTGGACGCGATCCTGTATGTGGTGCGCTCGGGGTGTGCGTGGCGGGCGTTGCCGTCGGACTATCCGCCGTGGCAGACCGTGTACTACTACTTCGCCCTCTGGCACGATCTGGGTGTCACCGAACGTGTTCACGACGTGCTGCGGGAGCAGGCCCGCCGGGCGGAAGGACGCGATGTCGAACCGTCGGCGGGGATCATCGATTCCCAGTCGGTGAAGGGCGCCGACACCGTGCCCGCCTCCTCCCGCGGCTACGACGCCGGCAAGAAGGTCAACGGTCGTAAGCGGTTCATCGCTGTGGACACGATGGGACTGCTGCTGGCCGTGCTCGTGGTCCCGGCCAGCACCCATGACACCGCCAGTGGCCGGCAGCTCCTCCTCGACAGTTTCTTCGCCGGCCGGCGGCTACGGCTCGTATTCGCCGACGCCGGGTTCGCGGGTGTCTTCATGGACTGGGCCGCCCGGATCCTGACCCTCACCCTGCAGGTGGTGCGCAAACCCGCCGGGCAGAAGGGCTTCTCCGTCCTGCCACGTCGCTGGGTCGTCGAACGAACGTGGTCGTGGATCACCGGCTACCGCCGGCACGCCCGCGACTACGAACGCCGCCCCGACCACGCCGAATCCCTCATCCGCTGGGCCATGATCGCCACCATGGTCCGCCGCATCGACCGGCGCACCCCCGCCCAGCGGCCCGGACCCCGACCGCTACAGAGAATCATCTAAACGACGATCTCAAACACCTTCTGACGGCGCTGCTCGCCGACGACCGCGAACGCCACGGGAACTGGCGCAAGGTCCCGGCCCGTGACCAGGCACTTCTTGCCTTGGCCCACCTGCGCAACGGAGACNCCTACNCCCGCCTCGTCGAGGGATTCCAGGTCGGGGTGGCCACTGTGTGCCGCTACGTCCACGAGGCCGTCGCGCTGCTCGCCGGCCGTGGCCGGACCCTGCTCGCCGCCGTCTGGGCCTTCGCCTGGTGCCGGAGCAACTTCCTCATCCTCGACGGCACCGTCATCCGCATCAACCGGATCCGCGCCCACAACAGGCTCTACTACTCCGGCAAACACAAACACCACGGCGTCAACCTCCAGGGCCTGATGGACCCCTACGGCCGGATGATCTGGATCTCCGACGGACTGCCCGGATCCACCCACGACATCACCGCCGCGAGGTCCCACAACATCCTCCACCTGATCAACCAGGCGGAGACGATCTACCTTTACGCCGACAAGGGCTACGTCGGCGGCGAGAGCGAACAACTCCTCACCCCCCGCAAGAAACCCCAGAACGCCGAACTACCCGACGCCGACAAGGAGAAGAACCGCAGCCTCTCGGCCACCCGCGCTGTCGGCGAACGAGGATTCGCCGTCCTCAAGAACTGGCATGTCCTCGACCGGTACCGCGGCTGCCCCCGCCGCGTCGGCACAATTTCCCAAGCCATCCTCGTCCTGACGCACGAAGGAATTTAGGAGAACCGAGGATGGAAAACGCTCATGGCACAGCGGCTCCTTTGGAAGAAGGCGGCGGGGATTGCCTTCGGCCCGGCGTCGGCCCGACGAAAGGCAGTTCTGAGCCAACTCCGACGGGCTGGCTTTTTCCCTGACAGGTGTGGCGAAGCCGCTGACATGCCACTTTTCTCTGGCCGTATGGGTCGGCACGGATTCTGACGGAAGACTGGTTTATCAGCTGACGTGTGGGGGTGTCAGCGACGAGGGGAAGATGTTCATCCGGGCGCCGTTCCGGCCATGTGGCTCAGAAGGAGAAGCCGCTGGCGATCGTGGCGTCTCCCACGCCGCGATGCCGACGGCGGTCCGCACCCCCGGGCAGTGACCCTGAGTCCGGAGGCGAAAACGCGGCAGCCGTCGACCAGGGTGACCGCGCTCCGCGCGGGAGGCACTCCGGGCAGGAGCGCCGTCCGACGAACACGGTGCGTGCCGTCGTAGGGGCGCTGGTGAGCTCGGCCGAGGTCCAGGACCGTCCGGCAGGGGCGGGGTCAGGCCTCGCGACGGTAGGTGCTGGAGGCCGCCAGCGCGATGCCGCCCCGGGCGTTGAAGTTCACGGTGACGGTGAGCTGCACCGGAGCGAGCGCGGCCACCAGATCGTCACGTATCAGGGTGGCCAGGTGTTCGTGGAAGATCCCTTCCTCCCGGAAGGTCTCCAGGTAGAGCTTGAGGCTCTTGGTCTCCAGACCACGCCCGCCCGGCCGGTAGTCGATGCGGATCGTCGCCCAGTCCGGCTGGCCGGTGATCGGGCACCGGCAGGTGAACTCCCGGCAGTCGATCCTGATCTCCTGCGAGGTGTCGTCGATCGGGAACGTCTCCAGGGACCGGTCGGCCTTCGCCTCCGGGTTGCCCAGCTTCGTCAGGGCCACTGCCGCATCACCGACGCTCCCTCNCCCGTNCCCNCACNCCGGCNCCGCTGACGAGCATAACCCGCCGATCCTCAGCCCTGGTGCGCCCGGGTCGGGAGCGCCTCGGGCGACGACATGTCCTGCGGCGACCGGCCGAGGACGACCAGCTCCTCGGTGCTCAGCCGCACCCGGTCCACCGACCAGCCGCGCCGGTCGGCCAGCCGCTCCAGCTCCTCCTGCATCGGCGGCGCGAAGACGGCCGGCCGCCCGTTCATCGCCCGGGTGGGGAAGGAGACGGCGACGTGCCGGGCGTCGACGGTCTCGACCAGCCGCAGGCCGCTGCCCCGCCGACGGTCCTCCAGGCAGTGGTAGGTCTTCAGCAGCAGTGCCAGATCGGCCCGCGGTGGGGGACCCTGGGCCACCACGTCGTGGTGGACCACCCAGCCCTGCGGATGCACCATGGCGAGGAAGGCGTTGCCGATCTCGACGAAGTCGGCGTTGAGGTCGTAGCCCGTGTACGTGGCGTCACAGGTCTCCAGCAGCCAGGGGACGGTGAGGACGTTCAACGCACAGGCGATGTCGACAACGGTGTCCGGGGCGGGCAGGATCGACAGCAGCGCGGGGTAGAAGTCGTCCAGGTCGGCAAGGCGCTCGGCGGTGGAGACGTGCCGGGCCAGCACGGCCCGGCAGCCGGCCTTCAGGGCCTGCGGATCGCCGGTCGGCAACCGTGCCACCTCGCGGCGCAGCACCGCTGTCCGCCCGCTCAGCAGGTGCAGGGCGGCGACCCGGTGCAGCCGCACCCGGGCCCGGTGCTCGACCGGGCCGGTTCCCCCGGCGCTCGCCTCCTGCTCCACGACATGGGCGATGGTCTCGGGGTGCACGCCCCGGTACTTGGCCGAACGGGCGATCCGGGCGGCGGCCGCCGCCACGGCCTCCTGGTCGGCGCCCGGCGGGGTCACGCCGGTGTCCGGTCCGGCTCGTCACCTCGGTAGATGCACCCCGACGTGCAGGTCTCGCGGACGGTGACCGCGCTCAGCGGGAGCTCGCCGGCCAGCCGGTCCCAGATCCACCGGGCGAGGTTCTCGCTGGTCGGGTTGTCCAGGCCCGGCACCTCGTTGAGGTAGCGGTGGTCCAGCTGGTCGTGCAGCGGAGCGAACGCCGCCCGGAGGTCGGCGAAGTCCATCACCCATCCAGCCCGGGGGTCGACCGGGCCGACCACCTGGATCGCGATCCGGAAGGAATGCCCGTGCAGCCGGGCGCACTTGTGACCCTCCGGCACCTCCGGCAGGCGGTGCGCGGCCTCGAAGGTGAACTCGCGGAAGATCTCCATCAGCGGATCCCCAGGATCTTGTGGGTCTGAATGCTGAGCCTCCAGCGTGGGTGGGCCAGGCAGTAGTCGAGCGCCGCCCGGGTGTTGGCCTCCCGGTGCGGCCCGTCCATCGGCTGCAGCAGGTGATGGCCGAACTCCAGGCCGGCGAACAGCTCCGGTCCGGCGCCGGGCTGCGGGAAGACCAGTTTCAGCTCGTCACCGGTGGTCAGCCGCAGCGGCGCCCCCGCCTTGGGGGACACGCACACCCAGTCCAGCCCGGCCGGCGCCGGGCAGGTGCCGTTGGTCTCGACGGCCACTTCGAAACCTCGTGTGTGCAGGGCGGACACGGCCGGGGTGTCGAGCTGCAACAACGGCTCACCGCCGGTGCAGACCACGTAGGGCAGTGCCCCGGGGGCATCGGACGGCCACCGCGCGGCCACGGCGTCGGCCAGGTCGTCCGGGGTGTCGAACACGCCGCCGTCGGGGCCGTCGGTACCCACGAAGTCGGTGTCGCAGAACTGGCACACCGCCCGGTGACGGTCGCGTTCCCGCCCGGTCCACAGGTTGCACAGGGCGAACCGGCAGAACACCGCCGGGCGGCCGGACCGCACGCCCTCCCCCTGCAGCGTGTAGAAGATCTCCTTGATCCGATAAACCATGTCAGCCCCCCGCCGGGTCAGGNACTCCCACCTCGGTGAAACCACGCTCCCGCAGCGAGCAGGAGTCGCACCGCCCACAGGGCCGGCCGTCCGGCCCCGGGTCGTAGCAGCTGTGCGTCAGCCCGTAGTCAACCCCGAGCGAGAGACCAAGGCGAATCGTGTCCGCCTTGCTCAGGTGCATCAGCGGGGCATGGACCGACAGGGTGCGCTCACCCGACACGGTGGCCTTCGTCGCCAGGTTGGCCATCGCCTGGTAGGCGGCCAGGTACTCGGGACGGCAGTCCGGGTAGCCGCTGTAGTCGACCGAACTCGCGCCGATGAACACGTCCCAGGCACCCGCGGTCTCGGCCAGGGCCAGCCCGAAGGACAGGAAGATCGTGTTCCGGGCCGGGACATAGGTGACCGGGATCTCCTCCGCCGTTCCGGCCGCCGGGACGGCGATGGTCGGGTCGGTCAGCGCCGACCCGCCGAAGACCCCCAGGTCGATGTCGACCACCACATGCCGGACCACCCCGAGCGCGGAGGCCACCCGCCGGGCCGCGGCGAGTTCGACCTCGTGCCGCTGGCCGTAGCGGAAGCTCAACGCGTGGCAGGCGAATCCCTGCTGGTTGGCGATGGCGAGCACGGTTGCCGAGTCCAGCCCCCCGCTCAACAGCACCACCGCGGCGGGTCGGGGGTCCGTCCCTCCGACCGCGCCCCGGGTCGGGTTCACCGTCACGTGTCGTCGTCCCCAATCTCGGCCGGGCCGGCTGCCAGCGCGCGCCCGCCCGCCCGCAGCTGCTCGATAAGTCGAGTGTAGAAGCGCAGGTTGTGCAGCGTGGCCAGCCGGTCGGCCTGCCCGTCCCTGACCCGGAAGAGATGGTGCAGGTACGACCGGCCGTACCGGGTGCAGGTGGGGCAGTCGCAGGTGGGACAGATCGGCTCGTCGATGCGATGGTTGCGTTCGTCCAGGATGTGGACGTTCTGGTAGAACGACCCGTCGGCGGCCAGCGGGGCGTTGTTGAAGGCGTACAGGCGACCATGCCGTGCGTCCCGGGTGGGAATGGTGCAGTCGAACACCCACCGGCGATCGATCTGGCACAGCGCCACGAGATGCTCGGGTTTGCCCACCCCGAGCGCGAAGAGCGGGGCCTCGGGCGGCGTGGACGCCGAGAGCAGGGCGAACATCTCCCGTTCGAGCACGCCGTTGCCGTCCAGGGGCCAGCCGCCGAAGCCGAACCCCTGCGCGCCCGCCTCCACCAGGGCTTCCACGCAGCGCTTGCGCTGGTCGGGATCCGCACCGCCCTGCACCACACCGACCAGCAGCGGCGGGTTCTCCAGCCGGCGCTGCCGACACTGGAGATCGAAGGCGGTACGGGTGTCGCGGAACCAGCGGATCGTGCGGTCGACCGAGGCCACCACCTCGGCCGGCGAGTCCTCCGGACCCGTGCAGTCGTCGAGCGCGATGACGACGCCCGAGCCCAGCCCGAACTGCCACTCGATCACCCGCTGCGGGGTGAGCTCGACCTTCGTGCCGTCGGCAGGATTGCGGAAGACCACCCCGCCGGGGCGGATCGCGCTGTGCTGCCCCTGCCGCCGCAGCAGGGACAGCACCTGGAACCCGCCCGAGTCGGTGACCACCACGCCGTCCCAGGCCATGAAGCGACGCAACCCGCCGACCCGCTTCACCGGCCTGACACCGGGCCGCTGGGCAAGATGGAAGGCGTTGCACATCACCGCCTCGATCCCGACCTCGCGCAGGTCACGGGGATCCGTGCTGCGCACCGCCGCCCGGGTGCCATCCGGCAGGAACGTCGGTAGCTCGACCGTCCCGTGCGGCGTCGCCAGCACGGGAGCCGGCACAACAGGCATGACGGGCGGACTCATCCTCGGCATCTCAGAACCAGTCTAGTCGGCCGGTCCACCCGCGGGCGGGCAGGTACCGGACCGGACCCGGCCCTCGGCCTCCCCGACCAGTGCGTACACCTGGTTGCGCGGCAGGCCGGTGACCTCACGGACCACCTCGCGGGCCAGCCGGGCACCCGCTCCGTGCCGCAGCATCGCCTCGGCGACGCGGTCGGCCAGCTCCGTCTCCCCGGCGGCGGCCCGCGTCCCCGCCCCCTCCACGACCACCGTGAACTGCCCGCGGACCGGCTGCTCCCCGGCCAGCACGGCACGGACCTCGTCGAGCGTCCCCCGGATGAACTGCTCGTCCGGCTTGGTCAGGTTGCGTGCCAGCGCCGCCCGCCGCTCACCCAGCACGGCGGTCAGGTCGGCCAGGCACTCGGTCATCCGGTGTGGCGCCTCGAACAGCACCAGGGAGGCGTCGAGACCGCGCACCTGCTCCAGGGCCGCCCGGCGGGCGGCCGGTCGGCGGGGCAGGAACCCGAGGAAGTGGAACCGGTGTACCGGCAGGCCGGATCCGACGAGCGCGGTGACCGGCGCGCTGGCCCCCGGCAGCGGGCGGACCGGGATCCCTGCCTCGATGGCCGCGGCGACCAGGCGGTAGCCGGGGTCGTTGACCAGCGGGGTGCCCGCGTCCGACATCACGGCGACGTCCGCGCCCTCCTGCAGCAGCGACAGCAGTTGGGGACCCCGCTCCTGCTCGTTGTGGTCGTGGTAGCTGAGCAACCGGGGCGACGTCCCGAGCGGCTGCAACAGGCGCCGCGCGTTGCGNGTGTCCTCCGCCGCGACCACCGGGACCTGCCGCAGCACGTCGACGGCTCGGGCGGTGATGTCGCCGGGGTCCCCGATGGGCACCGGGACCAGATAGAGCGTGCCCGGCACGGTGGCACTCCTCTCCGGCCCGACTCCGCTTTTCTCCGGCCCGACTCCGCTTTCCGGCCCGACTCCGCCGCCGACGCGGCGGCGCCGCGTTCCTGCGTCGGCCATCCTAGGAGCGCCCTGCGGATCCTGCCCTGCCGGGGTTGCCCGGGACGGGGCGTGCACCTCGAGCACCACACCGCCGCGCGACGCGGGTCACCCGCGACGCCCGCACGACCAGGCCGGGCCGGGCGTCAGGACCGCGGCGGTCGTCTCCCATGACCGCCGGTGTGACCGCCCCCACAGGCCGCTCCCGCCCGTAGCGCCGCCCGCCCCGGAGGGGCCGGATGACAGAAAGACGACAGCACGACGGGGGACGGCAGCCTCACAGGTAAGGGACGTGACGTTCCGTGAGATGGCTTCCCGAGCCCGGGCCGGCGACCGGCCCCACACCGCACTCACGCTCCGTCACGACATGATCGGCCCCGTCCGCCGCGCGGGTCACACCGGGATCGCCGCCGCCCGGCGCCGACCCCGCCGCCCCACAACCCCNCCCCNTCCCACCCCTGACCGCGAAGACCCGACCTGACCAGCGCAAACAATGGCACGGGCAACCCGCGGCCCGACCGGCGGCGCCGACACGGGGAGTTCCCCGTCGTTTCCTGAAGCGGATCGGCGCCTCAGTACCTCCGCGTACGACCCGTGCCTGATCCCGGACAACCATGCCCTCCACAGGACCCCGGCAACGCAGAACTGGTTGCTACGCCAGTCACAGTTCCNCCTCAACGTCNCCCGCCGTCGTCGCGGATGAAGCCGGTGAGCCACAGTTGACCAATCTCGCCATGTTGTCCTACAGTGACGCAATCGTTGCCGGGAGACAACCCTGCTCTCCACCGACAGTTCCCGACGGCGTTCCCGCACTTGTCGAGATCGCTCGTTCGCGGCCGAATCCGCCCAGGTAAAAGCAATGGGTTTGGGGGAATTTTGGAACAGGTCTATCCGCATACCGGGGTGTGCTACACCTACGGGAACCACGAGCGCGTGTACCTGATCTACACCTATGCCTGCAACGCGACCTGCGCACATTGCCTGGTCCAATCGAGTCCACATCGCCGGGAGAGGTTCGACCTGGCCACCGCGATAGAAATCCTGCGGACGGCAGCCAGGTTCGGTCGCAGGTTCCTCGACCTGGGCGGCGGCGAGATCATGCTTCATCCGGAGGACACCTGTGCGCTCGCCCGCGCCGCCACGGATCTCGGGTACTACGTCTCCCTCAACACGAACGGCTTCTGGGCCCGCACCCCCGAACGCGCCCGTACGCTCGTGAGCCGTCTCCAGCAGGCCGGGGTCCAGGCGATCTTCCCGAGTGCGAGCGCCTTTCACCTGCCGTTCGTGCCGGTCGAGCGGCTGCGCCACCTCCGCCGGGCCTGCGCCGACCTCGGCATGGTGCACGAGCTGAGCTGGGTGGCCTCCCACCTGCCCGACGTGGACGCCCAGCTGCTGGACGACCTGGACCTGGGCGGTGAGACGGTCTACCCCAACAGCCTGACCACCGAGGGCAACGACCCGGAAGTCATGGCGGCTCTCACCAGGCACTACAGCCGGTTCACGCCGGACCGGCTCCCCGACTGTGGAAGTCTGCAACTGGGCGTCAACCCGCGCGGGCATGTGATAGCCACCTGCGAGATGACCAATCTCAACGAGAAGTTCCGCGGCACCGCACTGTTCATCGGAGATTTCACCCGGACGCCGTTCGAGCAGCTCCTGGAAGCCGAACGGGACACGGCCGTGCTGCAGTTCCTCTATCATAACCCGCCGGCCGCGCTGCACGATCGTACGTATTCGGAAATCCCGTTGGGGCATGATCGTGGGCGGCGTGACCGTGGGGCACTCCGCTGGGGTCTCGGGGGTCGGGGTCAGCCGGGAGGCTGTTGCCAGGTGGTGAGGTCCTCGGGGCTGGCGGCCCAGGGCAGGAACCGGTCGAGGTCGGCGCCGGTCGGCGGCTTGCCGCCGGCCCGGCCGCAGGCGTCGAGGTAGTTCTCCAGGTAGGTCAGCAGGTTCAGGTTGTGCATCGCGGCGGTCGCGGTGACCGTGAAGATCGTGGCGGCGTGGCGGGCGGTGTCCTCGGTGCGG
>NZ_JPHT01000069.1:0-9770 GCF_000733325.1 Frankia sp. Allo2
GTTTGGATGCGCACCGCCGCGGCGACCGTGTCCCGGTGCACGTCAAGGCCCGCGCACCGTGGGAATAACACCTGCATCTGCCAGCCCTCCATGGTCAGCAACCTGTAGGTGCTGTCCGGAGAGGCCCTGACCACAGGAAACTGAGGAACGCGCTCGTAGCAGCAGNAAAGAGTNCCCCAGGNCCNCCACCGCCATACTCTTGGACGGGCTCTGAGCACCAGAGAACGCCGACGTCGATCCGGACAGCATCGGAGATGCTGCACGGGACTCGGCGATACCGGGCCGAAACGGCCCACCGGCCAACATCAGGACCACAGGCGTCCCGCGGCCGGACTCAAATTCTCATACGAAAGGNTGGCGGCCACGCCGCCCTGGCTGCTCTTGGGCGCCGCGATAGATGATACCCGCGTAGGCCACAACCCAGAACGAGACGCAGACCAGGCCGGTGATGTAGGTGATGTCGGATCTCATCCCGTCACCCGGACCCGGGCGCGACGGACTTCTCCGCCAACCGGGGCACCGGAATCACATCGATTCCAGGCCTGAATCTTCGCGTGCACAGCCGCGCCAGGTCCGCTCGGCGATCCGCCGGGAACCCGGCCAGCAGCGTCTGGAACTGCGCTTCGTAGTGATCCATCACGGCGCGAAGTTCGGCCGGCGCCGCTGCGCCGTACAGTCGGGTAAACGAATCCAGGACGTTGAAGGTCGAGCTCTCGACATCTCGCTGGTAGTGAGAAAGATCGTTCGCGATGTCGGCCAGCACCTCCACCGGCCAGAGCAATCCGACCAGCTGCTCGTCGACAGACTGCCGGGTAAGCGCGAAAATCATCAGGTGCAGAAGGCGGACATCGGTTGATCTCAGCTCGGCGAGGCGCAGCACGTCCTCCCGGCCGGTAGCCAGGCCGGAGGTCGCCTTGTTCTCCAGGCGGACGAACTCCTCGCCGAGGTCAAGCTGGGCGGCGATGGCGTCGTTGTACGCGTGCAGGCGGCGCAGCAGGGCCCGGAACCGTTCCTTGTAGGCCTCCAGAATGGCCAGCCGCCGATTGTCGGCATCGTCGAAACTCGCGTGCCGCGTTAGCTCCGCGACCGCGTCCACCCGGTAAACGAGGTACTCGACGAGCAGCAGGACGGGAGCGCACCGCAGTCGCTGCCACCGCGAAAGACCCTGCGCCGGAAAATACACCTGCGCGACAAAATCCCGATAGATTCCCACTGCTCTGACCAGGACGCCGATCTCGTTCAGCGATCGCATCCAGAAGAGCTTTCTGCTCATCGCGTGAGAACACTCTCCTCGTGGCACTCACGGCATCGCGCCGCCTGGAAGGTGGCAGTTGTTGTCTTCGTGCGGGCCAGCCACGACGAGGTTGCNAGACGTGACCGAGGGCGCTGGACGGGACGGCCTCAGCTGGCACCCGCGAGATTGAGTACTACGACGCCCCCGATAACGAGCAGCACTCCGACTGTCTTCGCCGCGGTCAACGACTCGCCGAATGCGAAGGCACCGATGAGACAGATCGCCGCGGTTCCNAGCCCGGACCAGATCGCATAGGCGGTACTCACCTCCAGCTGCTTGATCGCTTTCCCGAGCAGGATAAAAGCGGCCAGATAGCCGACGCCGACGATGACGGTGGGCGTCAGGCGGCTGAGCCCGTCGCTCATTTTGAGCGCCGAGGTGGCGATCACCTCTGATCCGATCGCTCCGAGCAGCAGGAGCCAACGCACTCTGACCTCCGGTCCGAATCTTTGCCGACAAGACCGGGCTCGCGCTCAGCTTTGGCCTTCTGGACTTGCGACCGAAAACTCGTCGTCTCGCGTCCCGACCGGCTCTCGTCGTATCCTACCAAACGGAACCCGGACGAGAAAAGGCAGCCCGATCACAAGCTGCGGAATCTGCTGCTGTAGGTGGAAGAGCAGGGCAAACGCAAGGGCCGGCTCGGGCCGTACCGGAAACAGCTCGACGGCGGAAACCGCGGCGATCTCGAAACTGCCGAACTGGCCGGGGCCGGCGGGTATCAGGNTCATGAGATCAATCAGGAACAGGACGAGCACGGACTCGGCAAGGGAGAGGTGTATGTCGAGCGCGTGTATCACCAGGATCACGGCGACGAGGTCGACCAGCTCACCTAGGACCGCGAACGAGAAGATCACNAGCATGCGCCGGGGGTTTCTCAGCACATACATACCGTCGGCCACCCGCTGGACGAAGGTGCTCTGCTGCGCATCGCGCGGATGCCGCGCGAACAGGACAAGGACGAGCAGCAGCACGCAGATGACCGCCCCGAACAGGAACGGTGCGACGATCACCCACCAGGGCAGTCCCGGTATCAGCCATGGAGTCCCGACCACCAGAACGACCATGGCGAGCGAGCCGAACAGTTTCTCCAGAACGAGGAGCGCGCCGGATGTCGAGGCGGGGACGCCACAGTCCCGCTTCAGCATCCACGCGCGGACGATCTCGCCGCCCTGCGCCGGCGAGATCGTCGACGCAGCCTGGGCCGTCAGTTCGAGACGGACCAGGCGACGCAGGGAAATCCCGTGCCGCGGCGCGAGCATCGCCCGCCAGCCGGCGGCCCGCAGGTACTGGACCAGAAGGTTGGTACCGAAGGCCAGCAGCAGGGGCACCGGCGACGCATCCTCGATGCTCTCCCGGAACGTGGTGACGTCCAGACCACGAAGGAACCAGACCAGGGCAATGGCGATGCCGGACAAGCAGACGATCTTGAAGGCGAGCTCGAGCCGGCGCAGGGCACCGGCACCGATCCTGAAGGTAACCATGTCTTCCTTCCCCGCCTAGATCGGCTCTCCGAAGGCCGGTGACACGCCGGCCCGGCTACGTGGCGAAGGGCAGGGCCGCGGAATCGGCCATCAGCTGCTCCATCTCCCATACCGTCGTCAGGTTCCGCAGGTCGATCCGCAGGTCCGATCGGAGGTCGCCGAGCGTTCGGTCTAGCTGCTGTCGCCAGCCGACGCAGTGCAGCGGACGGATTCCGGTAGCCTGCGCAAATCTGACACCGAGCTGGAAGATTGTCCGTTCGAACGGACCGAAGCGGTAGGGCCCGCGGAACAGATACCGGCTGCAGAAGAGGTAGGCGTGGTACTGCCAGGATCTGAGTTCGCCGCTGGCACCCATGGTTACCCCGATGACGAAGGCTTCGTCTCGCGGACGCATCCCCCGGCCCAACAGGATGTGGATGCAGTCGTGGCCGAACAGGTCGACGGCTCCGGCCAGAGCGATCGGGCTCGCGGGGTTCTCCAGCAGCCGAACATATCTTGGGATCGCGTCGGCCTCGTAGCCCGGCATCCGTTCATAGGCTGCCCGGAGGGTGACCGAGTTATCGAGGGGAGGCGTCCAGCTGCTGAGCGGAGAGTCTGCCGCCACGTTCAACTCCTTGCAGGAGTACGAGACCCCGATCGCCGTCAACCGTAACGACCTGGCCATCCTGGATAATGTGGGTCGCGCCGTGAACTCCCATAACCGCGGGAACTCCGTACTCACGCGCGACGATCGAGCCATGCGACAGCGCGCCGCCGGTATCTGTTACCACACCAGCCGCGATGGAAAGCAGTGGCGACCAGGCTGGCGTGAGATGAGGGGCGACTAGGATCTCGCCGGGCCGTAGCCGGCCGAAGTCGTCGGTGGAACTTATTCTGCGGGCCGGTGCTGTGGCTCGACCGGGGCTGACGGGAGAGCCTCGCAGCCCGTCATCCTCGGCCCCTCTCGGACGGGGGCCGAAAACTGCCAGGGCGGTGACGTCCCTCCTGCCGAGGAAGATCCGGGCGTCCTGCGGGACCTGTATCGGCGGGCTGAGCAGGCGNTGTTGTTNGCGGNGNCGGCGCCGCNCGTGGACGACGCTGGTGAGGTCGTCGCCGGCCACGCCGGTGTCAAGCGCGGCAAGCTGCCGTTTCACCTGGTCACCGGTGAGGTAGAAGACATCGTCGGGCTCAGTCAGGACGCCTGCCGCCACCAGCCGGCGACCGAGTTCGAGGTACGCCCGGCGCAGCACCGGCCAGCCACGGGTGAAGTGAAAAAGAACCTCGTCCCGGAGCCGGCCCTGACGGAGGTTCCACCGCAGAAGCAGGTGGAGGACGCCGCGTCTCACCGGCGCGAACCGGAGGGCCTTTCTTATCGTCCGTAGCCGGTCCTCCCGTTGCGCGGCCAGCGCGTCGATTCGTTCCTGCGGTTGCTGACGCGTTCCGCTCCGGTACGCTTCGATGGTTGCCCTGAAGACTTCGGGGTCCTCGGCGGGGGTCGGGCTGGCGAAGTCGAGGCTGTACACTTGGTGGCCCTGCCGGCCGATGAACCGCTCGAACTCGGCCGTGTACTCGGCCCCGTCGGCGTCATGGCGCGCGAGCTCCGCGAGCTCCAGTTCGACGTCGAGAGTGCGGCTCGGGTAGCCCTGCAGCAGGGGTCCGGGGCCGATCGGAAGTCCCGCGCCCGTACCAGCCCTGGCGACCCAGGGATAGACGGTTGCCAGGAGCCATTCCGATACGTTCCAGTACCAGGCCAGACCGCCGATGATCCCCCAGTAGCGTCCGCTGAGTTCTTGCACCCCGTCGATCAGCCCGAGCAGCTCGTTGTTGTCCAGGCGGGTGAGGTCCCGACGGTTGGCCGCCTCGATGCGTTCGGAGTGGCGCGGCAGGATGCCCCGCTGCCACTGCCTGCGCAGCGGGCCGAGATGGAACCGGAAGAATCGAAGCACCATGGCTGCGGCGTGTCGGGGATACCGGTTCAGGTGATAGTCGAAGCGCAGGTAGGCGAAGCCGTTGATGACGCCCGTCATCGGTGTGGGCAGCAGCCGGTTGTTGCGTTGGGCGGAGTCCGGTCCGGCCCAGTTCCGCTGCCAGTGCCGGACCAGGCACGGGAAAAGAGTCGACGCGAAAAGCGGCGAGAGCGGTTCGGGCAGCCACGAATCACAGATGCTTATCCGCGCCCACCAGGCGCCCTCGATCGGACTTGTCCAGTCGGCCGCGGGCGGCGGTGGCTCATCGGCGGCCGGCAGCCTGATGGGACGGGCCTGCAGAATCGTGAGAGTCGTTCCGGAAACGGCCCATTCGACGTCCTGAGGGGCACCGAAATGGGTTTCGATCGCGCGGCCGAGGCTGGCCAGCTCGGCAACCTGCTCCGCCGTGAGCGAAGGTGCCCGCCGTCGCTGGTCCGGAACGTCGACGAAATCGACCCCGCCCGCACCGCTGTGCGACGGATACGCGACCATCTGCCGTTTGTCGGCGACGTGCGCGTGGCGCAGCGTGGCGCCGGACCGGTCGACGTCAAAACGGTCGGGATCGACTTTCCCACTCACCAGCGCCTCACCGAAGCCCCAGGTGGCCTCGATCACCAGACGGTCGGCGGCGGCGTCCCGCGGGTCGACGGTGAAGAGCACGCCGGCGGCCTCGGCCTCGGCCATCAGCTGGACGATCACGGACATGCCGACCGCACCGTGCGGAATTCCATGCCGTTGCCGATAGCGGATGGCCGGAAGCTCCCACAGCGAGCCCCAACAACGCCGTACGGAATCGAGCACGGCCGCCGGCGGGACCCCCAGTTCGCTGCGATACTGGCCGGCGAAGCTCGTCGCGTCGGTGTCCTCCCACGTCGCTGAGGAACGGACCGACACCCGGACGTCAGCGATACGCCATGCCGCAAGGGCCTGCGCGACATCCGCAGCGAGCCCGGCGGGAACGTCCGTGGCCTCGACCGTGGCCCGCATGGCCGCCGAGATCGGTCGGATCTGGTCATCTGTCGCGTCCTCGGTAAGAGCCGCGTCGAGCTGCGCAAGCAGTGGGCAGACCTTGTCCCCGACCGTGCGGTGATACACCGCCTGGGGCAGGCAGAAACCGTCGGGAACCGGAAAGCCGGCGGATATGAGCTCGCCGAGATTGGCGGCCTTGGCGCCGACCGTGTCCCGGTCGCCGGAACGCAACTCCCGCAGCGGGCGTACGTCACGCATCGACGCTCACCCGGTCCACCCAGGACTGATAGTATTTGCGGAAGGCCCGCAGGCCGTACTCGCTCTCAAGATAGATTCCGTGCCTGTCTCCCGCTCGTATGCTGTCGAACACCGGTAGATCCTGGTTCGACGCAAAGGTGACCTCAAGCCTGTCAACCAGGTATTTTGTTATGTTCTTCCAGGCGCGTGCGGCGGGCGTGACCGCGACGGCGATATGTTGAATGGTTTCGTTGGGCCCGACCGGACTGACGGCGAGCAGGAGCTGGTACCGCAGGACGCCGTCCGAGTAGTAGGAGACGCGCTGGCCCGCTGGCCATCCGTCCACGCGGAGCAGGAAGCTGTCGGCATTGACGCCGACCGCGTGGGCGATGGCACCCGTCCTCCCGATGTACCGGGGCCAGGTCAGCTCGGCACCGAACCAGGCGTCGGCCACGATGGGCGGCCCGTTGGTCGCCGTGTCCACCGGGCTGTCGAGCAGCCGGAGGGTCATCGGGCCCGCGATCTCAAGCCCGTGGAGGTCCACCAGGTGATCGGGGTCGTAGGTGTTCTCCAGGATTCTGCGGGCCGTTGCCCTGGTCCTGTCGGCGAGGCGGAAGCCGCGATGCCAGCCCAGCCTGTCGAAGGCGGCGGGCAGTTCCGGGAGCGGATACAGGGGGTGGGGACCTCCGTACCAGGCCCACAGGTATCCGTATCGTTCGACCGTCGGGTAGGCCGGCCGCGAGGCGGCCGCGGGGATCCTGGCCTGGCCGGGGATCGATTGACAGGTGCCCAGGGCGTCGAAACGCCAGCCGTGGAAAGGGCACTGCAGCAGGCCGTCGACAATCCTGCCGTCCGCCAGGCTGGCGCCCATGTGCGGACAGTGCCGTCGCATCAGCGACGCAGCGCCGCGGGCGTCCCGCCAGGCGACGAGGGGGCGCCCGAACAGCGTGAGCGCCCGAGGGCGCGACCCGAGCTGCCGTGACGGCATGGCGACGTACCAGCCGGCGGCGAGGTTGAGGGCTTCCCGGGCGGTGGGCTCCGTCAGCTGTCGTGGGGCGCTCACGACATGCACGCGCGATCGTCCGGAAGGGCTGCATCAACCCAGCGCTGGTAATGCTTCCGAAACTTCAGGACACCGTGGTCGGCCGTGACCGGCACGGTGCCGTCGACGTCGCTCGCGTGCCGGTAGATCCTGAGGTCCTCCCTGGTTCCCCACTCGTGCTGGGCCCGATAGGCGAGGCGAATCAGGTGGTCGAGCGCCCGGTTGCCCGTCCGGCGGATGAGCGACCAGCCCTGAAGGACGGTGCGGCCGTCGGACGTGGGAGTGATGCCAAGCAACTCCTTGGCGAGAACATGGCCGTCCAGGAGGAAGGTCAGGCGCTGGCCGCCGGGCCATCCGTCGATCAGGAGAGTGAACTTCCGCGCCCGAATACCCAGCGCCCGGACCGTCGGCGGCAGATCGAGGATATCTGTCTCCATCGCCGCGGCGATCGAGGCATCACCGCCGATCGGCGGACCGTTTTCGGCCGTTGCTGACGGTTCCGTGAGAATGTTTATCTTCAGGCCACCGCCTGACCGGACCCGGTGCAGCGTGCCGAAATGAGCGCAGTCGAAAGCATTTTCCAGGACTCGTCGAGGCGAGGCGGTGGTCACGTGCGAGAACTGGTAGCCGAGGTAGGCCTCGCGGCCCTCCGCCAGCGCGGGCACGGCGGGCACCGGGNAANTCGGCTCCGGGTTCCCGTACCAGACCCAGACATAGCCGTAGCGCTCGTCGGTCGGATAGGACCGCCGCGCCACACGGCGGGGAAGCCGGTCCGTCCCCGGCACGTGTGTGCACGCGCCCGCCGCGTCGAAATGCCAGTGATGGAAAGGGCAGCGGAGCGTTCCGTCNACGACCTTGCCGAAGGCGAGACTGGCGCCGAGATGCGGGCAGTGCCGCCGCATGATCACAGGTCGCCCCGTGCCGTCGCGCCAGGCGACCAGCTCACGGCCGAACAGGGTGAGAGGCTGGCCACGGCGCTTTCCCAGCTCCTCGGAGGGAAGCGCGATGTACCAGCCCGCGGCCAGGCCTGGCTGCGGCGGCTCGGTTTCCGCGGTCACGAGATCTCCGGTCACGATGCTTCCGGTCATGACGCGCCGGCTCCCGGGATGCGGGCCATGGCCGGCTGCGGCTCCCCCTGGCCTTCTGCCACCCGGTCCACCCATGACCTGTAGTACCGGCGAAACCTGATCAGGTTGGTGTCGTAGAACATCCTGGCCGTGCCGACGTGCGCCTGAGTGTAGTCGTAGATCGGCATGTCCTGGAGAGTCCCGGCCCTGCTCTGCCCGATGAGCATCGCCACGTTCAGCCAGGTTCGCCAGCGCCGGTCGCTGCGGCGGACGCCGGTCCAGGCATGCTGGATGGTCGAGCCGTTCGCGGTCGGGGTGATTCCCATCAGGTACTTGAAGATCTCCCTGCCGCCGACNTAGCCGGTGTAGCGCTGGCCACCGGGCCACCCGTCGATCAGGAGCTGGAACGCGTCCCCCGTGAAGAAGGTGGCGCCGGCCGCGACCAGCCAGTGCCGAGGCCGACGAAGGGGATGCCCCGGGGTCACGACACCTTCCATCCAGCCCCCGAGATAGGCCTCCCTGTCGATCGGGGGACCGTTGTCCGCGGCCTGCTCGGGATCGGAGAGGACCCGGAACTCCGCACGGTCCAGGGGCAGGCTGTGGAGGGTCTGAAAATGGAAGTAGTCGAACGCGTTCTCAAGGAGCTGGCGGGGGTGACCGGCGGTCCAGTCGGTGTAGCGGAACCCCAGATAGTGTTCCTGTTCCTCCTCAAGAGCCGGGAAGCCGGGAAGCTCGAAAAGTGGTGTGCGGGTCCCGTACCACACCCAGATGTAACCAAAGCGCTCGATGGTCGGGTATGAGTCGAGTCGCGCCGTCGTGGGAATGCGCTGGGAGCGGGGAACCTCGACGCACGCGCCGGAGCTGTCGAACCGCCAGCCGTGAAAGGGGCAGCGGAGGCAGCCGTCGACCACGGCCCCCAGTGCCAGGCTGGCGCCCTGGTGCGGGCAGTACCGGCCCGCGACTGCCGGTCGCCCGCTCGCTTCGCGCCAGGCGACCACGTCTCGCCCGAACAGCTGGAACGCCTTCGGCTGCCCGCGCAGCTCGCCGGAGGCCAGCGCGACGTACCAGCTTGCTGCCAGCTCCTTCGGGACGGGGTCCGCTGGCGGCTCGAGCCGCGGCTTCTGGTTCTTGATGTGTATCTCAGGCATCGGCTCATCTCGATCGCGAATAGACGTATTCAGCGAGGGCAAGGAGCGGGGTCGCGTCGTCACCGAGCGGGGCGAGGTCCGCTCTTGCCGCGTCGATCAGTTCGGCCGCGCGTTTTCGGGAGGCGTCGAGGCCAAGGAGCTGCGGAAAGGTCGCCTTCCGCATCTTGATGTCCTTGCGGGCGGTTTTCCCGAGGTGCTCGGAGGTCGACGTGACATCCAGGATGTCATCGATGATCTGGAACGCCAGCCCGATCTTCTCCCCATAGCTGGAGAGCAGGGTGATGGCGGATTCGTCGGCGCCCGCGAGGACTGCACCGGAGACGACCGAAGCCACGATCATGGCGCCGGTCTTATGAGTGTGGATGAACTCGAGGGTCGCCAGGTTGATATCGTCGCGGCCCTCGGACTCGATGTCCACGACCTGGCCGGCGACCGCGCCGTTGACGCCCATCATGTGAAGCAGGATCTGTATGACGCGCGTAAACCTTCAGCCGGTTCGCGCGGCGTGACGATCATGGGTTTGTTGTGGCTGTCGGTGACGGTCTGCCGGGGCTGGCGGGTTGTCAGACGGATTGGGTGAGTGATG
>NZ_JPHT01000070.1:0-9332 GCF_000733325.1 Frankia sp. Allo2
GCGGCATCCAACTCCGCATAGGTCAACCGCACATCCTCACAGACCACCGCCACCGCATCAGGCCGCGCGACCACCTGCGCCTGAAACATCTCCGGTAGTGTCAGGTCCGCAGTACCAGGCATCGNCGNCCCCGCCTCATCCGTCCGGTATCGAGTGGTGCGGCGAGACCTGCCGTCAGTCGGCGGTCTCGTACTCCGCCATCTCCGCGATGAGGCTCTTGGGCCGCATGTCCGTCCAGTTCTCCTCGATGAAGTCCAGGCACGCCTTTCTGGAGTCCTCACCGTGGACGATGGACCAGCCTCCTGGAACCTCGGCGAAGACCGGCCAGAGCGAATACTGGCCTTCGTCGTTGACGAGCACGAAATAGCTGGCGGACTCGTCCTCGAAGGGATTGGTCATGACCATTACCTCTCTCCGTCGGCGACCATTTGGGGATAACGACTCATCCCACTGTAAGGTAACCGACCCGTGACGGGCAGAGCAAGGCGGTACCCGGCCAGATGTCCGATTCAGCAGTTGGACATCCGGCCCTGAAAATGTCCACTCAGATTCGATGACCGAACGACACGCCTCGTCATCGTGCACGCCCCGTTCATAGGCTTCACCCGGCCAGCCGACCCATGGCCCCCGGTAACCGGCTCACCCCGGTAACCGGCTCGGTGCGGTAACCGACTCAGTGCGGTAACCGACTCAGCGCGGCGGGTTGGCCTGCGACTCCACGAAGCCGACCAGCCGCGCGATGCCCTCCTCGATGTCGAAGCGGGTCAGGTAGCTGGTGGACAGCCGGATGCTGTGGTCGCCGCCGCCCTTCGGATAGAAGTAGGACATCGGCGTCCAGATAACCCCGAAGTCCTGCGCCGAACGGGTCAGCGCGGCATTGTCGGCACGGAACGGCNCCCGCATGGTCAGGAAGAATCCGCCGCGGGGTGAGTTCCAGCTCNCCCCGCGCTCGGCCCGCCGCTCGGCCGGCAGGTGCTTGTCCAGGCACTGCAGCATGGCGCGCATGGTGTCGCCGTAGTAGGCCGAGGTCTCGCCGTTCAGCTCGGAGATCCGGCCGTCGGCGGCGAGCAGGG
This sequence comes from Frankia sp. Allo2, assembly GCF_000733325.1. NCBI lineage: Bacteria > Bacillati > Actinomycetota > Actinomycetes > Frankiales > Frankiaceae > Frankia > Frankia sp. Allo2. The sequence goes on from NZ_JPHT01000070.1 coordinate 1,074, forward strand.
CCCCGGCGATGGCGGCCTGGCTGAGCGGCGAGGTGTTCACCGTGACCATGCTCTTGATCTTGGCGAGGTCGTCGGCCAGCAGCCCGGTCCCTCCGGAGGCGTCCCGCACCACCTGGTCGGCGACCGCGAATCCGACGCGGGCCCCCGGGAAGACCGTCTTGGAGTAGGAGCCGAGGTGGATCACCCGGCGCGCCGGATCGAGCGACTTCAGCGTCGGCACCTGCGGGCCCGGGCTGACCAGCCGGTACGGGCTGTCCTCAAGGATCAGCAGGTCAAGGCGTACGGCCAGGTCGAGCAGCGCCCGCCGGGCCGGCAGCGGCATGGTCACCCCGGAGGGGTTGGAGTGGTCGGGGACCACGTAGACGGCCCTGACCCGGCGCCCGCGCGCCCGCTCGGCCGCGACCGCGGCCGCCAGATCGGCGCAGTGCAGCCCGTCCGCCCGTTCCTCGACCGGGGTCACCTCGATGTCCAACAGCCGGGCCGCGCCGGTGATCCCCACGTAGCACGGGCTGGAGACGACCAGCACGTCGCCCGGGTCCCGCATGAGCGCCCGCAGCGCCAGGAACATCGCCTCCTGGCAGCCGACCGTGACCACGATGGACTCCGGCGGCACGTCGATGCCCTCGTCCACCCGGAGTGATTCGGCGATCAGCTTCCGGATCTGTCCGGCGGACGGGCCGTACTGGAACAGGGCGTCGCGGATCTGAGCTGGCGAGTCGCCCCGCTCGGCCAGGTGATCGAGATAACGCCGCACCTGCGTGAAGATCTGCTCGATGTCGAAGAAGCCGTCATAGGGCCGTCCAGGAGCGAACGAGATCGCCGTGGGGAAACGCACGGTGACCTCGTTGAGAAAGTTCATCGTGTCCATGACGGGATCGGCGACGCTGGAGTGCAGGTCTTCCTTGCGCAGGTCTTCCTTGCGCGGGTAATGGGTTGTCTCCATCAGCTGTCCTCCACTTTCTGTGGATCGGGGATGCGACCGTGCCCGACCCGGCCGCGGACCAGCAGATCGGTGACGGCGGTGTTCCCCTCGGACCGCAGCGCCGAGGCCGTACGTGCCAGATCCCGCGCCACCTCGTCGAGCACGTCGGCGATCGGATGGGCGTTGGCCGACATGATGCCGAGCCACAGCCGAGGGTCGCCCGCCGCGATCCGGGTGACGTCGCGCGCACCCTGCCCGGTCAGCCTCATGATTGTCTCCGGGGTGTCCACGAAGCGGGCCGCCATCGCCGAGGCCACCACGTGCGGGGCGTGCGAGATCACCGCCATCGCCCGGTCGTGCTCGGCGGGATCCATCAGGACCGGCCGCGCGCCGCAGGCCCGCACCAGCGCGGTCACCGTGGCGGCGGCGGCCGCGCCGGACTCGCCGGTGGGGCACAGTACCCAGGACCGGCCGCGGAACAGGCCGGCCCGGGCGGCCAGCGGCCCTGACCATTCCCTGCCGCCCAGGGGGTGGCCTCCGACGAAGGCCGTGAGGTCGCAGCCCAGCTTGGCAGCCTCGGCGATCGGCGCCTGCTTGACGCTGGCCACGTCGGTGTACACGTGGGCCACCTGGTGCTTCTGCGCGTCCCGCAGGGCGGCAGGCACGGCGGCGGGCGGTACGGCCAGCACCGCGAGGTCGGCGGGAGCGCCCCGGTAGGCGGCGGGTCCACCGGGTAGCACCACCCCGGCGCCGAGGCCCGCGGCGAGCCGCGCCGCCGCCGGATCGCGGTCGGTCAGCAGCACGTCGGCGCCGTGGTCGCGTACGGCCAGGGCGATCGAGGTGCCGATTAATCCGGCGCCGATGACGATGAGGCGCCGGGGCACGAGATCAGCTCCCACCTGCTCACTCCCCCAAGGCCGAGGTCAGGCGCTCTCGGCGGCCCGTTGGCGTTCGACGGCCTCGTACAGGGCCTTGATGTTGTTGCTGCCGAACGTGTGGGCGCCGCGGCGGTCGATCAGCTCGTGGAAAAAGGTCCGCCTGGGGTGCCGGGACGCGGTGAAGATCTGCAGCATGACGCCGCCGTGGTCGCGATCGGCCAGGATATTGAGCTCACGCAGCGTCTCCACCGGGACGCCGACCGGGCCGAGCCGCGCCGGCAGCGCCTCGTAGTAGCTCGCCGGGGTGGTGAGGAACCGCACCCCGCGCTTCGCGCTGTCCCGGACCGCCGCCGTGATGTCGTCGGTGCGGAACGCGATGTGCTGGATTCCCGCCCCGCCGTGCGAGCGGACGAACTCGTCGATCTGGCCGGGGGCGCGGGTGGTGTCCGGTTCGATGATGGTGAAGGTGACCTTGCCGGACGGGCTGCGCACCACCTGGGAGTCCATGGCCTGAGAGCCGACCACGATGCGCTCCTCGAAGGTCCGGGTGAAGCCGAACACGTCCCGATAGGCGCGTACGGTCGGGTGCAGTTCGCCGGCGGGCAGGCAGACCGCGACGTGGTCGATGGCCCTGAGCAGGCCTTCGTTGGAGCGGTCTGGGACGGTCTCCTCGATGAGGCCGGGCGAGAAGGGCCCCTCGACCGCCTCCCGGGAGGTGAAGCGGTGCTCCACGTCGCCGAACCCGGCCACCGACGCGAAGGTCACGCGGCCGCCCGGCGTTCCCAGGGTCTCGGGCGGCGTGACCGGCACCGCTCCACGATTCACCGCCTCGGCGAACGCGGCCTGCGCCTGGTCGANGGCGAAGCCGATGACCGCCACTCCGTCGCCGTGCCGACGGACGAACTCGGCGGCGCGGTGGTCGGAGCTGGTCGCGGCGGTGACGACGACAGTGATGTCGCACTGCCGCAGCAGCACCGACTCGCAGCCCTTGAGCCCGGTGCGCGGCCCGCCTCGGCCGGTGACGGTGAAACCGAAGGAATCGCACAGTTCGGCCGCAGCCTGCGCGGCGTCCTCGACGAACAGCTCAATGTGGTCGATCGAATGAATGTCCATTCTTGCCCCTCCGTTCGTTGCGCCTCGACGCGCTTTCCACCCCAGCCCGCTGGTTAACCGGAATGACGCCCACCCCCGATTACGGATTCTTTTCTCCTGGACGACGCACCAGCGGTGGGCGGCGGACGGCGCGGGCTCAGCGGCCAGCCCATTCTGGGTCGCGTTTCTCGACGAACGCTCGGACCCCTTCCGCGGAGTCCAGGCTGTGCCGGCGCCGCTCTTCCCAGTGGTATCGGGCGGAGAATGCCTCCGGCAGCGGCATGTCGAGAGATCTGAGCACCACTTCCTTGATGGCGCGAACCGAGAGGGGGGCGCTTCTGATGATGTCGTCGGNCCACTCGGCGACGCAGCCGTCCAGCTCCGGGTAGGAAACCACGTCGTTGACCAGGCCGAACCGCAGTGCCGTCGCGGCGGTCAGCCGGCGACCGGTGAGCAGATACCCCATCGCGGTCTTCAGCGGAAGCTGCCGGGCCAGCCGGAACGCGCCGCCGGCCCCGGGGATCAGGCCGAGCCGCGCCTCCGGCAGCCCGAAGACCGCGTGCTCGGCGGCGACGATGAGGTCGCAGGCCAGGGCCAGCTCGAACCCGCCACCCAGCGCGTACCCGTTGACCCGCGCGATCACCGGCTTGGACAGGGTGAAGCGCTCGGTAAGCCGGGGCCAGCCGGGCTGACCCCGGCTACCGAGGGAGGTGGCGGGCGCGCCTCGCTCGGTGAGCTCTGCCCGCTCCTTGAGGTCCTGGCCGACCGAGAAGGCCCGGTCGCCCGCGCCGGTCAGCACCGCCACCCACACCTCATCGTCGGCCTCCACGTCGTTCCAGATCGCGGCGAGCTCCTGGTGAGTCCGCTGGTCCAGCGCGTTGAACACCTCAGGCCGGTCGATCATGATGCTGGCCACGTGGCCCTTCTTCGCGTAGCGCACCCGCGGCTCGTTCATGCGAGGCTCCCGGCGAATCGGCCGACCTTGTCGATGACATCCTGATCATGAAGCCGCAGCGCCTGCTGCAGCACGAACTCGGCCACGAAGCGGCGGAACTCCGCCACAGGTTCCTCGGCGAGGTTCAGCATCCGCCGGTTGGCGACCACCGCCGGCCCGTCGAGCCGGGCCACGCTCCGGTCGACGGCGGCGTCCAGCTCGTGCGGCTCGACGACCTCGTCGAGCACGCACCGGGCCGCGGGCTCGGTCGCCCAGATGCGGCGGCCGCCCAGGATGACCTGGCGGGCCAGCCGTGGCCCGGCGCACCGGCTGAGCCGCAGCGCCGAGACCCCGGGAATGATGCCCTCCCGCGTGGCCGGAAGGCTGAAGTAGGAGTCGGCCGCGGCCAGGACATGATCGNACACCAGCAGGAGCTGGGCCCCGCCGCCGATGGCAAAGGTGTCCACGGCGGCCACCCACGGCTTCTCGATCACGCCACCGCGCCAGGTCGCCCCCTCTCCGGCGACCAGACCTCTAACGATCTTGCTGATGTAGCCGAGCTCGCGACGCAGCAGGAACCCGACCAGCGAGATCTCCCCGGCGTGCAGGCGCTTGAGGTTGATGCCCACGCTGAACACCCGCCGGCCCCGGTAGCGCGGATGGCTCATCTCCCCGCCGCGCAGCAGCCCCACCCGGACGGCCGGGTCGAGCAGGGCCAGGTCGACGACGGTCTCCATGTCCTCGACCTGCTGCTCGTCCTCGGCGTTCAGGCAGTCGTCGCGGCACATGGTGAGGTGGGCCACCCCGTCGCGCCGGTCCAGGCGTACCGTCTCCAGCCGCAGCGAACCGGTGCGGCGGAACTCGGGCAGCAGCGCCAGCGCGCGCGGGGTCGGGTGCAGCATCGAGTCGAGCAGGTGCGGACCGGACAGCGGCGAGCGCAGCACCGCCCGCAGGAAGATGCCCTGGTCGATCTCGCGCCCTTCCTTGTTTCTCTGCGGCCGCTCGCGTTCCACGGCGAGTTGCCCGGTGGTGGGCACCAGGCCGGGGACCGCGGTCGCGGCGGCCTCGACCAGCTCACCGAGCCGCAGCCTGATGGTGCGGCCAGCCGTGAGCCGGTCGTACACCTGGTCGGCATGCGCGTCCATGAACCGGACCCGCAGCAGGCGGATCCCGTCCACCACGGCGGCGGCCTCGGCCCGCTGCTCGGGTGAGCGCACCGCGGGCTCGGGCAACGCGGCGAGCCGTTCCTCGGCGCGCTCGGCCGCCTCGGCCAGAGCCTTCTCCGCCCGCTGCGGGGCGGCGACCCCGGCCGTCATGATGCCGCCCCGCGGCGCAGCGCACGGTCGTAGGCGGCCAGGTGGGCACCGAGCGCTTCCTCGAAGCTCGTGGTGCTCGCATCGAACATCAGCTGCCGTCTGATCGCCAGCTCCCGCCCGGGGAAGGCTTCCACCGGCACGCCCTCCGGATCGTCGGACAGTTCGTCGAGCAGCCCGAGCCGCAGCGCCTCGACGGCGTCGATCGGCGCGCCGAACATCACTGCCCGGCGAGCCGCGGCGGTCCCTNCCTGCTGGACGAGCCGGTAGAGGGCCATCCCGGGCCAGGTGGCCCCGCCGTCGGTCATGACGAGCAGCCGAGTGCCGGGGGTGGCCAGGCGCACGTCGGTGGCCAGGAGTACGTCGAGTGCCGTCCCGCCGCAGTCCCCCGAGGCGATGGCGACCGTCGTCGCGGACTGCCGCTCCAGCCGGCGCAGTGCCCGCTCCCACTTGGTCACGAGACCGACGGTCAGGTCCTCGGGCACCCCGCCGCGCGGGGCGCCCGACACGTGGGCGACCAGGGCTGCGGTCCCGCCGGAGTCCTCCACCCGGTCGCAGACCTCGGCGACCCGGCGGACCGACTCGGCCGACAACGGCTGGGCGCCGTCGATCCTCAGCACGATCTCCTTCGCCCTCACCATTGGACCAACGCCATCTCGATGGTGGAGCCGGGCCCCATGGCCATCAGCACCCCGTGGTCACCGGGACGGGTAACGCCCTCCTGGCACAGCCGCTCATAGGAGAACAGGAAGGAGCCGCTGGACACGTTCCCGTAGTCACGCAGGACTCCGGTGGTGTGCCGGACGTCGTGGCGGGTGAGCCCGAGATTGACCACGACCGCGTCGATGACTTTCTTCCCGCCCGAGTGCACCAGCCAGTAGGCGATGTCGCTGCGCCGCAGGCCGGTGCCCGCCAGCAGCCGGTCGGCGACCAGCTCGGCGTGCGCGCCCACCACGTAGGGGATCTGCGGGTCGAGGAAGAAGCTGAACCGTCCCTGGTCGCGGTCCCAGTCGTAGCGCATGGCGTCGATCGCGTCGGTGATGACGCAGCTCGCGAACTTCAGAATGCGCGCCCCCGGACCTGGCGTGCCGGCGACCATGGCCACCGCGGCGGCACCGTCGCCGAACAAGCTGTTGACCACGGCCGTGCGCATCGTGGAGTCCAGCGCGTACGCCGCCGAGCACGCCTCGACGCACAGCACGACGGAGAGCTCTCCCGGGTGCGCCGCCGACCAGCCGGCCACCACGTTGAGCGCGTTCAGGCCCGCGTTGCAGCCCATGCCGACGATGTCGCTGCGGCTGCAGTGCCGGTCGATGCCCAGCTCGCGGATGATCAGTGCGCTGAGCCCCGGGACGAGGAATCCGGTCGAGGTCACGCAGCACAGATGGCCCAAGTCGGCCAGCTCGGCGCCGGCGTCCTTCAGACAGGCGGTGAGGGCCTCGATCCCCATGCCGACTGCGAGCCGCTTGTGCTTGTCCAGCAGGTCGCCCTGCGGCTCGCAGACCCGGCGGCCGGCAGCGTCGGCCGGGGGCAAGGTGAGGTGGCGCCGATCGATCGCGCTGTTGAGGAAGACCGAGCGGACCCTGGGATCCGTCACGCCCAGGATGTCGAGCAGCTCCCGCTGGGTGTACGACGTGGCGGTCACGGCGGTCCCNACACCCNCGATCCTGGCGNTCGGCCGGACGTGCGGGNGCGCTGCGGCCGGGGGCTCCGGCCGGTCGAGGCTGATGGTCATCGGAAGGTCCATCCCCACATGCGCGGCTTGCTACGGAGGAGCGGTCGAATGCTTGTCGTCGGCACCTTTCTCACCTCTCGTGTCGTGCCAGCTTCTCGGTGATCACCCGTGCGATCTCCGCGAGATGTTCTGCCTGCATGAGCTCCTGGTGGGCTCCTGAGATTTCGTGACCGTCGATCCGCCCGTCGACGTAGGGCCGCCACAGGGTGGGCGCCTCGGCTGCGGGCTGGGAGGGCAACCGGTCAAGCAGCGCGACGAACAGCAGCAGGTCGCCGTGCAGGACATCCGGAGTGAACTCCGCGCCCAGCCTCATGGTGTTGTCGAGCACCGAGCGGATCCTGCGCAGCCGCTCGCCGTCGACGTCCCCGCGGCCGACGTCCCCACGGCCGACGACCTGCTCGATCATCCGGTCCAGCCGCTGGTCCATCTTCCCGCGGACCTTCGGCATGACCTCCCGGCCGTCCTCCGGCCGGCTCCGTACGGCGGTGGAGGCGGGATAGCCGTCGAGAATCGCCAGGAGGCCGACCTGCTCGCCCCGTGCCTGGATGTGGGTGGCGAGGGCATGGGCGACCACCCCGCCCAGCGACCAGCCGAGCAGGTGGTAGGGGCCGGTGGGCTGGACGGATCGGATCCGTTCGAAGTAGTCGGCCGCCATGTCCGCCACGGTCCGCGGCAACGGCTCGGTCCGGGCCAGGCCTCGTGCCTGGAGGCCGTAGATGGGCAGGTCAGCGGGCAGGTGGTCGGCCAGGCCCGTGTAGCGCCAACTGATGCCCTCCACCGGGTGGACGCAGAACAGCGCGGGCCGGGTCCCCTCGGTGCGGATCGGCAGCAGGACGTCGAAGTCGTCGTCCTCGCCGCGGGTCTCCAGGGATGCCGCGACACCGGCCGGGGTGGGCTCGGCGAACAGCGTGCGGACGTTCAGCTCCGTGCCCAGCACCTCGCGGATGCGAGCGATCAGCCGCATGGCCAGCAGCGAGTCGCCGCCGAGGTCGAAGAAGCCGTCGTCGGCCCCGACNNNCNCCAGGTCCAGGACCTCGGCGAACAGGGCGCACAACCGCTCCTCGACCGCGGTGCGCGGCCCCCGCCCGGTCGCCAGAGCACCGAAGTCGGGGGCGGGCAACGCCGCGCGGTCCAGCTTGCCGTTGGCGGTCAGCGGCAGCTCCGCCACCTCGACCACCACCGCGGGGACCATGTACTCGGGCAGCCGCCCGGCCACGAAGGCGCGGATCTCCGCCGCGCCGATCTCCTGGTGTGGCACGAGATAGGCCACGAGCTGCCGGTGGCCCGGCTGGTCCTCACGCACCACGACGGCGACCTGGTCGACGGCGGGATGCCCGGACAGCACGGCCTCGATCTCGCCGGGCTCGATCCGGAAACCACGGATC
>NZ_JPHT01000071.1:0-9132 GCF_000733325.1 Frankia sp. Allo2
AGGGGCGTACTGCGGTCCGCGTCACGTCGTCGATCATTGAGCGCGTGAGCGCCCCAGATGCGACGATGTCAAGGGACTGACATCGGATGTTGGCTACGGAGGCCCCAACGCGTGAACATCGTCGTTACCGTCAAGCAGGTTCCTGACACCTGGGCGGAGAAGAAGCTCGACGCCGCGGACAAGACCGTCGACCGTAAGAGTGTCGACAGCGTCATGAACGAGATGGACGAGTACGGGGTCGAAGAGGCCCTGAAGATCAAGGAAGCGCACGGGGGCGAGGTCACCGTCGTCACGATGGGACCGGCCAAGGCGGCCGAGACGATCCGCAAGGCCCTGTCGATGGGCGCGGACAAGGCCGTGCACCTGACGGACGACTTGCTGCACGGGTCGGACGCGCTGGCGACGTCCGCCGCGCTGGCGAAGGTGATCTCCACGCTGTCACCCGACATCGTCATCACCTCCAGCGAGGCTTCCGATGCCCGTGGCGGCGTCATCGGTGCCCTGTTGGCGGAGCGGCTGGCCCTTCCCCAGCTCACCCAGGCCCGCAAGGTCACGGTGGATCCGGCCGCGGGTAAGGTCACGATCGAGCGTCTCGCCGACAACGGCTACGCCCTGGTCGAGGCAAGCCTGCCGGCCGTGGTCGCCGTGGTCGAGAAGATCAACCAGCCGCGTTACCCTTCGTTCAAGGGCATCATGGCGGCCAAGAAGAAGCCGCTGACGACGTTGTCCGCCGCGGACGCGGGTCTGGACGCCGGTGCGGTCGGGCTGGCCGGCGCCACGTCGACGGTCGTTGCCTCGGAGCCCGCGCCGCCGCGGTCGAGTGGCACGATCGTCAAGGACGAGGGCGACGGCGGCACGAAGGTCGCGGAGTTCCTCGCGGCGCAGAAGCTTATCTGAGGGGTTTTGTCCGATGGCTGAAGTTCTCGTGCTCGTCGAGCACGCCGATGGTGAACCCAAGAAGGTCACCGCGGAACTGCTGACGCTCGCCCGTTCGCTCGGCGAGGCCGCCGCGGTGTTCCTCGGAGCGCCGGGCACCTATGCGAAGGCCAAGGAGTACCTCGCGCAGTATGGCGCCGCCAGGGTCTACGTCGTCGAGTCGGAGGACGTCGTCGGCTACGTGGGCGCGCCGGCGGCCGAGGTGCTGGCCAAGCTGGTCGCGGACGCGTCGCCGGCCGCCGTTCTGNTCGCCGCCACCGCGGACTCGCGGGAGATCGCGGCCCGCGTCGCCGCGAAGACCGACTCGGGCCTGATCTGGGACGCTGTCGCGCTGACCCCCGATCTGGTCGCCACCCAGGGTATCTTCGGCGGCTCGACGATCGTCACGTCGAAGGTCGTCAAGGGTGTTCCGGTGGTCGTCGTCCGGCCGAACTCGACGGCGCCCGAGGCCGCCCCGGTGACGCCGTCCGAGCAGACGGTGGACATCGCGATCTCCGACGCCGCGAAGGGAGCCAAGATCGTCGACCGCGTCGTCGAGGCGAAGTCCGGCCGCCCGGACCTCACCGAGGCCCAGGTCGTCGTCTCCGGTGGTCGCGGTCTGGGCGCCGCCGAGCACTTCACCCTGGTGGAGAAGCTGGCCGACACCCTCGGCGCCGCGGTCGGCGCGTCGCGTGCCGCTACCGACGCCGGGTGGTACCCGCACCAGAACCAGGTCGGGCAGACCGGCAAGACGGTGTCCCCGCAGCTCTACATCGCGGTCGGCATCTCCGGCGCGATCCAGCACCGGGCCGGGATGCAGACGTCCAAGACGATCGTCGCGATCAACAAGGACCCGGAAGCGCCGATCTTCGAGTTCGCGGACTACGGGCTGGTCGGCGATCTGTTCAACGTCGTCCCGCAGCTCATCGAGGCGATCGAGAAGCGCAGGGCCGGCTGATCGATCCCGCGGACCGGCCACGGCCGGGCGTCCATCCGTCTCGGCGAGGGTGGCGCCCGGCCGTCGTTTAGGATCCACGCCCGTGCGTCACCTCCGCGGGTCCTCGCGCACCCGGAGCACCACCAGCGTGAGGTCGTCGTGGTCGATCTCGCCCGCGTCCTTGAGCTGGTGGGCGAGCCCCTCCAGGTTCGGCTTGCGTAGGTCGGGAAGTCGCCGCCAAACCTCCGGATCAGTCCACGGCAGGGTGTAGAGCCACTTGCTGATCGCGTCGCTGCCGAGCAGGAAGACCTCCCCCGCCTCGGCGAAGCCCCGCCGCACCCGCACCGGCCAGCCCTCCCCGGTCGGCGCGAGCCGACGGGCCCGCCCGAGGTCGCTGGGCACCAGGTCGGGGGTGCTCGTGAAGGCTGCCGATGCGGAGTACGGGAAGAACTCGGGTTGCGCGCCCGCCAGGATGGCCTTCGGCGAGGGCACCCGGACCAGGCAGGAGTCGCCGACCGCGATCGCCTCCCACTCCAGCCGGCCGTCGTGTTCGTTCTCCTCGCTCCTGAACTGCAGCCCAAGAAACGTGGCGAACGCCGCTTCCGTCGCACCGACGCCCTGGAACCGCCAGTCGTCGGGATCGACCGTCGGCGGGCTCAGGTTCCAGATCCTGATCGTCTCGCGGAACCATTCGTAGATGCCCTCGGCCGAGGCCCCGATCGGCGGCGGCGCGTTGACGTATCGCGTGACCAGCAGGTTTGCCCACCGCCGCACGTCGACCCCCTCCGACGCGCCATCCGCGACGGCCGCCCGCCGGCGCGCCGTGCTCACCATCGTCGCGTCTTCGGAGGCATAGCCGCTGTTTTTCGGCAGCCACACCTGCACACGGCCCGTGACCCGCACTCCCGCACCTCTCCTTCCTCGGGACCCACCGCAGCCGTCGGCCCACCGCCCCACTCAGGCGTCGACCTGAGCCACCTGGGTGCCGACGGTGAGGGCGAGGACGATCGCGTCGGGTGTCGCGTTGGAGACGAATCCCCGGGCGCCGGGCCGGGTCTGCANGCCCAGGCGCTCCGCCGCGGTGCGCATCAGCGGCGGCAGCTCGCTCGACATCCGGAACAGCCCGCGAGCCCACTCGTCGGACAGCTCGGACTCGGCCGCGGGGAAGGTGGTGGTGGTCTGCGCGACCGCGGAGATACTGATGTTGAACAGCAGCAGGTTGCCGTCCGCGGTGCGCAGTGACCGTAGCCGGTCGGCCCACATCTGCACCTTCTCGGGCTCGCCGTCGGTGGCGGCTCCATCGGTGATGTTGATGATGATCGGGGGGAAGGAGTCCTGGTGGCTCTGGGCCCAGCCGGAGGCGAGGCTCCCGGCCATGTCGAGGGCGGCGCACATCGGGGTGAGGCCCGCCCCGAACGGTTCGAACCACACTGGCATCGAGGAGCCGTGCCGCTCCTCCCGGCGCAGTACGCAGGAGAAGAGGTCCGGTACCGAGACCAGCCACTGGCCGGCGAGCGCTCCGGTGAACAGTGAGCGGGCCTCCTGGCCGCTGTAGCCGAGCACGGCGATGTCGTAGTAGGGACGCGGACCCTCGCCGCGCTCCTTGCTGCACCGACGGATGATCATCGCGAGGGTGTCGTTGACGATGTCGGCGAGGGCCTGCGCCTTGGAGATGCCGGGACGCCCGGCGATCGGGTAGTTCATCGAGTCGGACTGGTCCAGCAGAAAGATGAAGCAGCCCGGGGCACGCCGGTCGATCTGCTTGGTGTAGGGCATGGGCGTCGCGCTTCCTCAGGAATCGGATCAGTACCGGGGGAGTCGGATCAGTACGGGGGGAGGTGGTCGTCGGCGGAGAGAGCGCCCGGGGGATCGTCCGCNGGGTTCGTNGGGAGGATGTCCGGCCAGGGCTCGCCGGCGCCCACCCGCCATGAGTTCGGACATGCGCGGCAGGCGTAGGACGCGTCGACCTGGACGCTCCCGCACGAGCACTGCGGGTCCTCCAGCAGCGTCCGTCGATCGATCACCTCGACTCCGATCGGATGGACGGCGGCGCCCGGTCCCGGGGGGGCCGGGCGCCGAGGCGGGAGCGGACGCTGGGAGGCGGCCGGCGGGAAGTCGGCCGGCGGTGCCGGCCGCGGGTACCTAGCCGGCCGGAAGTCGGCCGGCCGGAAGTCCCGGGGCGACGTCGGTTCCGGGTAGGTGCCGCGACCGGTCACGGCGTGGATGAAGCCGGCCAGCGGAACCACGGCAAGGCCGACCGCGAAGATCAGAAGCCAGCGCAGCGCGGTGCCGATCCGGCCGGGGCCGTGGGTGCCGTCGTGCACCGAGGCCGGCACCAGGACCTTGTCGTCGTCACCGATCGCCTCGACCGTGTCCGGAAGTGCCTCGGCCACCTTGTGGACGTCCGGGCGGGCACCCGGACCGACGGCGACGAGCAGCCGGGCGCCGACCTCGGCGAGCCGGGGGACGTCGGCGGCCGGCACCCCGAGCAACGAAACGCCGGCCGTGGACGATGCCGCAGGTGGGGTGTAGGCGGTGAAGACCGGGCCGTCCTTTCCCGTGCCGCGGGTGAATCGGGGCGGGAGCGGGACGTGGAGCAGCTCACCGTCCTTGAACGGATGATCGGCCACGGCGTCCGGGTTGATCCCGAGTGCCGCGGCGATCTGCTCCCGGGTCTCCCCGGCCCGCACCTTGTACTGGATGAACAGCTCGGGCTCGTCCGGCTGCGGCGCCGACGACGCCACGAGTATCACCTGGTTGACGTCGTTGCCGCCGGCCGCCCGCAGGGCCTGGTCGGCGGAGGTCGTCACCAGGATCCTGATCGGCGACGGAGCCGTTCCGCCTCCGCCCGAGATCAGGCCGACGACGGCGATCGTGACCGCGGCCACGAGGATGCAGACCCCGATGATCCGCCGGTGGCGGCTCGGCCACGCGGTGTCGTCCGGCCCGCCTGACGGCGCCATGCCGCCTCCCATCGGTTGTCTCGAGTGTCTCGAGCCTTCGGTCGTCTGGTGTCATCCCACGGTGAGGATGATCAGGATGAGTGCGAGGATGGCCAGGGCCGCGAGGACGAGAGCCGCCGTGCGCGACCCGGAGCCGCGGTTCGGCACGGATCCGGAGGGCGACGCCCGCCGCGCCCCGTCGCCGGCCGCGGAGGTCGCGCCGGCCCGGCTGGAACCCGAGGCGTCACCGGCGCCCGCGGCCGTGCCGCCCTGACCCGCCGAGGGACCGGTGTTCGGCGATGTCCTGGTCGTCGCGTCCCAGAGATTCCGTCCCGCGGCTGGGGTGGCCGGGGTGCCTGGGGTGGCTGGAGCTCCCGACGGAGAGGGCGGGGTCGGCGGGGTCGCCCAGCCCTGGCTGGGATCGATCGGCTTCGTCGGGACGGACGCCTGGCTCGGTTCCCACCAGGAACTCCCCGCGCCGAGGGACGGCGCGACCGCCTCGCTGACAGGCGCGTCCGGCAGGGCGCTGTCGGCGTCGCGCAGCAGCGTCGGCAAATCGACGTCAACCGCCGGCGGCCCGAGACAGAAGCGCCTCAGCAGCGGGACGAGCCGACGGACCTCGCCGTCCCGGCTTGCGGCGAGTCGTGACCAGATCGGCGTGTGGTCGGGCTGGGCGAGGTCGGACGCGCTCAGGATGAGGTTCTCGTCGCGGTGGAACTCTTCCCACAGGGCCGGGTCGGCGGCGACCGCCAGCACCGAGAGGTAGATGACGAGACCCGGGAAGGTGTCGACGCGGCGGTCCCAGTAGCCCGTCGACTGCCGGCGGGGGNGCTGGTAGTGGCGATGTCCATGCTCGTCCGGCGGCAGGTGCGCGACCGCCGGGACCCAAACCGAGTCCAGGTCCACGAGGCGTACTGAACCTTGTTCGGTGACGAACACGTTGCCGTGCTGCAGATCGCCATGGGCGATCTCGGCCTTGCTCATCTCACCGAGTAGAAGCTTCCATCCGGCGGCGAGGTCACGCAGTGCTTCCGGAGATGCGAGGTGCTGGCGGACGTAGGTCCGCAGGGTGGTGCCCTGGACCTGGTCCATGACGACCACCGGCCACCATTTCTCGCCGACCCGCACTCCCTGCGCGACCCACTCGGCTTTCGGGAAGGCTGACAGTACCCGATGACGACGTAGATGATTCGTTACCGCCGCATAGCGTTCGGCTCCGCCGGTCAGCGGCCGGGTCGGACAGCGCAGCGCGAAGGCACTGCCCGTCGCCGCTCCGAAGAAAACGACCGCCGACTCGCCGGTGACCTGCACCGGGGCACCGAAAGCGTCCCGTTCGAACCGGGCGGTCCGCAGCCGTGGATCCGTGAATACCTCCGCGCCAGTGGAGACCGCAGCCTCGAACTGACCACCATTCGGCCAAACTCCCGCGCCGAGCACGCCGCTTCCCCCTGGGACGGACCGTCGGAAGTAACCGCCACCGTCGTTCAACCGGTGATCGTCCTTGCCCGTCGGACATTAGCCGACCGCGGATCGGCTTGTCCATGTGCTCGGCGGCCGAGAAGCCCGTGGACCTCAGGTGATCGCCGTGAGCCCGCCTCAGGATGGTTTCTTCGTGGAGGCGACCGCGATCGGGGATCGGCCTGTCGCCGGCCGCCCCAACCATTCAATCCCACAATTTCACGGGGTCGGGTTCGCGGCGGGTCGGGTTCGCGGCGGGTCGGGTTCGCGGCGGGTCGGGTTCGCGGCGGGTCGGGTTCGCGGCGGGTCGGGACTGGGCCGTGGCGGCCTGCCGGGTTTCGTGCGCCGGGTTGCGCGTTCCGCGGGGCCGAGGTCGGTGCGGGCCGATCGCGGGTACGCTCCACCTCTTCCGTCGCTCCAGGTCGGGAGAGACCAGGTTGGTACCGGTGGTGGATGTCGGCCTCCAGGCCGGTTTCCGGTGGTCGGAAGGGTTGCCGAGGGCGGACGGGTCACAGCCGGGTTTCAGTTACGGCCGGGTTTCACGAGGTACCGCAGGTACCGACGGTCGATCGGCGAGCAGAGAGGCGCCAGGACGATGTCCCAGTCGCAGGAGGCGTTCCAGCCATGGGAGGCGGGCGGGCCGCGGGACGTCCGCGCGTCGGGCAAGGAGCCCGCGGGTGCGGAGCCGGCGCGTGCGGACGGCCGGAAGACCTTCGCACTCGCCCTCGACATCGGGGGAACCAAGATCGCCGCCGGTGTCGTCGCGGGGGACGGCACGATCGCCGCTCAGGCCCGTCGCTCCATGCCGGTCCCGCGTCCGGCTTCACCGGCTTCACCGGCTTCACCTGATCCGGACGGCGCTGGGCCGGCGTCGGCCCGGGCGGCAGGGGTCGATGCCGAGGAGGTCTTCGCCGTCGTCCAGGACTGCCTCGACGAGGCGCTCGCCGCGGCGCGGATGCGTCCGGACGAGATGACGGGACTCGGCTGCGGGTGCAGCGGTCCGATGGACTGGCCGGTCGGTGAGGTCTCCCCGTTGAACATTCCGGCCTGGCGGGGATTCCCGTTGCGGGCGCGGCTGCGGGACGCATACCCGGGCGGCCCGGTTTTGATCCACAACGACGCCGTCGCCCTCGCCGCCGGCGAGCACTGGATGGGTGAGGGCCGTGGCGTGCGCAACATGCTCGCCGTCACCGTCTCCACCGGCGTCGGAGGCGGCCTGGTTCTCGGGGGCCGGTTGCTGCACGGCACATCCGGCAATGCCGGCCATATCGGTCACATGGTGGTGGAGGCCGACGGACCTCCTTGTCCGTGTGGGGGACGTGGATGTCTGGAGGCGCTCGCGTCGGGTCCGCGGACGGTGGCCTGGGCGATCGGCGAGGGCTGGGTGCCTTCGGGGGATCAGCCGGCCAACGGTCGCGTGCTTGCAGCCTCGGCACGGGCCGGCGACGGCGTCGCCCGGCGGGCCCTCGCCCGCGCGGGTGCTGCGGTGGGAGCCGGACTGGCCTCCTGCGCGAGCCTGCTCGACCTGGAGGCCGCCGTGGTGGCTGGCGGGTTTGCGCAGTCCGGCCCGATCTTCTGGGACGCGCTGTCGGCCAGTTTCGATCGTCACACGGGGTTGGCGTTCACCCGGCGGATGCAGATCAGACGGAGCTCCGATCCCAGCCGGATCGCGCTTCGGGGGGCCGGCGCCTTCATCCTCGCGCCGGAGCGGTACGCCTGGGAGGGCTAGTACCGGCCGGTACGACGTTTTCTAAGACGTCGCCTGGTGTGTCGGTCTCGCCTGGTGTCCCCTCCTCCTCAAACATGCCTCGCTGGCGCGTCTGCCCGGCCTCACAGCCTCGCGGCTGGGTAGACGCGGGAGGGGCAGGTGTAGGGAGCGTGCGGATCGGAGGTTCGGGTGGTTTGGGGATCGCTGACCGGGGTACCCCCGCATCGGACCCGGTGTCTGCGCCGGCGGGCGGACGGCACCGGTGAACGAGGGACGAGGCGGGCCTCGGCAGCGGTTCGGCGAGGGAGGGAATCGGCGCGGGGGCCCGGAGGTTGTCAGCTGCAGGGATTGCGCACTGTCAACCGTCGGTGCCAGAAAGTTATGTCCTCGCGTCCGCTCACCATGCCCGGACTCGTGTATAGTTCCTCTTCGTCGCCCACCGAGCTCCTCCGGGAGCCGGGCGTCGCGCAGGACCAGATCTCCTCCGAGGGGGCGTAGACCCCCCGAGGAAACGGGCCGCGGACGGTGCGATAAGGTACGAGAGTGGCAAACACCGGTACGTGGGTAGGTTAACTACCGGGCCGGAGTGATTTGACACAATCAAGCCAAAGCTCATAATCTAGGAAAAACGTTCCGGTTGATCGCTTTGAACGCGAACGTCCGGAGTGTGCAAGAAGGTAAGATCTGTTCGGATGTGAACATTTCGCACAAAAAGAAGCGATTTGACACCGCCGGGCAAGCCGAGTAACTTAAAGAAGCACCAGAACGAAGCCCTGAGGGTGGAGGTCTGGTAGCGCCTGCTCCTTGAGAACTCAACAGCGTGCCGATTGTCAGTGCCAATTGTTTTACCCCGTTCATGGCCTGGCTGGGTGGTGTCCCACGTGGTGGGGTGGCTGTCTGGTTGGGTTGTGAGGGATTCCTTTGGACACGGTGGTGGGCCTGTGAGGGTCTGCTGTCGATGTCGGGGTCTGTCGATGTTTTTGCATCGGCGCTCTCAATGCATTGATGGAGAGTTTGATCCTGGCTCAGGACGAACGCTGGCGGCGTGCTTAACACATGCAAGTCGAGCGGGGAGCTTCGGCTCTCAGCGGCGAACGGGTGAGTAACACGTGGGCAACCTGCCCCGAGCTCTGGAATAACCTCGGGAAACCGGGGCTAATGCCGGATATGAC
>NZ_JPHT01000072.1:0-8998 GCF_000733325.1 Frankia sp. Allo2
CAGCCACCGCCAACGTCGATCAACTCAACGGGACTTCCGACTACGTACCGGGAGGCTGCCATGGTGAACGCGTCGATGATGAGCTCGGTGCGCATGTGGTTGGCCATCGACCAGCCGGCGACTTTACGGGAGTAGAGGTCGATGACGGTGGCGAGGTAGAGCCATCCTTCGCCGGTACGGATGTACGTGATGTCCCCGACGAGCTTCTCGCCCGGGCGGGTGGCGGTGAAGTCGCGGCGGACGTGGTCGGCGGGCGGCGGGGTCTGGTCGGGGATGGTGGTGCGACGGTAGGCCCTGGGCTGGCAGGCTTTCAGCCCCGCACGGCGCATGATCTGCCGGGCGAGGCGGACGGAGACGCGCAGGCCGGAGGCGGTCAGGGCGGCGGCGATCCGCCGGGCGCCGTAGGTCTGGCGGGAAACGGCGAACACCGCCCGCACGTGGGTGTCGAGGGTGGTGTGCCGACGGGTCCGGGCCGACGCCGGCCGCCGAGACCAGTCGTAGAAACCGGATGTCGACACGGCCAGCCACAGGCACATCTTGGATACCGGGTAGTTGTCCTTCTCCGCAGCGATCAGTTCGTACTTGTCGATCACTGATGGCGTTGCGCGAAGAAGGCGGCCGCTTTTGAGAGGAACTCGCGCTCCATCCGGAGTTCCCGGTTCTCCTTTTCCAGCTCGTGGAGCTGGGCCCGCTCGGACATCGACAACGGTTCTTCTTCGTTGTGGTGTGCCCGCCGCCAGGTCGCGACCCAACTCCCCAATGTTCCTTCGTTGATACCGAGATCTTTCGTGACCGCCGAGGTGGGGCGGCCCGAGTCGATGACGAGCTTCACCGCCTCGTCCTTGTACTCGGGTGTATACCGCCTGCGTGACTGACTCATTGATCTCCTCCGTTCACGGATCAATTATCCCTCATAGGGATCACTGTCCGAAGAACGGGGCCCACCTCAGGACGAGTACTGGTGATCGTCGACCAGCCCACGAGCATCGGCGCCCTCGCGATCGCGGTCGCCCGCCAGATGGGCCTGGACGTCGCCTACCTGCCAGGGCTCACGATGCGCCGCCTGGCGGACCTGCACCCCGGCGAGTCCAAGACCGACGCCCGCGACGCCTACGTCATCGCCGACGCCGCCCGCACCCTGCCCCACACCCTGCGCCGGGTCGGGACCGACGACGAGACCCTCGCCGGACTCACCGTGCTGGTCGGCTACGACAGCGACCTCGCCGCCGAAGCCACCCGGCTCACCAACCGGTTACGCGACGCCCTGCTGCACATCCACCCGGCCGCGGAACGCCTGCTGGGCAGCCACATCCACCGACCCGGCGTCCTCGAACTCCTCGCCGACGCGCCCACCCCGACCGCCTTGCGGCAGCTCGGCGAGACCGGCATCGCCACGACGATGCGTCCACGCTCGCCGCGGCTCGCCAAGACGCTGCCCGGCCAACTGGTCCGTGTCCTCGACGAGCAGACCGTGGTCGTGCCCGGCACCGCCGCGTTCGGCCCGGTCATCGCCGGCGTCGCCCGCAAACTTCTCGGCGTCCTCGACGAACGCGCCGATCTCGCCCAGGACGTCGAAGCCACCCTGGAGGCGCACCCTCTTTCCGAGGTCCTGGTCTGGATGCCCGGTGTCGGGGTCAGGACCGCCGCCAGCCTCCTGACGATCATCGGAGACATCGCCGCGTTCCCGACCGCCGCGCACCTCGCCGCCTACGCCGGCCTGGCTCCGGTCACCCGCCGTTCCGGCAGCTCGATCCGCGGCGAGGTCCGCTCCCAACGCGGGAACCACGCCCTGAAATCAACCCTGTTCCTGTCGGCGTTCGCCAGTCTCAGCGACCCGACCAGCCGGGCCTACTACGACCGCAAACGTGCCGAAGGCAAACGGCACAACGCCGCCCTGATCTGCCTCGCCCGCCGCCGCGTCGACGTCCTCTACGCCATGATCTGCGACCGCAAGCCCTACCAGCCGCCCGCTACCAACCCCGCGCCCGAGCCGGCCCGCGCCGCTTGACAACGCCATAGAGACACCCCCCACGGCTCGCAGGCTCGTCGCGCAGCTACGCAGCGACACTCCCACCCAGATCGAAGGCATCGGGGATCAAGCGACCGACGTCAGCTGAACCCTCTGGGAAAGACATGCCGTAGACCGCTGTGGATATCGATGCCGCCCGGCGGGAGAATCAGGAGTAGAGTCAGCAATGTGTTGCGGCATGTGCGTGGAACCCGTTACGTAACGCCCCTGCGGGAGGGTGGCTCCCTGCCAGGTCTGGTCGAAGCCGACGACGACGGCACATACGTCGTCAAGTTTCGCGGGGCGGGGCAGGGAAGCGCGGCTCTGGTCGCCGAGATCGTGGTTGGGGAGCTGGGCCGGCGGCTCGGTATCCGGGTACCCGATCTGGTCGTTCTCACCGTCGATCCGGAGATTGCGCGGCGGGAGCCGGACCAGGAGGTGCAGGAGCTGCTACGGGCGAGCGCAGGAGACAATCTCGGAATGGATTTCCTCCCCGGGTCCATAGGCTACGACGGCGCCAGTTGGCAACCGCCGGCCGAGGAGGCCGCGAGAATCTTCTGGCTGGACGCACTGACCGCGAACGTGGACCGGAGCTGGTCCAATCCGAATCTCCTGGTCTGGCATCGTGCACTGTGGGCCATCGATCACGGGGCTGCCCTGGTCTTCCAGCATTCCTGGCCGTCGGTGAGCACCTGGGCGGCGCGCCGCTACGACCTGTCGGAGCACGCGCTGACAGTCCTCGTCAAGGATCTCTCGCCGGAGGCGCTCGAACAGCTCGACTCCGAGCTCGCGGCCGTGGTCACTCGCGACCTGCTCGCGGAGGTGACGGCATTGGTCCCCGATTTGTGGTTGCTGGGCATGAACTCCGTCCAGCCGGGCGAAGCCGATGCCGCCGCCCTGCGGGAACGGTATGTGGAGTACCTGCTCGCGCGTCGTGCCGGCGACCGCGGCTGGTGGCCTGGCGCGGGGAGGTGATCGCCGTGCCGGAATCATTTTTCGCATTTGACTATGCTCTTCTGTTCGCTGTCCCAAGGGTCGACCGGGGCGAGCGGATAAACGTCGGTGTACTGCTCTACAGTCCTGCCGCGGAATTTTTGGCCGCGGCGATCAACGTTGATACCGAACGACTCAGAGCGCTGGACTCCAATGCCGACGTGGAGCTGATCCAGGCAGCGCTGAATTTTATCCAGATGGTGTGTGCCGGTGATCCCGCCGCCGGCCCGGCCGCCACGAGATCGGCGCGGGCACGCTTCGGCTGGCTCACCGCGCCGCGCAGCACAGTCGTTCAGCCCGGCGCCGTGCATGGCGGTATCACTGCCAAACCGGAGGTAGAGCTGGACCGGCTGATGGACCGCGTGGTCCGGTGAACGGGCTCTGACCGCGGATCGACCGCACCTGCCACGGACAGCCGGCGGTGCTCTGGTTCGGAGGCCGATGGAACTGGTCTGTGCCCGGGGGCTCTCGGGCGGGCCGCGGATTCGCCGGGTCGGCGAATCCGCGGCCCGCCTGGCCAACACGCCCGATCGTCCGCTCTCAGGGCCCGCCGCGCCGGGCGGGTAGCAGGAAGAGCAGGCAGAGCACGACGGCGAGCGCACCCACGATCCACCACAGGGTCTTGACGAATCCGGAGACGAATTCCTCCGCGCGCACCTTGGCCAAGGCGTTCGTCAGACTCCCACGATCGGTGACGCTCACCCGCCCGCCGCAGTCAGCGGGGACAAGACTGAGGTCAGGCTGGTGGATATCGCACCGACGCAGCTCGGCCATCAGCCGAGTCACCTCGCCGGAAGAGTGCCCCTGGCTGACCAGGGCCTGCTGGACCTGCGACGTCACCCGGTCGGTCCGGGCCGGCTCGCCGGTGGCGAGGGCGGAGAAGAACAGCCCACCGATCAGCGCGACGCCCACTGCCGCGCCAAGCTGGCCGGTCGCGTTGATGATTCCGGAGGCCGCGCCGGCTTCGTGCGGCGGCACATCGATCAGGATCATCCCGGTCAGTGGCGCGACCAGCAGGCCCATGCCCGAACCGATCAGCAGCAGGGACGGGGCAGCATGCCATGATGTCACGGTGGTGGCGAAGTGATGCGCCGTCCACACGTAGGAAAGAACACCCGACGTCATCACCGCCACTCCCACCATGAGGCAGCGACGGCCATACTTCGGAAAAATGTAGCGTACCGCGAGTCCGCCAGCCATGGGAACAGCGATGGAGAACGGAATCGTGGTCAGACCGGTATGCAGTGCCGACCAGCCCAGACCACCCTGCAGATAAACCGTCCAGGTGATGAAGAATCCAGCCGGCACGCAGCTGAACAACAGTTGCGTGCCGACGCCGACAGAAAAGCTGCCAGTTTTGAAGAGGTTCAACGCCAACAGTGGCGAATCGTCACGGCGCACCTTTTCCCGTTCATACCGTAGGAACAGCGCGAACACTGGGACAGCGATTACCATGGCGACAATGCTCCACGTCGGCCAGCCCAGCTCGCGCCCCTGCACAAGCGGAAAAAGCACGAGCAGCAGCCCTACGGCGACGAGGATCATCCCTATCCCGTCGGGCCGGCGAGCATGCGGGGACCTGGATTCCCGCATCCACGCCGACGCTGCCACCAGCGCTACCGCGCCGACGGGGAGGTTGACCGCGAAAATGCTGCGCCATTCGAGGCCGAACGGGTTCCACTGGAGCAGAAGACCACCGACGAGCGGTCCCGCGACGATCGCCAGGCCCACGATGCCCGCGTATAGGCTGACGACCTTGCCGACTTCTTCCCGAGCAAAGCTGACGTGGATGATCGCCAGTACCTGCGGCACCATGACGGCCGCAGCGCCCCCCTGGACCACCCGGGCGCCGACGAGGAATTCCGGACTCTGCGCAATCGCGCACATTCCGGACGCCGCCATAAACCCGGCGACACCGGTCAAGAACATTCGCTTGCGACCGAAAATATCTCCCAGTCGACCTCCGGTTATCAGCATCACAGCGAAGGCGAGAGTATAGCCCGCGTTCATCCACTGGATGGACGTTGGCGACGCCCCGAGATGCTGCTGGATGTTCGGAATAGCCACCGTGACGATGTTGTTGTCAAGCAGGTCCATGAACGTGGCGACGAGCAGGACCGCGAGAGCCCACCAACGCCTCGGGTCGGGTGCGGGCTGGGCCACCTGCAGTACCGGCTCGGACGGCCAGGTGGTCCGCTCAGTATCGACCATGATCTACCTGTTCTGCGGAATTCCGCCTCAGCGCCGCTCCCGCACTGGCCGGTTGATCTTCATACTGTCCATGTCCGTCACTCCGAATCGGAGGTCGCGATAGCCGCAGCCGATCTCGTCGAACCTTGCCATCAGCCGTTCTTCGGCGGCATCCTGCGCCCGCTGCTCCGCCTTGTCGTCGAACTCGACTCGAACGACCAGGCGGAATGTGAAGGCGACGATGGACTCGTTGTAGACGAGCGTTCCTTCTTCGGTGAACGACGCGTTGAGCACATCCTGCTGGTCGGCGTTCCGGCGAAGCTTCTCCCGCGCCGGGGGGTCAAGTTTGTCAAACCGTCCGCGTACCAGCACCCGGTAGACGTGCTCGGGCATCAGTCGTTCCCTTTCTCCGCAGCTATTTCGCGACCCAACGCGACCCACGACCGCAGTAACAAGTCCACCGCGTCGACTGCCGCGTCGTCCGGGCTGCTCTCGGGCGACAGGACCCGTTGGATCGCCAGGCCGTCGTCAAGCGCGTGCACTATCAACGCGAGCACCTCGACCGGAGCAGGTGGGGACGCGTCACGAGACGTGAAGTCGCGGGCGAGCGCCTCCGCGATGATCGTCCGCGTCCGCGCCTCCCGGTCGGTCAGCGTCGGCAGGACGCCCGGGTTGCGCAGGCCGTAGAGCCACAGCTCGGTGCGCAGCACAAGCCAGCTCGCGAGGTGACGGTCACGCTCACGATGCCAGGCCCGGAACTGCTCGACCATGCCCTCGAACGAGCCGGCGTCACGGCCCAGCGCCCGCAGCTCCTCCAACTCACGCTCTGTGCGCTTCTCCAGCAGGGCGAGCACGAGCTCGTGCTTGCCGTCGAAGTTGCCGTAGAAGGCGCCTCGCGTGAAACCGGCACGCTCGACAATCTGTTCGACCGATGTGCCGGCAAGGCCACGCTCGGCGAACAGCTCCGCCGCCGAGCGCAGCAGCTTCTCGCGGGTCAGCTCCCGACTCTCCTCGCGGGACAACCGTCTGGTCGCGATGACAGGCTCCTTCTAGATACAGAGGTGCATCCAGATACAAGAGCCTATCAGAGTGCCGGGCTCGTCTCCAGCTGGGAGGCGGGCCGGGTCAGGCGGACCGCGCCGAGCACGGCCGCCTGGTAAGGGGTGAGCGTGGCTCCGGGTTCCGACAGGGCGAACGCCGCCCACCGCGGCTCCCGCCCGCAGCCGTACAACATGCCGAGCGACGCCAGGACCGAGCGCCGTTCCGCCTGCCGCCGACCGGATGACAGCAGATGCGCCGGCCGTCCGGCGTGCGCCAGCGTCTGCCGCACCGGGCTCAACAGGACAGGATGCGCGCTCACCTCCACAAACACCTCATGGCCGGTGTCACCGAGCCGCTCGACCGCGGCGGCGAAACGGACCGGCTCGCGCAGGTTACGCATCCAGTACTGTGAGGCGAGGCTCGTTCCTGGCACGGGCTCGCCGGTCACGGTCGAGTACATCACGATCCTCGTAGGTCCCGGTGCCAGCGACCGTAACGCCAGATCAAGATCCGCACGCAGGTCATCGACGTAGTGGCTGTGCGAGGCGACGGTTCCCGTAATCACGCGGCAGTAGACGTCGCGCCGGGTGAGATCATCGACGAGCCTGGCGAGTGACGCCGCGTCGCCGGCCAGCACCGTCGACCGGGGGCTGTTCTCGCCGGCGACGCTGATGCGCCCGGCGCTGGCATCCGCGACGGCATGCGCCTGGGCGGGGGACAGCTCCGTGGCGGCCAACGCCCCCCTACCGGAGATCCGGCGCAGCAGCGCACTGCGCCGGCAGGCGATCATTATCGCATCTCGGAGGCCCAGCGCGCCTGCGGTATGCGCGGCCGCGATCTCCCCCATGCTGTGGCCGACCACGGCATCCGGCACGATCCCCCAACTGCGCCACAAAGCCGTCAGGGCGATCTGCAACGACACCATGGTCGGCTGCAGCACGTCGATCTCGTCCATCCGGGACGCTGGCGGGTCCAAACCGAGCTGCTCGACCACCGAGAATTCGGCGAAACGCCGAACCTCCTGATCACAGCGAAGGAGCGCCTCCCGGAACGCCGGCTCAGCGGCCAGCAGCTCGCGGCCCATTCCGTACCACTGGGCGCCCTGCCCGGCGAAGACGAACACCAGGCCGGGCCGGCGTGCCGTCACATCGGGAGGAATGCGGTCGGTTTCTCCCGCGAGGGCGGCGGCCAGTTGTTCAGCGAGATCAGCGTACGAATCGACAACGAAGGTCAGGCGGTGCCCCGCTCCGGCGGTACGCACCACGGCGTCATGGCAGTACCAGGCCAGCGCCGGCAGGCCCGCCCGCGCACGCACTCGGTCAAGGTGCGTGCGCAGGAGTTCCGCCAGTCCGTCCTCGGTGTCTGCCGCGACAGCGAACAATCGTGTGTCCACGTCTCCCCCATCAGGCCGCACGTCGCCCGCTCCTGGTCCGGGCACCGATCGAGGTCACCGGCGGACGGCTACCTGGTGACGGTAGCTCTCCATCGGCAGGCCGCTCACCCAGGGCACGATCCCGATCCTGCTCAGCAGCCTGATCACGGCGGGCGGCTGATATCCCGCGAACATGCCGCCGAACATCAGGATCTGGCTGTGTGCCGCGATCCTGCGCGCCATCGGGTTCATCCGCTGCCGCGCGAGCGTGGCGTGGAAATGGCTGTCGGACGCCATCCGGCGGCGGATCGCCGCGCGAACCCGGTCGGAGATGTCGTGGTCGGTGACCCAGGTCAGGCCGTCGATCTCCGCGGTCATCCGGCGCATCGCCGCGTAACGCTGACGCGTGAAGACGTCAATGTGGGTGAGGATGCCGCCGGGGCTGAGCACACGTTCCACCTCCCGGAGGAATCTGCCGAGATCAGGATAGTTGTGCGAGCTCTCTATGTTGACGAGTATGTTCACGGAGCCGTCAACGAAAGGCAGTTTCTCGGCGTCGCCGTGCACGAACTCCAGTACGTCCGCACGCGCGAGGGTCGCCGAAGCCCTGGCGATGGCTCGCGGCGACAGGTCCAGGCCGGTCATCCGTGCGCCACGGGCGATACGGGAAAGGAAGTTCAGGCCTTCCCCGGTGCCGCAGCCGACTTCCAGCACCGTGCGACCGTCGTAGTCGTCCAGACCGATCGGCAGGTCCCGCAGAGCCAGGAAGTACAATTGCTCGCTGAAGCCGTCCGTGCCGAACTCACCGAACCCTGGCAACCGAGCCCGGATCTCGTCGACGATCTCAGGGTCATACATCCCCCAGTTCCACAGGTCCCCCTTCGCCGAGAGAGTGGCGGCCATGTCATAGATTGTCGAGCTGGCCGTTTTCATTCTTTCCGCAGCCTTCTCACCACCGCGAGCCGTGTCAGGCTCAGCAAGATTGATGTCGGCCAGGCCGCTGGTGAAGGCGGTCATGATCTCGGCAGTGTTCACTGCGCTCTCCGCGGGTCTCCGGCCTGCTCGGAAAGGGAGGGCTGGGGGCTGTTGGTGTCACCGCGCACCAGACCGACGCCGTCGTACGCCTCGGCCGGGTCGGTGCCCATGCGCACCAGTTGGTTGTCGCCGTTCACGAACACGACGTTGGGCTGGTAAGAGCGGGCGTCCTCCTCGGCCATCAACGCATAGCCGACGATGATCACCAGATCGCCTGGACTGATCAGGTGAGCGGCGGCGCCGTTGATGCCGATGGTCCCGCTGTCCGCCTCACCTTCGATGACGTACGTGCTGAGCCGCGCACCGTTGGTGATGTCCAGCACGTCGACCTTTTCTCCCGGCCACAGGCCGGCGGCCGC
>NZ_JPHT01000073.1:0-8342 GCF_000733325.1 Frankia sp. Allo2
GTCCGCGTCCCGGGGGGTGGCGAAGTAGCCGACCACCCCGTCCACGTCCCGCTCCGGCCCGTCGACCACCGCCACCACCCACACCGTGGCCGCCTCACGCCCACCCGTGCCGGCCAGGATCCGTGACCATGCCTCCGACCAGCCCGACCCCGTCCCATCCCCGACGCAGGCCTGCTCACCCATCACCGGCCCCCGCACCGGCAGCCGGGGGAACCGGCAACGCCGCTAACCGGGCGAACCCGAACTCACCGCGACCCACCCCGGCCAGGAACACCGCCCACTCCCCGGCTTCGAACAGCAACCCCGCCCCCGNCGGGATCCGGCCGTGCCGCACCGCTACCCCCGGGGCATCCAGCAGCCCGAGCNNNCCGACCGGCACCGCGGCCACCTCCACCGCCCCCAGGCCGGCCCGCGCCGTCCGCCACCAGGCCAGACGATCCCGGCCCCGCACCGGCACCTCACACTCCAACCGGGCAAAATGCTCGTCCTCCCACCGGCCCACGGCCAGGACCCCCCTCGTCTCGTGATCACAAGGTGGCCCCGGGCAGGCCCCACCTGCGTGGAACAGCCCGCCCGGAACCGTTCACGGCGCCCGCCGAGGACACGAAGGCCAACCCGGCAGGAACCGCCGCCGAGAAGTCCACCGCGTCAAGCCGGAGGCATCGAGAGCAAACAGACGGTTATCGATGCCGGACAGCCGTGCTCACCTAGACGACCGTTCCCGCGCCCGAACCGGCAGCCGAACGGCAAACGATCAGGTATTCATCCGGCAAACGATCAGAAAACATGTGGTCCACCAGGAAACACGCCAGACAAGGCCCACCGACATCACCGGATAGCAGTAAGCATCCGGCTACGCTTTCTCCCGGGAAATCCGGTAACCAGGGAAGCGAGACGTCATGCCCCCTCAGCCCAGCACACACCCGGGATGGAACCCCGGCCAGCTACGCCGCCACCGCGAACAACTCGGACTGAGCCGGGCCGCCCTCGCCGACAAGATCGCCAACATTGACCCTGTCGTGGCCAAGGAAGCGGGGTTCACCCCACCGGCCGCCGGCCCCGAGATGATCAGCAAGCACGAGCGGGGCGTCAACTTCCCCGGCACGTCCTACCAGGCGGCTTACTGCCACTTTTTCCAGGCCAGCGAACCCGAACTCGGATTCCGCTACCCCTACCCCCACGAACACAAAGACGATCATGCGGGGTCTGTTACACCACCGCTAGCCGGGATACCCTCACAACACCAGCCCACGCCGCAGACCGAGGGGGTGGAGACCGCGAACCGCAGAGACCTACTCAGCCTCACCGCCGCAGCCATAGGACTCACCGCCACCGGCACAGCCGCAGCGATGATCGCGCCCGCCGACAGGTTGGCCATCCTGGAACGCGCCACCGCCGGCAGCGGCGCGGCATCCGCGGCCGAAGGGGCCCTACAGGCCGTGGTGGCCGACTNCCTGCNCCANCCCCCCGCCGAGACATTGCGCCGGGCCATCGCGTTGCAGCAGCTCACCGACGCCATCACCGCCCAATACCCGCTACGGCCCGCCGACCAGGCCCGGGTCTGGCGCGTATCCGGTGTCGCCACCGGCATCCGCGGATGGCTGGAGAACAACGCCGGACACACCACCGACGCCCGGCTGTCCTTGCGGGAAGCCCACCGCAGAGGCGAACTCCTCGAAGACAATCAGTTGATCGCCTGGACGCGCTTCATGCAGGCCACCATCGAGGACTACGCCGGCAACCCCGCCGGAGCCGAACAGTACGCGCTCGACGGCCTGCGCCACGCACCCAGCGGACCACAACGGGCTATCTTGCNGGTGGGCAGCCTTGCCGGGGCCCGCGCCGCCCATGGCGACATCCGAGGAGTTGACGCGGCCGTCAGCGAGGCCGAAAGCATCGTTAGCAGGCTGACTCCAGACGAGCGCGGCCCGCGAGAGGATCATCGTACCGTCGTTGACAGCCTTACCAGCATCGGATTGCCGATCTTCTCTCTCGACGTCGGCCGAGTGTATTCCCGCCTTGGNGAGATAGGCCGCTTCATGGAGGTAACGGCCGACGTCCGACCCGCCATCGAGCAGGGCAGTAGCTCACGGACGTCCGTGTTCCGCGCGGATGAGGCAGTAGCCGTTGCACGGAGCAAGTCACCGGATCTTGACAGGGTGGCCGCACTTGCCCGCGAAAGTTTGCGTCTCGCTGGCCCGTTCCAGACCGCTCACATCGCAAGCCGGGTCAACGTCGTCCTCGCCGTGACTGACCGCGACTATCCCGCGATTCGATCATTGGCCGACGAGGCCCACACCTGGCGGATCAGCCGCAACAGGCCCATCGACCTCGTCTAACCGGATAACCTGCATAAACAGCAACGATGTTTGATCGTCGCTAATGTTCTGTACTTCCTCAAGGGCGCCCCTTCGGGGCGCCGGGTGGTTCGTGTCACATGTGCCGCACGCGCCGCGCCGAACAGGACCCGTCCGGACCCGCCGCGCGCCGGGCGGGGCCCCGCCTCCCTTCGGTCGGCACCCCACCCGGGCGCGTCGGCCCGGCCACCCGTTCGGAGCGTCGAGGAGATCAGGGAATGTCACCGGTCGAGGGGTGTGGGTTAGAAGCAGTGCTGCCGCGCCCACTCGCCCCACGAGTGCGCAGAGCGCACCCGCAGGACGAGCAGGCTTGCCCACGGAGCAACCCGGGTCAGGCGTCAAGGATGGTCACTGAAACCGGTCGAGTGACGAGAGCCAGCGCAGCTCACCGGGGGCCAGGACTACGGACCCGGGTCCTGGGTAGCCGCCGGGTGTGGCAGCTACCCAGGACAGACGCGGCCTAGGGCTGCTGACCGAGGATTACCGTTTGTTGAACGGTCTGAAGTAGACGATTCATGGTGTCAAGTTCGTCGAGGGTAGTGTCTGTGTCCTTAGCCATGTGTGTCAGAGACCACAGTAGGTGCATCACGTCGCGGCGTGGGCCGCGGTCGGGCGGGGTTTCGTCGCCGGATACATCCTCCGTCGTCCCGTACGCCCGCATCGCAGCGTCGAGCGCCGCACAGGCGATCGTCGCCCAGGTCTGCCCCGCTCCATTGTCGGTCGGGGCGTTCTCGGTGGGCAGCGCGGCACGGCGAGCGGTCATCGCGTCGTCTACCGTGCGTAGCAGCGTGTAGAGATGGGCGTAGTCATCCGGTGACATCCGGGGGGTTTGGAACAGGCCGAGTAGACGCACCAGCGGACCCAACGCGTGAGTCTGGGCAGCTAGCTCATCGTCCGGTATCGGGGTCTGGGCACGCCGGAGCAGGCGTCCCGCCGCCAGTAGCACGGCTTGAGCCACTTGCAGCCAGTAGGCAGCCGCGTTCACATCGCTCACACCGTCGATCAGACGCAGGTCGAGGCCCGGCAACATCAGCACAGCTTCGAGCTTCATCCCGTCGTGCCCGTCCCACGTGTGGACGTCGACCGCAATCGGACGGTACGACGGAACGATTGTGATCATCGGGTTGATGGTGGGTGTCCACCCGTCATGTGGTGGTGGCATGATGGCCATAGGTCACGTACTCCTGTGGTCGCAGGGGTTCGGGGCTCAGGCCCGGGTTGCGGTGTTGGCGCACCGTTCCGGGCCGCTTTGTTGTGTACCTACATCATCGCTAATTCGCTTTAGGTTGTGAACACATAAGATTCCCTCACAAAGGGCTCTGGCATCTTCACGGCATGGATCGGGCGGGTGTACGCGGTCGGGACGGTGGACGGCCCGCGGAGACCGAAGGGCTCCAGATTAGCGGTTGGGGTCATATGGCCAGGACCGCGAGGGTTTCCGCCGCGCCGGGGTTCGAGACCTTCCGGCCCATGTAGGTGGACAGGGTGATGGACGGGTTGGCGTGGCCGAGGACATCGGCGATCTGGCGGGGGGTNTGCCCATCCCCATCGAGGAGGGTGGCAACGGACCTGCGGCCGAACAGGTGGGACGTCAGGCCGGGGAAGCCGGCATCGTTCACGGCGTCGCGGATGTCGGCCTGAGTGTTACTCGGGTCGCGTAGGCCGCCCATCTGCGCGGGGAACACCACCTCGTCACTGTTCTGTCCGTGGTGGCGGGTGCGCAGCATGGCCACGGCCCAGGCCGGGAGTAGCAACAGCCGGTGGCCCGCCTTCGACTTCGGACGAGGCTTGTTGATCAGACCCTGGCCGGTAATCCGCACCACGGTGGACCGGATTTCCACGGTGCCCGCGTCCAGGTCGACCGCGTCCCAGACGATCCCGCATACCTCCCCGATGCGCGCGCCGGTGGCGATGAGCATGTCCACAAGATCGGGGATGTCGCGGCGCCGCGCCCGTTCGTCGTAGGTGAGCAGCGCCCGCAACTGCCGCAGTTGGGCTGCGCCGAGCGCCTTGGATACCGGCTTCGGTTCCGGTCGGGTGATCTGCCCGGCGTCGCGGACCACGTTGCGGTCCATTGCGTCGAGCCGGGCGGCCATCGCGCACATGCCGGACAGCACTGTTCGCGCGATCCGCGCCGCACCTGGGCCGCTTTTGGTCGTGACCGCGCTGAAAAACCGGTCCGCGGTTCCGACCGTGACCTGTCGGGCCTTCACTCCGCCGAGTGCGGGGTAGACGTGCCGGTCGAGGGTGGTGCGGTAGGCCGCGAGGGTGTTGGGAGAGCGGTCTTTCTTCTGCTGTTCGGCAAACCACGCCTCACCGAGGACCTTCATAGTCGTCTCCGGTGTGATGTCGCCGTCGCCGACCGCGACCCGCAGCCGGTCACGCAGCGCGAGTTTCAGTGCCCGTGTGGCCGCCGCCTTGGAGGTGCCGCCGCGTTCGACTTCGCGGCGTACCCCGTCATGGTCGCGGTAGAAGCAGCGTGCCCGGGAGCCCTTCGCCGTGGCGNTNTANAANATCTTTCCGCCGACACCGAGATCTAGACTGGGACGAGCCATGCCACACCGCCGCATCCTTCGGGAGTGGAACGAACGCCCTCATACTAGCCTGATCGTCCCGTACTTACCCCGTACTTTGAGTGATCAATAAGGGTGAATGGCGGCAAATGACGATGCTTGCCTGCAAGCATAATCCGCAGGTATCAGCATGTTTTCGCGAGTAGCGACGGATAACGAATCAATGGGATTGCTAATCCGTCGGTCGTGGGTTCGAGCCCCACCCGCCCCACCCCTCCTGACCTGGCCTTTTGCAGCGGCCAGGTGGCCGTGGAGATCAACAACGGGCCCTGGTGGTGACGTGCTGGTGACGTTGCGACCGCAACCATTTTCCGAGCCTCCTCCGCTGGTTGCGGAGAGTGGCCGTGGCTGGTGAGGGTGCCTCGGTGCCGGTCGATGCGGACGAGCTCTTGGTGGCCCTCGGCGGCCCCGCCGCGGTCGTGGGGATGGCCTGGTCTACCGGCTGTTTGACCGATCTTGACCGTGCGCGGTTGGTGTGGTCTCCCGCGCTGCTGGTGGATCAAGAGCCGATGCGGTCGGTGCGACCGGAGTTTGCTGCGAACCTGACCCGGGGTGTCCTACAGGTCGAGGCCAGGTCCGTTGGCGGGGGGTGGTGTGGGGTCGTCCAAGCTGTCGGGTTCCACCTGGCCGGGTGGGTGTCGGCGGGGGACGATGTCGGCGGCGGCTTTGGCCGCGGCGCGATCCGCGTCGGCGAAGACCGAGGTGTAGACGTCGCCGGTGAAGTGGACGGAGGAGTGTCCGAGGAGTTCGGAGACGACCTTGAGGTCCTTGGTGGCCCGGTAGGTGAGGCTGGCGGCGGTGTGCCTCAGGTCGTGCAGTCGGATCGGGGGCAGGGNGCCGAAGGCGAGCGCGGTCTGAATGGCGTCTTCGGGCATGAAATGCCGGGCGGCGAGCTGGTCGACGGTCCAGCTGTGTTCGGCGTGCTCATGGCGGATGGTGGCGAATCGGGTGATGAGCCGTTCGAAGCGTTGCGAGACGCCGTTGGGGGTGAGCCTGCTGCCATCGGGATGAGTGAACATCCGTCCGCTGTCGACCCAGGCCTTACCGTAAGCGGCGCGTTCCTCGTCTTGGCGCGCCTGCCAGGTGGTGAGGACGTTTTTTGTAGCCGGGTCCAGGCTGACAGTACGGTAGCCGGCGTCGCTTTTGGGTTCGGTGTATTCGTCGCCGTCCAGGTCGAGGTTGTCGTCGGCGCCGGAAACGGATCCGGGGAGGTTGTCGAGGATGTAGATACTGTCGTCGTCGATGTCGATTTCGGTCCAGCCGAGGGCGACGGCTTCACCGCGACGTAGGGCGCGGTGGGCGATGAGATGCCACAGTGGGTAAAGGCGGTCGGCGACGGTGAAGTCGAGGAAGGCACCGGCCTGCTGCGGGGTCCAGACCATGACGGGGGAGGGCCGTTTACCGGTGCGTTCCCAGGCGGCGATCCGCGGTGCGGTCCAGACGAGCGGTCGGGGCTTGCGGGCCTTGGGTAGTTCGACGTGTTCGGCCGGATTGACGCCAAGTTTCTTACGTTTCACGGCGCTGTTGAGCGCGCTCATGGTGGTGGCGTGCACCCGGCGTAGCCGGGAGGCGCTGAGGGGCCGGCGGTGGTTGGGGTCGTCTTTGCGGACTTCGAGGAGGCGGACGAGCAGGGGTGAGCGTTTCCTGCCGTGCAGATCCCGGCCGATGAGCCGCATGGCGGCGTAGAGCTGTTCGATGTGGTGGTCGCGCAGGTCAGCGAGTCTGAGGTGTCCCAGGCCGGGTTTGAGATAGAGGCGGACGTGCTCCTCATACGAGCGGCGGGNGGNCGCGGNGNGACTCGCCTTTNCATCGAGCCAGTCGTCGAGGTAGCGGGCGACGGTGAGCCCGGTGTCGTCGGGCCGCCCACCGCCATGGAGTTCGGCCAGGGAACCGGTCAACGCGACCTCGGCCTCCGTCTCGGTCTCGAACGGTCCGCCGGTGGTGCGCCGCCGCCGCCCATTGGGACCGGGTGGGACGTCGTGCATGTACAACCAGGAACCGTGGTCCGACCGGGGCAGTTTCGGACACCGGGCGCCGTAATCCTTGCCTGTCTGGGGATCGCGGCAGCCGCACCGTTTGAACACCGATCCCCTCACTGGACACCATCCGGGCAGCCTGTCCCGGGGGCTACCGCGGCCGAGGATGACGGGCAGCTGCGCCCAAGTTCATCGGACGCGGCTGGTGGGACGGGGCGGGGCATACGATTCATGCGCACCGACGGTCCGGGCTGGTGCCATCGCAGACGGCATCGTCGCNGCCCTCGGCAGAGACATCGTCGCAGGCGCAGGCATCCACATTGACATCGAGCGTGTCACCCTGGCATGGCCTCGGCATGGGGCTGTTGCGTTGTGAGGGGTAGGGCGTGCGAGGCTCTGGCCGGCCGGGCGGTCAGATGGCGCGGGCGAGCTCGGTGAGAACAGGCGACAGTATCGGGTGAGAATCGGCCTCGACGTCGAGTTCGTCGTAGCCGCGGCGGATGTTCTGGACTAGCCTGAGTTTCCTAGCTGGCGAATAACTTATGCCTCTTTGGCTATGATCGACGATCTGGTGTACGCCGGTCGACCTGCACCGTTGCGCGACCAGATCGGTGCGATTATGGCTTCAAAGGGTGTATTGTCCATATTGTGGCGTCGATCATCAAGAAGCGGCGGGGCGACCGGGTGTACCTGTGATCAGGACCGGCGGACGTCCATGGAGACCGGCGAACAGGCTGCCGATGATCTCATAATCCGTCGGTCGTGGGTTCGAGTCAGGCCTCTTCCAGCCAGTCGCCGCCGTGAAGCTCCGCTAACGAGGCCGTCAGCGCCTTCTGCGCATCGTCCTCGGTGGGAAATGGACCCCCGACGGCCCGCCGCCGCGATCGCGGCAGATGCCGCCACCACGGGGTTGGGAACCTCGCCGGGCGCGGACGCCCGGCGCTGCCTGTGATGTTCGCGGCGGTCTCGGTGCCGGAGTAGTTGGGAACCTCGCCGGGCGCGGACGCCCGGCGCTGCCCGCGGACTCACATGTGGCCTCACCTGGTGTGAGGAGTTGGGAACCTCGCCGGGCGCAGCCACGGGCTGACGTCCACACCCAGCACGATCCGGCCGTCGGCGGCCCGCGGCAGCGGCAGCCCGGCCAGCGCGCGGCGCAGCCGGCTGATCTCGACCCGGCCGTGGTTGATCGCGCCGTACAACGCGCCGTGCCCTCGGCGGTGCTCCGCTGCCNGCGACAGGCCGACCAGGTCACGNACCGGGCCGTCCGCGCACAGCACGGCGTCGGTGAGCTCGAACAGGGCATCCGCCCGCCGGGTCAGACAGCCATAGAACTCCTGGCGGAACCGACACAGCACCCCAAGGTGCTCGACGATGGGGACATCGTGGGCCAAGCTGTCCTCCACGGCCTTCTGTCTGATCACGGTGTCTTTGGTGAG
>NZ_JPHT01000074.1:0-8201 GCF_000733325.1 Frankia sp. Allo2
GCCACAGCGTGGACAGGCCCGCGCCGACGAGCATCCCGCACACCGTGCGCCGCCCGCCGGTGGCGAGCATCCCCACGACGAGCGCCCGGAACGTCCGGAACGACGGCGCGGTGAAACACGGCCGGAAACCCTCCAGCAGCACCGCCAGAGAAACCGGTATCGTCACGTCCGGGAGCATCGGCGTCCAACTTTCGGGTTGGTACAGGAAACGCTGATGCTCCCGCCACCAGCCCCTCGCGCTGGCCTTCCACCCCTCCGCCACGCACCGCGATACCACCGGCAGGCACCAGGGAATCATCCACCCGAAAGCAATCGGGAAAATTATCCAGCCGTTGCCAGACACTGATCTGGATCAAGAAAACTGCGAAACTCTAGCTGGAAGCGAAGCTACGCGGCTGGCTGGCCGGAGATTCAGCCGAGGCTCCCCTGGTGGCAGAAGTCCTATTGGAAGTTCTGAGCGAAGCGCGAACGCTCCTACACACCAATTACGTACTCAAAGTCGGCGCGGCAGATCAATCCTGAATTTAATTCGGCCCAGCGAGGTTAGGCGCCGATCTGGATTGGATATTGGACTATATGGATGGTCGCTATACCCGACATGCATGGCGCCCCCCATGATGTGCCGCTCACCGTTGCCGTAGGCGTCCCGGGCCGGGTTGAGGTCACTCCCCGGTCCGGGTCGTCACCACGGCCAGCGAGGGAGCGCGGATGCCCGGGACGGTGTACGGCTACATCAGGACGGAAGACGACGACGAAGCCGAGGTAGACCGCCTGCATGATCGGCTCGGTTCCCACGCCGCCGCCGGGGCCAGGCCCTCGCCGATGTGTTCGTGGACCGGAACATGCCGCCGGGCCAGCTCATCCGCCCCGGCCTCACGCTGCTACTGGATGCGGTCCGGCGCGCGGACGGTGCCATCGTCATCGTTCCCGACCTCTATCACCTCTCCTCGCTCATTGCTGCACGGCGCGCAATCGAAGCAGAAATCAGTGAGGCCGGTGCGCGGCTGATTGCGACCGCGGCCGCCGGCGACGACGTCGGGGCTCAGCCGTCGTGACGGCCCCGGCGACCTCGACGAGCGCACGCCCACGCCTGGCGCGCTCGTCCACGGTCCGGCAGTTCGAGGCCACGGCCAAGACGGTGAGCGCGGCCCGCCAGCACACCACGGCGACGTTGGCTGCCTGGGGATTGGCCGCAGTTGCGGATACGGCGGAACTGCTGGCCTCGGAGCTCGTGACCAACGCGTGCCGGGCGTCGGCAGGCCGGAGCGGCGTGATCGCCATGCGCCTGACCCGCACGGACGCCGATTTGGTCATTGAGGTCTGGGATGCCAACCAGACCGCGCCGGTGCGGCGAAAGCCTGGAGACGACGCCGAAGGTGGGCGCGGGCTTTTGCTGGTGGACGCCCTGAGCGCCCGGTGGGCGTACTACCGCCCCCGCTCCGGCGGCAAGGTGGTCTGGTGCAGCCTGCCTCTGGCGGCCCCGGCCCACGTCCTCCCCGAGGACGCCGAACCGCTACCCCACCGTCCGGCCTCATCCGGCCCCGCCCAGCCCGCCGAGGTCTTCACGGACCTGGTGGTGCTCCGGCGGGTGGCTGACGGCCTCCGCGCGCTGGACTGGGACCTCCCGCCGGGTGAAGACGCGCGGCCGTGACCGCACCCGGCCGCCGCCACCTCTGGTCTGGGTGCGCTNGGGGCCGGAGGATGGAGGGGACGGCAGCCGATCATCAAAGGAGTGCCATGCCCTCGCGCGACACCGCCGTTTCGCTCCGCACCTTCGACGGCCTGCACCTGGCCGGAACCCTCGTGACGCCGGAGGCGACGTACGAACGGGCCGCGGTTCTGGTCCACGGCGGCGGGGTAACCCGGGAAGAGGGCGGCTTCTTCACGCGCTTGGCCGCCGGGCTGGCGGAGGCGGGAGTGGCCTCGCTGCGCTTTGACCTCCGGGGCCACGGGGAGAGCGAAGGCCGCCAGGAGGAGACGACGCTGACGGCGCACCTCAACGACATCGCGGTGGCGCTGGCGCGGGTGCGGGAGGACACCGGGGCGCAGGTCATCCACCTGCTTGGCACCAGCTTCGGCGGCGGCTTGACCGCCTACTACGCAGCCAAGCGGCCGGAGGAGCTGGCCCGGCTGGTGCTCCTGAACCCTCAGCTGGATTACAAGAACCGGTACGTGGACCAGAAGCCGTACTGGCACGGCGACTTCTTGGACGACGAAGCCGCCGCCCGACTGACCAAGGACGGCTTCATCCACCACTCCCCGACGGTCCGGCACGGCCGGGCGATGCTCGCGGAGGTGTTCTGGATCAGGCCGATTCAGGTGGTTGCCGAAATCGCCGCGCCCACCCTGATCGTCCACGGCACCAAGGACACCTTCATTTCGGTGGACGCCTCCCGGGCGGCGGCACCCCGGTTCCAGGCGGAACACCAGCTCGTGGAGATCGAGGGCGCGCAACACGGCTTCGCCGTCCACGAGGACCCCACCTACGTCGACCCCCAAAGCCAGGAGTGGCAGGCCTTCGTCATCCGCACGGTGGCGGACTGGCTCACGGCGGGNTAGACCAGCAGGGCGGCGCGCAGCTGGCGGGGNCCGGGCCGGGTCTGCCAGGGCGTCAATATCTGGGCGGCCCGCGTCAACTCCCGGGTGGTGCGGCTGGAGCCGGTGGCCGTCGCCAGCCGCAGGGCGGTCAGGCCTTCCTCGGCGGCGGCGTCAGGCTCGCCGCCTAACGCATGAGCGACAGCCCGGCGTGCCCGGTAGTAGCCCTCGTCCCGGCGGGACAGCGCGCCGGTTGCCAGGACTTCGCCGTAGAGGGCCGCGGCCCGGCCCGGCTTTCCCGCCTCGATGTAGCAGGTGGCCGACCGCAACAACCAGGTTCCTTCGTCGTACCCGGCCCCCAGGGAATCCGGGTCGTCGTCGGCCGCCCCCAGCAGCGCGCGAGCTTCGTCAAGCTTCTGCTCCACGACGCCGATGGGGTCGCCGGTCATCGCCAGACCGCGTGCCTCCTGCTGCGTGACCTCTGCCTGAACCCGGGGCGGCAGGNTCCACGGCCCGTAGCGCGCCGCCTGGGCGAGGGTAAGCACCCGCGTCGCGTCACGGTCCTCATAGGCGGACTGGGACTTACGAAGCAGGATGTAGCCCTGCATTGGCAGGTCCCCGGCCTCCTGCGCCCACTCCATCGCCCGGTCGTACCAGTAGGCCGCCGACGTAGCGTCGTGCAAGTCGCGGTAGAGCCAGCCCGCGAACTCTGCCCCGTCTGCCCCGACGCTGAGGAGAGCGCGCCGCACCTGGGGGCGGACATCCCGGGCGCGGGACTGGATGGCATCGAGGACGCCCAACACCAGGGGCAGCGCCCGGAGCGGCCCCATCTGGCCGTCGTTGGCCTTGCACCGGGTGAACTGCTGGCCGAAGTAGCCCACCACCGTCTCATCCAGGTAGCGGCCCGCGTCCTGCATCGCGGCGGCCAAGTGCTGCATTTCCTCTAGGCTCGCCAGTGGGACGACGTGGGCCGACCCGGGCGCGGCCCGCTCCCCCCGGGGCATCGGCACCTGGGGCGCGCCCGCCTCGCCAGAGTCCGAAGCCAGCTCCGCGACCAGATCAGTGAGGCCGTGGGAGTGCGCGGCGGCGCGGTCAATGGGAAGCGCCACCTGTTGCCCGCCGACGATGACCGGCACGGTGAGCGCCGGCGCCTGGCTCCCTCCGGTGGCCCGGGTGCGCGGCTCCNCGGGACGGTCGAACCAGAGCAGTTCCCCCGGGATGCCGAGGATTTGGCTGTAGCGAATCAGCTTGGTCAGCTCTTCGGGGGCGCGGCCGTTCTCTATCCGGCTGAGCTGCGCCTGTGTCAGGCCCAGCCACCCGCCCACCAGCTCCTGAGAGATGGGTTGGGCATGGTGGGGATGGGTCCGGTAGGCAAAGATCACCCGGCCCATGTGCCACGTCGCCAGGGCGTCGCTCATCTGATCCAGCGCCCAGAACTCCGGGGGCACCTCGGGCGGGCGGACCCGGGCGTCGATGACGGCGCGCTGGCAGGTGCCGCACATGGGCTGCGGGTTGTCGGCGGCCAGGCGGCGNTTGCACCGGGCGCAGTGCCGTAGGTCAGGCGTGGTCGTCATGCCTGGCCATCCCCCGTTCCGTAACCGTTTGGGCACGATCCGGACCCGACCGTAACACCCTCCGGCGCAGTGTCTATGCGTCTCGCGTATGCCCGGCACGAACCACAGGCGTGGTCCTCCACGATCCCCGGCCGGACCCTGAGGACATCTCAATCCCCGTCCCCAGGGTGCGAAAGGGGGATGCCGTGACCCTCACGGTTGCCGTCCCGGTCTTCGGACCTCCGGCCGCTGGCAAGACCACGCTGACGGCGCGGCTCAGCAAGGCCCCGGCCACCGCCGTGTTCCGCCTGCGTGAGCACGTCCCCACCACGATCTTGGCGGCCACGGCCACCAGCGCGGAACGCCTGGGCTGGATTGACGACTTCACCGTGATTGCCACCCTCCGGGCCTACCTGGAGGACTTGGTCACGGCCGGGGGCACGGGGACAGTCATCTTCGACAACTTCCCCGGCAATGCCGCCCAGGTCCGGCACTTCTTGGCGGCGCTCCGGCAGACGGCCCCCGGCTGCGCCGTCGTCGCCGTGGAGCTGACGGTGAACGTCACCACGCTGTACCGGCGGGCCTATCACCNCCGGGNCTGCCACCNCTGCGAGCGCGACCCCNTCCGTGACCCCCNCCNCCCCGCCGAGGCCCGCGCCGACGACCCCCAGCGCTGCGCGCGGTGCGGCGGCATCCTCCNCCCCCGCCGCGGGGACGCGCCCCGGCTCCTCCGCGCCCGGCTACAGCGGTACCGCCAGACCGCTGACGGGATCAAGGAGGCGTTCGCGGGTGGCGGCGTCACCGTTCACGCGCTCGACAGCGGCACCACCCCCGAGGACACCGCCCAGGCCGTTACCGCCCTCCTCACCGCCAGGAGCAGCCCCGCATGACCACCTTCCTTGATCTTCCCCACCTGCGCCCGAGGGACGACTATGGCCACGCCCGGATGCCGCGCCGGGCTGACGCACCTGCCCCGGAACACATTGACCGGATCGCCTACGGCCGGTTCCGGAATGTGTACCTCTACATCACCGAGGCCTGTCAACTGCGCTGTGAACACTGCTACATGGGCGAACGACTGGAGCGCGCCTTGAAGATGCCGTTGCCCCAGATCACGGAGACGCTGCGGACCTGGCGACGGATGGGCGGCAGCAAGCTGACCATCCTGGGCGGGGAGCCGACGCTTCACCCCAACTACATCGAGGCCATCCGGCTCGGGCGGCAGCTGGGGTACGAGGACGTCATCACCACCACGAACGCCCAGAAGCCCGCGGCACGGAAGTTCCGCCAGCTGGAACCGGCGGACTTCGCCTACGTCCAGGTCAGCCTCGACGGCGGGAGCGCCGCCACCCACGACCAGGTACGCGGCGAGGGCACCTTTGACGTGGCTCTGGAGACGACGGCGGAGCTGGCCGGACGCGGCTTCGACACCCGGATCATCTGCACCGTCAACCGGGCCAACCGGGGCGACGCCCTGAAGCTGTTGGACCTGGCCGACGAGATCGGCGTGTCCCTCGTGAAGTTCCACGTCTTCTCCACCATCGGCACCGGCCACGGCAACGCCGACATGGCGATGGGTCCATCAGCCTGGGTGACGTACTGCGACGTCATCAACCAGGTGGCCCCGGCCTACAAAACCCGGGTCTGGTACCAGCCCACCTACGCCCGGCGAAACCAGATGAGCCGCTATGCGGCGGAGGGATACCAGGGGTGCATCGGCCGGACGCTGGACCGCATTNCGATCTTTCCCGACGGGCGCTGCTACGTCTGTTCGTACCTGTTCGACACGGACCTCAACTTCGCCCGGATGCAGGACGGGCAGGTGGTGTTGAACCGCGAGGCCAACGAGTTCGACCTGTTCACCCAACCGCTGATGACGAGCGCGTGCGGCGGGTGCAAGGCCTCCGCCTGCCAGGGCGGTTGCCCCGCCGAGGAAGTCGTCATGGGCGGCTCCTCCTGCGCCGCGGAGCCGGACATCGTGCCGGTGTGCCGGTTGTGGAAGTCGTCCGCCAAGCCCGAGGACTGAGGGAGACACCCTGATGAATGAGATCATCAAGCCCCTCCGGGGACTGGACTGGGACGACCTCGACGCCGTGGAGAGCGGCACCCGCAAGGCGCTGGCGCAGGTGGCGGAGGACCCGGAGGCGGTGAGGGAAGCCCTGCTCCGCCTGCCGACGCGGCCGGAACTGCTGGCCCTGTGCGAGCACTACGACATCCTGGACAAAATCGTGCTGTACCAGGATGACGCTGGTGTCCGGGTCCGGCTGCACGTCTTCCTCCCCGGCTACTTCGACCGGCCTCACAACCACCGCTGGAGTTACGCCAGCCTGGTGCTGCGCGGGGAGTACCGCCACCACCTCTTCGGCAATGTGGACGTGGACGACTCCCCGGCCCCGGACGCGCTGAAGGCGCTGGTGGTGCGGCCGGAACCGGTGGGCAGCAGCTACGCCCTGCATCACTCGATGGTGCGCGCCGTGGTGGCGGAGCCGTTCACGGTGTCGCTGGTGATCCGCGGCCCGGCCGTCAAAGATCGCTTCCTGGTCATGGACCGGAAGACTGGGGAGCGCTGGTGGCAGTTCGGCGCCGCCCAGGAAACGGCCGCCGAGGCCGCCCGCAAACGCCTGACGCGGGACCGCCTGGACGAGCTGACCACTTCACTCCGGGAGTGGGACCTGTTTTAGACCGCCCCGCCGCCCCATGCCTGGCCGCTGCCGGTGCCGAGGCGCGGCCGACGCCCCCGCATCCAAAGGAGGTGCCGCCCATCAGCGACTAATCACCCGCCGCCGTAGACCGACCAACCGCGTTCACCCCGAAGAGCCCGCCCCTCCAACGGCGTAGGGGCGGGCTTCTCGTTCGGTCAGCCAGCGGCCGGGGCAGCCAGACGAGCGCGGGAACTGATGAAGGCGCGCAGCTGGTCCAGGTCCGGAAGGGGTTCGTGGTGGGGACGCTCGCAGCGAAGGCTTCCGCTGGCCGCTGCCAGCTCCAGGGTTTCCCCCATCGGCCAGCCGAGACGCAGACCGTAGAGAAGGCCGCCGGAAAAGGCCGCGCCGGCGCAGTGGGTGTGCCGTACCACGATCTCGAAGGCGGGAACGGATACCCGGCTGGTGTCGCTGAGGGCGACCGCGCCGAA
Source organism: Frankia sp. Allo2 (assembly GCF_000733325.1). Classification (NCBI taxonomy): domain Bacteria; kingdom Bacillati; phylum Actinomycetota; class Actinomycetes; order Frankiales; family Frankiaceae; genus Frankia; species Frankia sp. Allo2. The sequence goes on from NZ_JPHT01000074.1 coordinate 7,219, forward strand.
GGCTCCGGCCGTGACCACCACCCAGGAGGCCCGGGTCTGGCTCCGCAGGGAGGCCGCCGTCGCCAGGGCCTCCCCGTGCGCGGCGTCGTCCACGTTCGTCTGGATCACCAGCAGTTCCGGCCAATCCCGGAGCGCGGAAGCCACCTCCGGGCTGAGGCTGGAGCCGCCGAGGTTGAGCAGCAGCGGAACCCCTGCCCGGCGGGCGGCCTCGATGGCGCGGAGGCTTGCTGGTTCGATGAGCTGGTAGCAGTCCACATAGGCGAAGGATGCCGAGGCCAGCGGTGTGAGGTCCACGGCCATCAGCCCATCCAGTACCCCGGGCAGGTACGGAAACCAGGTTCGGGTGCCGTCATCGTCGGCCACGATCACAATGTGCGACGTTGACTGATCCGGCACCGGCCGGGCCGTGGAGGCCACCCGGTGCCGCTCTAACCAGGCCTGGATTTGGACCCCGCCCGGATCATCGCCGAAGTCGTTTGAGAGCACGAGCGCCGGGACCTCGAGGGCGGCCAGGACGGCGGCGGCCATAGGGCCATCCGCCGCGATGGACGGCTCCACCGTCCGGACCGCCGCGCCCTGGTTCGCCGAGGGGAAATGACCCACTGAGCCTTTCCCTGCAACGTTTGGTGACGCTCCGTGAGCGTCGCTGGGTGTGAGCGTCCCTGGGGGTGGAGACGATGAAGGCGCGGGGCTCCGGTAGGAAGTTGTTCCGACCAAAGAGCAACTCCGAAGGAACCCCACGCCTCGATGAGTTTCACATACACCGCCGAGCTGCCGTTCGGCGATCACACCGTTTTCCGTCTGGCGGGTCTTCTCGTGGCGGAGCGTCAACGTCGTGGTACCCGCAAGGGCACCCGGACGCTGTCCGCGTTGGAACAGGCCGTGATGGTCCTGCGCTGGTTCTGTGACGGCACCAGGGCCAGGCGGCTCTTCTCCGATCATGGGGTGTCCCGGTCGGTGGGCTACCGCTACCTGCACGAGGG
>NZ_JPHT01000075.1:0-7566 GCF_000733325.1 Frankia sp. Allo2
CGGCCGGACCGCGGTCCAGTTCGACCCGTAGCCGGTCACGCTGACTGTCCGACAGGCGGCATGACGCACCACTGGGTCCTCGTGAGGCCAGCGCCGCCGTGCCACCGGCCTGCCAGAGCCGTTTCCACTGGTAGGCCGACTTCGTACTCACCCGCAGCCGCCCGGCGACCTCGACCGGATCGACCCCGGCGGCGAACAGGTCCGCCGCCTGCACCCGGACCACTTCCCGACGGGCACGACCCTGCNCGGTAAGCCCGCNACCATCCGCATACCTCATGCCCGATACAAGCGTCGGACACGGCCGGGTCATACCCGGACAGACCGGATGTGATCAAACAGACCCCGACCATTCAAGATCTGTAGCGAACGACGTCGCCACGACCCACGTCCTCATGAACAACTGCTATGCCGGCTNTGCGCAGCGCAACGCAACGCCAGACAGTTGGCCGACCCGCTGGCCCGGCTCGACTCTCGCGAGAACCGTGGTCGTCGGAGGGACGAGCAGGGTTCCCGGTTATGTCGCCAGAGGCGATGGCAGGGCGTCATGCTCGTTGGCCGACTTGTCCCAATCCGGAGCCGTTGGGGAGCCGATCGGTTACGATCCGCTTGGGTTGCAGGGCGGGAGGTGATCCAGTTTGGCGGAGCCGGGAACGTCGGCACACTATGAGCGCCTCGCTGGCGCGTACGACCAGAACTGGACCTACAGCGACGTCTTCCTCGACTGGATGACCCGGGAGATGGCCGGGGCGCTCACCCTGACCTCCCACGATCGGATCATCGACGTCGGGTGCGGGACGGGACTGTACACCCGCCGGGTTTTCGAGATCGTCCGGCCGTCGACGCCGATCCTGTGCGCCGACCCGTCCGAGGGGATGCTGAGCCAGCTGCCTTCGGATCCCGGTTTTCGCCCGGTGCACGCCTCGGCGGAGCAGCTCGCCGGCGCGGCCAGCCCCGACGCAACGACGGCCGTCGGGCCCGGTTCACTCGACGTGGTGATGATCAAAGAGGCGATCCACCACGTGGCCCCCGCCGACCGTCCGCGGGTCATCGCCGGGCTCACAGGCCTTCTCGGCGACGGTGGCCGTTTCCTCATCGTGATGTTGCCGATCCGGATCTCGTACCCGCTGTTCGTCGCGGCCCTGGAGCGGTTCGAGGAGCTGCAGCCGGACCCTGCCGACATCGCGGACCACATGCGCGATGCGGGCCTGACCGCGAGTCTTACGTACCGCGACCACCCGTTGAGCATCCCGAAGGACCGGTACCTGGCGATGGTGCGCAGTCGGTACATGTCGTTGCTCTCGACGTTCGATGATGACCAGATCGAAGCAGGCGTGGCCGAGATCGACGCCCGCCATCCGGAACCGGTGCTGTTCTTTCCCGACCGGTTCGCCTTCGTGCTCGGTACCCGGAGGAGGACCGTCTCGTGACCGAGACCGTCGATGACCGTCTTCATCGGCTGCAGGGCGAGCTCAACGGTCATGATCGGATCGCGCGACATCTCGGCCTCGACTTCACCCGGCCGATCAAGTCGTTGAGTGACGGCTATCCGGAGAACACCGTCTCGCTCATCGGAAAGATCGCCGAACGGCTGCTGAAGCAGCTGTGGACCCATCGTGAGGTTCCGGGCGACCCGTCCGGCAAGGCGCTGAACGATCTGATCAAAGGTTGCCGGCCGCATATCCGCAGTACCAACATCATCAACGCGTTTACCGACATCCAGCGGCTTCGGAACCGTTCGTCGCATGACGGTTATGAGATCGCCGAGGAGGACGGCCTTCTCGCCGTGCGCCGGCTCCTGGACGTCTTGGACTGGTTCACCAGCACCGGCGTTACCGCGATCACCGGTGACGCGCCCGGCCTTGATCCGCTCGTCGAGCGGAAGGCCGAGTTCCTCTCGGGCCTGTACGCGACCCTGGGTTACAAGGCGATCAAGCGGTTCGAGCTGTCCGAGAGCACCGTCTACCAGCTGTTCTGCCGGCAGATCGGGTTGCAGGCCGAGTATGTGGAGATCATGCTCAGTCGCAGCCTGGAGGAGCTGAACCAGCTTCTCACTACGACCGGCGGCGAGATCCTCAGTACCCAGCTCCCGAAGCACACCCGGTTTCTGATCGTCGAGGACGAGCCGTCCGAGGATGTGGCGCCGTTCGCGGACGGTGAGATCCGCATCGTGGCCTACGAGCGGTTCATGGAGAGAATCGTCGACGTACCGTCGCATCTGTCCGCCCTGACGCTCAGCTACCCGGAGACGAGACCCCGTGACATGGAGCCGTTCAGGATCGCTGGGGATGTGCTGGAAACGGACCAGCACACCGGCGAGATGACGGTCACCGAGACGTTCGACGCCGGGGAGATCCTGCGCCGTCTCGCGGGAACCTCGGCGAACATCCTCGTCATTGGTGGTCCGGGCAGCGGGAAGACGACGCTGCTGAAGCAGCTCGCGGCGGACGGCTCGGAACCCGCACGGCATCGCTACCGCTTCTACCTGGACATGAGCCTGAAGGAACCCGAGGAGGAGTTCGGTGACTTTGTCACCCGGACCCTCAACCCGTACATGACGGTTCCGCGGAACCGGGTCTTCGACGTCTTCCTGTACCTGATCCGGGCCGGCTCCGTGCTGTGCGTGCTCGACGCGATCGATGAGGCGGTGCCGAACACGAGCCTGGAGGCGTTCCTCGGTGTGTTCTCCGACGTCTCGCAGGCGCTGTCGGCGGAGTCGACGGTCGTGATGTCGTCCCGCTACTCGTTCCTCGCCGACTCGCCCGAGGTCCGCCGGCTGCTGAACAGCTCGTCGCTGATCTCGGAGCAGCTCGTCCAGCAGCTGCACGCGAACGGCGTCGATCCGCTGGAGCTTCCGCAGTTCAGCGTGGTCCGACTCGGTGACCTGAAGCTGCACGCGGACGAGCGGGTCTACTCGGTCTCGCCGTTGGAACTGCGGCTCGCTCAGCAGACCGGCCAGCTCGCGCGGGGGCCCGCCGTGGATGCGGCCAGGCACCTCGCGGACCTGGTGCCGGCCCGCATCGGGCAGGTCCTGAACACCGCCGGGCTCGCTGATCTCCAGCCCAGGCTGGAGAGTTACTTCGGCCCGGCGTTCCTGGCCGATCAGGCGGTGTTCACTCTGGCGGACATCTGCACCCACGTCGGCATCGAATGCTTCGCCGAGGGACGGGTCACGCTGGAGACGTTACTGCTCGCGCCCCTGTTCCGTCCGGCCGGCGCCGGCACGGTGGCGTTGGTGCACACCGTTTTCCAGGAGTATTTCGCCGCGCGCTACCTGCGGACCGCGGCCGGACGGGAGGCCGCGGGCAGCAACGCCGAACCGATTCTGACCGAGCAGGTCCGGGAGTTCCTCGTCCACCTCGGCGCCGAGACGATCCCCGCGCCCCCGCGGACGCTGCCGGCAGCGACGTACCTGGTCGGGCCGAGCCACCGCCTCCTTCTTCGAAAGATCGAGAAGCCGGTGCTGTTCGACGAGTTCCCCGTGACGGTCGGGCAGTACAAGGCGTTCCTCGCCGCGGTCGCCGAGCAGGGCTGCGCGCAGTGGGATCATCCGGACACTCCGCCAGGCCACAGCCACGAACCATGGCAGGAACGCTTGCGCAACCCGGAGTACTTCACCGATCCGGTGTACGATAACTACCCGGCGAACTGCGTCAACTGGTGGAGTGCCTACGCCTTCGCCCGCTTCGAGGGCAAGCGGCTGCCGACCTGCGTCGAGTGGGAGGCCGCCGCCCGGGGCACGGATGGCCGGCTGTTCCCCTGGGGAGACGGCGTCGACCTGGCCGCGGTCAACTGCGCCGACGCGTGGAGCGGCCGGCCGTTGGTGACCTACGAGGTCTGGAAGCAGGAGATCGACGGCGGCCGGTTGCGGGACTGCGCCCCGACCCCGGTGACCGATCATGCGGCGAACCTGTCCCCGTTCGGGGTGCACGGCATGTCCGGCAACGTGTGGGAATGGACCGAGACCGTGTTCGACGGGATCAACTCCGCGGTGATCTGCGGCGGCTCCTACGACAACCCGTACCGGGCGGTGCAGACTTCGTCGAAGGCCCTGTACCTACGTCGGGGCAGCAGTAACGCCGTCGGGTTCCGCTGCGTGCGGGAGGTCGCGTGACCATGACCGGCGAGCCGGACAGCGGGCAGCGGTTCGGCCGGATCGTCGACCGCCAGCCGCTGGGCAGCGGACCCCACCGGGTCACCGCCACCTACCTGGTTCGCGACGACGAGACCGGCGAGATCCACGGCTTCGACTACAGCGACATCGTCACCGAAGGATTCCGCACGATCATCGTCGGGGAGCGTGTGCGTTTCGAGGTCGACCCGTCCACCGGCCGAGCTCACTTCGTGATCAGACTGGACCTTCCGGAGGTCGACGAATTCTACCGGTAGACCAGCCGGGACGGCATTCCTTCGTGGTCGTCTGTCCCGCCTTCCTCACCGGCACCCCGGACTGGCCGGAAGGTCCGCTGCCGTTACGCCACAAGGAAATCGAAGCGACCACCGCCGCACGCAGCACCTATTTCAGCGCCGCCTGCGCACGCATCCTCTACGGCACGCCTGACCGGCCGAGTCGCTGGCAGCGCACCGCACCCACCGGCGAGACGGACAGCCCGATCTTCGGGACGGAGATCCTCCTACCCGACCCGGACCGGCCGGATCGCGCCTTCGTCATCGTCCATGTCCATATCCAGACCGGCGGGTCCGAGCTCCTCGACGTCCTGCGCGCCGTCGCCGGCCGGCGCGGCAGTGCGACCCCACCCCCCGACCTCGGCTCGGCGCTGCCCACCTGGGCCCGCCTGGCGCCGTCGGCCCGAAGGTTCACAATCGCCTTCCTGACCTNCCCCNCCCTNCCCGAAGCCGACCCGCCGCGACCCGTTGACGCCGCCCGAATCGACTCTTGGTCGACCGCGGACACCTGGCTGTGGCATCTCGCATCCCGTACCGCCAACGCCGACTACCCGCCGGATCCCGACCACGCCGACCAGCTCCTCGACGGACGAGTGATTCTCTCCGCAGACTGGCGCGGGCTCGTCACCCGGGACGGCGCCGCCTTTCTCGGTCTACGCCCCGACGACGGCGCCGACGATGCGTTCTTCGGCTTCGCCCAGCTCTACGCCCACACCACCTACCTCGACGCGGTCCTGATCGGCATGATCCAGAACGTGGCCATCACCGAGATGATCGCCGAGGCGGCCCGCGCGTTCGAAGCCCAGGACCTTACCCGTCATCTTGCTCGTCTCGAAGAACGGGCCGCGCGATTCCGCAACATCTACTGGCTCCGGGACGCCAGCGCCCACGGCCCGGCGAACGACATCCTCACCGCCTATCAGGCACAGCACCATCTGCCCGAGCGGTTCGACGCCGTGCTCACCGAGATCGTCGACCTGAACCGGATCGCCCAGACCCAGGAGGGGCAGCAGGTCGGCGCGGCGCTCGGCGTCATCACCGTCGTCGGCCTGCCCTTCGGCGCCGCCTTCGCGGTACTCCAGGTCCTCGGCGTGAACTCGGCGCGAGACCTCCTCATCGGCGTGCTCGCCGCGCTCGCCGGTTCCGGCGCCCTGCTCCTCACCCGGTTCGGCCGGCTCCTGCTCCGTTCTCTCCGGTAACCGGAGTAACGGGCTCCCGAAGCCGAGCGGAACCTCGGCCACGCCCCGGAAAGGGACGCTCCGTCGCCAGCGCACCGGGATGGCGGCGGAGTTTGATACTGCGGCCGCACAGTTGACTGGACGGCCACGGCAGACGCCACAGCAGACATTGAACGGTGCGAAGCCAGTCGAAGTTTTCGACAATCCGCTGGCAGGGCATGTGTCGCCATNACCACTTGATTCCGCCCCAATCTCGCGCGAAGGGGTAGCGCGACAACGGGGAATGACCCGACAGTGGAACCAGCGGAGGAGGTGAGTCCGACGAGCCCGACGAACCGACGCACTCTCATCGGCGGCAGCATGGCAGCAGCCGGCCTGTTCGCCACCGCGGACACCGCGGCGGCGATCTCCGACCGCATCGCCGAATCGGCTGTGGCTCCTCGCNCCCTCCGCGAGATCGAACGGGACGTGCACGACATCGCCGCGGCCTATACCGCCACACCCGCGGGCCTGCTGGTGCCCCGGGTCGAAACGGGCTGGCTCGCCGTAGAACGGCTCCTCGACGGCCGGGTCCGCGGCCGGACCCGCACCACCCTGGACACCCGCGCAGGCCAGTACGCGCTCTACCTCGCGTTGACCGCTAACGACCTCGGCCACACCCAGGCAGCCGACACCTACCTCGACCTCGCCGGCCAGCACGCAGACGAGGCCGGGGATCGGCTCCTCGCGGACTGCGTCGCCGTGCTCGACAGTTCGTTCGCGTTCTTCCGTAACCAGCCGCACCGCGCCCAAGCCGTCGCCGCCGAACGGCGCCAGGACGCCCACCCCTACGCCCGGCCCATGCTCGGCGCCTGCGAGTCCCGCGCCGCGGCCCGTGCGGGCGATCCGGCGGCAGCCCGCCACGCCCTCGACGACATGTGGGCAAACCTGTGGACCGGTGGCCCTCTGCCCGGAACGGTCGCCGTTGACGAGGATCAAGCCCTCGCCCAGAGCGCGGCGATCCTCTCTCAACTCGCCGATCCCGCGAGCGAGGAGCACGCCCGGCGCGCTATCGCGGCCTACGCGGATTCCGGGCGTGCCGGGAACCTCGGGGGGTCATACAACGCCCTCGCACGCAGCTACCTACGCCGACCCGAGCCGGACCCCGAACGGGCCGCCGATGCCGCACGCTCCGCGCTGGCCGCTGTCGGGGAACAGCGAACGAGTTGGGTTGTCGACGTCGCCGGGCAGATGTGGCGGCAGATGGACGCCCGCTGGCCCGCCCTGCCCGCAGTCCACGACCTGGGGGTACTCGTCCAGGCCGCCGAACGGCCCGCACTTCCTCCAACCGCCACCTGAGCCGTATCCGAACATCCGTTCGTACGAGGCGCACAATGGGCGGGTGCGTCTCACCGTCGATCGTGACTCCTTGGCCAGCCTCGTCCCCTGGGCCGCCAGAATCCTCCCCGGCCGGGCAACCACCCAGCTCCAGGTCCTCGCCAGGCTCTTCCTCGAAGCGGGCGAGCATGCGCTGAAGGTCAGCGCCTACGACTACGAGGTGGCAGCCCGCGCCGCCGCGGGGCGGGCGCGGCCCTCACCCTCGACGGCCCGCTTCCCTTCGAGCTCCTGCCCGGTGACGAGCTCGGCCGGGATCTGCTGTCCCGGCGGCGGTTACACGATCTGCGGCACAGCTCGGCCTCGATCCAGCTCGCTGAGGGGGTCGACATCACGCTCGTCTCGAAACGCCACGGGCACAGCTCTACCCGGATCACGGGGGATCTGTACGCCCATCTGTTGCGGTCGACGGGCCGGGCCGCAGCGGAGGCAATCGCGAATGCAGTTCCCCGCGCCCACGTGCCGCCCACAACGATCAAGGAGCATTCCGGGGATAGGGAGAGAAATGCTTAGCTGCAGGTCAGACATCCCATGGTTTTCGTTGTCAAGCGGCGACGTCGAGTGTTGCTTTCTGTGTCCATGCGGTTGCCTCACTGTAGGGGGTGTGGGT
>NZ_JPHT01000076.1:0-6898 GCF_000733325.1 Frankia sp. Allo2
ATGGCGGAGCCAGCGGACGGACACGACGTCGACGCATGACTCGATCATGACTGATCGGTGGCCGCGATGGCGGACTTCGCCGATGCAACAGTGCCGAGGGGGACACCTCGCTCGGCCGATGATCAACGCGGTCACCGGCCGAGCTGGCGCTCGACCCAGGCCAGCGGCCCGCCTTACCTGGGCCGCGTGGTATCTGTGCACGCCTACTGCTGCGGTGCTGCCTCCAGCCGTAGTCGCCGTAGCGCCCCGCCCCAGGCGATGACCTGGTCCAGCATCGCGGTGACCGTTGCCTCCTGGTGCGCCGCAGGCCTGAGCGCGACGAAGCCCTCAAAATCTGTCGACAGGGACAGGGCGACCTGGTCGCGGACATCGGCGACCTGGAGCTCACCCAGCACGAGGCGCAGGTGCTCGACCGCGCGGGTCCCGCCGGCCGCACCGTAGCTCACGAACCCCGCTGCCTTGTTGTGCCATTCGGCGTACAGGAAGTCGATGGCGTTCTTCAGCGCCCCCGACGTCGAATGGTTGTACTCCGGGGTGACGAACACGTACGCGTCGAACGCCGCCACTGCCTCGGCCCACGCCTTCGTGTGCGGATGCTGGTACTGGCCCATCGCCGGCGGCATCTCCTCGTCGAGATGCGGCAGGTTGAAATCCCTGAGGTCGAGTAGCCCGAAACGGGCGTCTGCCCGCTTGACCGCGATGTCGTGAACCCAGCGCGCGACGGCCTCGCCGCGCCGCCCCGGGCGCGTGCTGCCGATCACGATCGCAACGTTGATCATGAGTGTGTCGACCCCTCTCTCGATTTTGACGAGACGCTCCGACGCCCCGTGACCCGCTGACTTCCCTCGGCCAGCGGACATCGTCAGTACCGGCGACACCGCGAGGGCCGCCGATGCCCTGCTCGCACCTACTGGGCGCCGGTGGCCGTCGTCGTGGGCACCGTGTCCCGCGGCGCCGGTGCCGGCTTCTGCCCTGGCAGAAACACGGTCCCGGCGAGCGCGCCCGAGGTGAGGACGAACATCCAGGTGAGTGCAGGGGTGAACCCGTCCGCCTGGAGAATGAGAGCCATCACGGCCGTGCCGGTCGCCGCGCCGACGCGCTGGATGACGTTGCTCGCGCTGGTCGCGCCCGGAATGTCAGCCGTTCGTAGCGTCCGGTACACGGCGGCGCTGGCAGGCAGGCTCGCGGCCCCGAACCCGATCCCGCGGACAAACAGCGAGATGCCAAGCAGGGTCAGGTTGCTGTCGGCGGTGGCGAAGACGAACGGCAGAGTGCCCGCGCTCGCGACCACCAGACCCCCTGCCACGAGCGGGCGTGGCGCGAGCCGGTCGGCGTACCGGCCGGTTGCGAGGTACGCAAGCCCCAGGCCGACGCTCTGCGGTGCGAGGGCGAACCCGGCGTCAAGTGCGGACAGCCCCCGCAGTTGCTGGTAGTAGAGGGGGAGCACGAACATCGGGCCCCAGCTCGTCACGCCGAAGACGAACAGCATCACCGAGCCGCCGCGGAAGGAACGGTCGCCGAACAGGCGTAGATCGATGAGCGACGGCCGGCCTGGTGTCGTCGGCCGCAGGACGAAGGCGGCCAGCAGCGCGACGCCGACCAGCGCGGCGACGAGCACCTGTGCGGACACCACCGTGCTTCCGGACTCGACGTTCGACAGCGCGTAGATCATCGCCACGATGCCGGTGGGCAGCAGGACCAGGCCCACCACGTCCAGGGAACGCTCCGTGCGCGGGTCTTCGCGGGGGAACCACCGTGTTGTCATGAGCAGCGAGACCACGACGATCGGCACGTTGACGAAGAAGATCCACCGCCAGCCCCAGGTGTCGATCAGCAGGCCGCCCAGCACCGGGCCGGAGATCGGCGCCAGTTGGCCGACCAGGCCGACGACGCCCATGACCCGCCCGAAGCGCTGCGGGCCGGCGGCCCGGGCGAGTACCAGCTGGGTCAGCGGAAGGATCATGCCGCCACCCAGGCCCTGCAGCACCCGGAAGGCGATTAGCGCGCCAGCGGACCAGGCCAGGCCTGACAGCACCGATCCGGCCAGGAACAGCCCGAGGGCACCCGACCAGATCGCGCGGGCGCCGAACCGGTCGACCAGCCAGCCGACCACCGGGATGACGGCAGCCATCGCCAGCAGGTAGGACGTCGTGACCCACTGGATCACCGTGATGTCCGCTTGCAGGTCGCGCCCCAGCGTGTCGATCGCGACCGCCACGACAGTGGTGTCGAGCAGGGCCGCGAACGCCCCGACGATCAGGGTCGTGGCCAGCGGCACGAGACTCGGACCGGCCTGCTCCAGATCGTTCGACGGGTTCGGTCCATCCGCGGAGCCGGAGTGGGCCTCGGGCCGGGTCATGGGACCAGCAGGGTCTTGCCGGCCGTCTCCCGGTCCTCGATCGCCTGGTGGGCTGCGGCCGCCTCGCCCAGCGGGTAGGTCTGACCGATGATCGGGCGTAGCCTGCCGGCCGCCGCCTGCGCGAGCGCCTCCGCGGCGAGCGCACGCATCTGCTCCGGTGTCGGCGTATCACCGCTGATCACCGTCACGCCGGCGGGCGGCTCGGTCCAGCTGCCACTGGCCATTCCGTGGATGCTGATCCGTCCGCCGGCCCGCAGGGTGGTCAGGGCGTGGGCGCCGATGTCACCCCCGACACCGTCGTAGACCAGGTCGACACCCGTCCCGCGGGTGGCCTCGACGACCTCCAACGTCCAGCCCGGCCGGGAGTAGTCGACGTAGGCCGCCGCGCCCAGGGACATCACCAGCTCACGTTTGGCGGTGCCGCGCGCGGCACCGATCACCGTGGCGCCGGCGGCCGCCGAGAGCTGGACCAGCAGACTGCCGAGGCCGCCGCCGGCTGCCTCGACCAGCACCGACTCGGCGGGCTTCACCTCCGCCTGGCCATGCAGGAGGACCGCGGTGCGGCCGTCCGCCAGCAGCGCCACCGCGTCCCGCACCGGGACGGTGGAGGGCACCGGGATCAGGTCGTCCGCATCCGCGACGGCGAGCTCGGCGTAGCCGCCGGTGCCTCCCGTCGTCGTGACGACCACCACTCCGGCGAGGGCCGGGTCGACGTCCGCTCCGACGGCGACGACCTGTCCGCCGACGCCGTTACCCGGGACCCGGGGCAGCGGCGGAGGGTTTCGCAGCGCAGGGCCACGGCCAGCCCTGACCTGCGTCTCGACGAAGGTGATGCCGGCGTACTCGACCGCTACCAGCACCTGGCCGCGTCCTGGAACCGGATCCGCGACGTCGCGGACCGTGAGTACTTCCGGGCCGCCGAACCGGTCCATCACCACAGCGCGCACAATCCCGCCCTCTTCGTCAATCGGAGCGATTCACTCCGATTTGGAGATCTTATAACGGAGTGAATCACTCCGCAAGCTGCTGGGTGCCGGGTCGTCGCGCCGCGAGGGCCACGGGACGGCGCTGCCGACAGCCTCGCCCCCGGGGCGCCCGGTGCCGGACACCAGGACCGGACCGACTCACCCCAGCTGCCTCGACGGGACCTCCAGCAGGTGCCGAGTGGATCTCCAGCGCATCTCGACCAGGCCGCGAACGGGCCTCGGTCGACTCCGGAGCGCGGCGCTGGTGACGCTCGAGAGCGATCTGAGATCTTTTCCGCGAGGCACGGCGCGTTGCGGTCCAGGTCCCGCACGCGGAGTCCGGCGCCCCGCCGAGACAAGGAGACCGCGACGATCCCTGGAGGATCATCACCCGGCCGCCGAAGAACTCCCGCCGGCCGGGGAAACCTGACGCACACCGTCCGGCAACGGCTCACGCAAAGCAGGCCCGAGGCTTCCGGCGCCCCGCTCCGCCACCGCCGACGAAGGACCGCCACGCGCGAATGCTGTGCGGGCAGGCGCGAACCGTTCCGCGCGCCGCTGCGCACCACGTCGGCAGGCGCCGTTGTCATTCCCTTGTGAAAGGAAGCGCATGACCGGAACAAGCACGTCNCCCCGAGTTGCCGGGACGACGCGGCGACGGCGAACCCGCCGCGTCCGCGGTTTTCGCGCGATCGGTGCTGCGGTGGTGGCGCTGGCCCTCCCGCTGGTCAGCGCCGGACCCTCGTCGGCCGGCACCGGCGGGNCGGNGNTCGACCTCGGTACCCTGCCCGGCGGCAGCAGCAGCGGCGCCTACGACGTGAACAACAGCGCGGTCGTCGTCGGCTACTCGGCGAGTGCCAGCGGCCGCAACCACGCCGTCCGGTGGAACAGCCTGGGTGTACCGACCGACCTCGGCACCCTGCCCGGGGACGAGGCGAGCGTCGCCTTCACCATCAACGACGCTGGCACCGTGACGGTTGGCGCCTCCCTGATTCCCGGTGGCCCCACCCATCCGGTGGAATGGGACGCGGCTGGCCAGATCACCGCGCTGACGACGCCTGCCGGGAGCATTCTGAGCCGGGCCTATGCGGTCAACAACCAGGGCACGGTCATCGGCTTCTGGAGTGGGCCGGACCGGTTGTACCACGCGCTGCGGTGGACCTCGGCCAGCACGCCCGTGGCCCTGCCCCAGCTACCGGGGGATACCGCCAGCTCCGCGGGATGGATCAACAACAGGGGTGTGATCGTCGGCTATTCGAAGACTGCAGCCGGCGTTGCGCGGGCCGTCCGGTGGAACCCTGACGGAACCGTCTCCAGACTCGCCGACCTGCCGGGCAGCGACTCCAGTGAGGCGAGCGCCGTCAGCGACACCGGCATCATCGTCGGTCTCGCCACCACGGGTGCGAGGTCGCACGCGGTCCGCTGGGACCACGCCGGTGGGATCACCGAGCTGCCGCCGCTGCCCGGCGACACCGGTGCCGGTGCCTATGGCGTCAACGAGCGGGGGATCGTCATCGGCTTCTTAAGCGCGAGCGACGGCACCCGCAGCGCGGTGGCGTGGAGTCCGAGCGGCCAGGTCACCCGGCTGCCGACCGCCACCGCCGGGCCGGCGGAGGCGTACGGCGTGAACGACCGAGGCGCGGTCGCGGGGTCCTCCACCGCGGCCGACGGATCGGCTCACGCAACACTCTGGCTGGCCTGACCCTGCCGGTCTGCCCAGTCCGCCCTGTCCGGGCCGCCGCTGTCCGCTCGCTCCGCACCGTCTCCACCGAAGGGATCGTCTCCGATGACGCTGGCCCCATTCCTGCGCAGGGAACACGAGATTCGGGTGGGCGCTCCAGCCGGTTTCGTCTACCGGCTGCTGGCCGGGCTCGAGCACTGGCCGAGCATCTTCGCCCCGTTTGTTCACGCCGAGAGGCTGGGANCGGACGGCGAACTTGAACGGGTGGGGATGTGGACCACATCCGGCACCCGGGTCGAGCGCTGGGTCGCGTTCCGTCGGTGTCAGCAGGAGGATCTACGGATCTGGTTCCGCGTGGAGCAGCCACCGCCGCCGCTGGAGTCGATGGAGCGTGCCTGGACCGTCGTCCCGGTTTCCGACGGGGAATGCCTGCTCAGGCTGGCGCATGAGCTGCGCGTGACGGCGGGCGTATCGGCGGACATCGGTGCGGTGGTCCGGCAGGTCGACGTGGTGGCCGAGGCGGAGACGGCCGCGGTGCGGGCCGCCGCGGAGCGGGCGGTGAGTGCACCCGACTTCCTGCTTACGCTGCACGACGACGTGCGTGTTGACGGGCCGGCCGATCGTGTCTACGACTTCCTGTATGCGGTCGACCGGTGGCCCGACCGGCTGCCCCACGTGACGCGGGTGGACGTCCAGCAGGACGAGCCGGACGTCCAGCTCGTGGAGATCGACACCGCGGAGCGCCGGGGTGGTGTGCTGACGACACGGACCGCGCGGGTGGGCCGACCACCCCGCGGGATCGTCTACAAGCAGCTACGACTGCCGCCACTGGCCAGCAGCCATCACGTGCGGTGGGACATCGAGGACGGCGGCGATCACACTGTGGTCCGCTCGATCCAGACCGTGGTGATCAACGGCCCTGGGATCGCGGAGCTCCTCGGCGCGAGCACCAGCCTGGAGCAGGCCCGTTCGTTCATCCGCACCGAGCTCGGCTCAAAGGTCCGGCTGATCCTGGACCAGGCTGGGCAACACGTGGCGGACGCCGCCGGATAAACGGACGTCGCCGGACGACGAGTGCGCGGGCTGACACCGCGTCAGCGCGCGAATCAGAGGGGACGACGTGCGTATCCTTTTCGTGTCATGCCCGCTTTCCAGGCATCTTCTTCCGATGGTGCCCACCGCATGGGCGATACAGCTCGCCGGCCATGAGGTGCGGGTCGCGGTCGCTCCCGACTTCGCGGCGTGCGGCCTGTCGGTCTCGCCGGTCGGTCCCAGTCCGCCTCCCGGCCTGATCCAGCCTGCCGCGCCGCCATCCGACCCGAGTGCGCGGCCTGGTCCCCGCCTCGTCCAGGCGACCACCTGGTTCGCGGCGGTCGCGGCAGGGATGGCCGACGGGGNCGTCGATCTCTGCAGGGACTGGGAGCCCGACCTTTTGGTGCATGATCCGCTCGCGCTGGCCGCGCCGCTGGTCGGCAGCCGGCTGGGTATCCGCATCCGGTACCTGCCGTACAACGGTGGGGGACTGGCTCCGGAGTGGTTGCGGCGCCCGGCGGCGGGACCGCGGGTGTGCATCACCCCGGGCACTGTCGCGGACGCCACCCGCGAGCTGCGCTGGCTGCGCGAGCTGGTCGAACGGTTCGCCGCGGCACAGGTCGAGGTCGGGCACTGTTGCATCGGCGAAGTCCGCCATCGCGGCCACCGATCAGTCATGATCGAGTCATGCGTCGACGTCGTGTCCGTCCGCTGGCTCCGCCATCGGAGTTCGCNGGGTTCCGGTTCCCTCCCGAGGTGATCGTGCTGGCGGTGCGGTGGTACCTGCGGTATGCGCTGTCGTACCGGGACGTCGAGGAGCTTCTCGCTGAACGCAGCCTCGAGGTCGATCACGTCACGATC
>NZ_JPHT01000077.1:0-3357 GCF_000733325.1 Frankia sp. Allo2
TCCCATGATCGGTCTGGACAACAACCCGGCCGAGAGGATCATCCGCAAACCGGTGATCACACGGCGGAACACCGGCGGCTCCCGCACCGACGACGCCGCCCGCCGCGCCGCCACGATCTTCACCGTCACCGCGACCGCCGACCTGCACGGCCTCAACCCACTGACCTACCTGGCCGACTACCTCGACGCCTGCGGTCGCGCCGGCGCCAGAGCACCCACCGGGACGGACCTCGACCGGTTCCTGCCCTGGGCTGCCAACCCCGACGACCTCGCCCGCTGGNGGAAGCCTCCCGGCTGACCCAGCCACGCCAGCCCGACTCCAGCGGTGTCACACCCGGTGACACCNCCCGTCAGCATTCCCCCACGCGACTTCCGACTACTTACTGCAGATCAGGGTCGGTAGGATCTGGGAGAGGAGGCTGACGAAGGTATTTCCAAATCATCTTCTCACCTATGTCGCGGCAATAGTATGTTCCTTGGTCGCCGGAGTATCGCTCGGGGACTGGAGATGTCTCCCCGGTCTCTTTCTCGTGCAGTCCTGGTTCCCCCAGGGCGACATCGAGACCAGCGCCAATCCTGTAGCCTGGTCCCTGTCCTGTGAGCTTTTCTTCTACCTCTGCTTCCCCTTCCTTCTCCGGGCGATCAGAAGTATACCGGTGAACCTCCTGTGGTACTGGGCTGGCGCCGTTGCGGGGCTGGTCTGGTGTATGCCCCTGATCGGGCGGCTCATCCTGCCATCCAAACCGGCTCTCCCCTGGGCAGGGTCGGTCTCCACGTACGAATTCTGGTTCGTCTATGTATTCCCGCCGGCCAGATTGCCCGAGTTTGTTCTTGGGATGTTGATGGCATGCATCCTGTCGAGCGGCAGATGGGTCAGGTTGCCACTGACCGCTGTCGTGATGCTGACTCTCGGGGCGTACGCGCTTGCTCCCGAGGCGCCCACAATTTACAGCGTGGTAGCGGTGACGGTCATACCTCTGGCCCTCGTGATACCGGCGGTCGCCGTTCGCGATCTCGGTGATCGTCCCACATTTCTACGCAGCCGCGTCATGGTCCACCTGGGTGAGATCTCCTTCGCTTTCTACCTGTGGCACAGACTCGTCCTCAGCTTCGGACATCGCGCCCTGGGCGCCAGTGCACGATGGCCCGCCTGGGAGGTAGGCGGACTGGCGGCCATTGCTTTCGTGATAGTCCTGGTGCTGTCCTGGCTGACGTTCACACTGGTCGAGCAGCCGGCGATGCGCTGGATCTCCCGCAAGGAGTGGGCGTGGAGAGCGGACGCGGTCCGAGGACGGGAATCCGCTCTCACACCATAACCGGTGTCAGCCCGTTCGGGTTTCTGCGGCGAGCACATGACAGGCGGCAGCGGCATGCGAGAAACAGGGCGTTCGGCCTCGTCGATCAGCGCAACCGCAAGATTCGCGGAGGAGCGGCTCCCGGGAGTTTTTCGGAAACTTGTCATAGTCGATTTCGGAACGGATATCCGGCTGGTTCGGTCAGGCCCCGTATCGGTTCCCGCCAGCACGGGGAGCGGACAACCCGATCGAAACAGCCCGACCGACAGCGAACCGGGAATTCTCCCGCGTTCCGCCCGGCACTTCAGGAAATCCAACCTGCCATGGGCATGAGAGGCCCTCTTCGTGGAATGTGAGTCTTACCAAAGAAAACACATCGACCACGAAGAGGGTGCCTCCAGTGTATCGACTTCCCGGGCTGAGCCTGAAAGCTGCCGACGTCGTCGCCGCGATGGCCGAGCGGCACTTCCCCGACTGGCACCGCGCCCAGGGCCGTCCCCGCGATCTCGATCTCGTCGGCGCCCTGCGGTTGGCCCTGTGCCGGCTACGGCGCAACGCCACCTACCAGGAACTCGCCGAGGACTTCGGGATCGGGATCAGCACCGCCTGGACCTACCACCAGATCATGGTCGCCTTCCTCGCAGATACCCTCGGCACCACCACCGAAGCCCTGTCCCAGCAGGTCAAGGGCCTGGTCTGCCTGATCGACGGGACCCTGGTCCCGACGTTCGCCTGGCGCCACCGCACCGATCTTCTAGCCGGCAAGCACCGCCGCCACGGCGTCAACGTCCAACTGGCCGTCGACCTGCACGGGCGGATCCTCGCCGCCAGCCACGCCTTCCCGGGCAGCTGGCAGGATGTGCACTGTTTTCGCGAAGCCGGCTGGACACGGGTGGCGCGACGTTTCGGTGGCTGCATGACCGACCTCGGTTACGAAGGCGAACCCGCCGTCCACACCCCGCGGAAGAAGAAGCCCGGAACATCCCTGACCGGCTGGCAGAAACAACTCAACGCCGAGNTCGCGTCCGTCCGGGTCGCCGCCGAATGGGGAGTCGCTCACGCGAAGAACTGGCGAATCCTCACCAGCCNTTACCGCAGCGACCTCGGCCGTATCGATGCCGACATCCAGNCAGCCGTCGGCCTNCAGAAAATCAACGAACAGCAATCCGAGCGAATACTGAGCTTCGAGAGAATCAAGAGAGTTTCTGAATAACTTCGCTATCTACGCCACGTACCTGGCCGAAGAGTCAGGCAGCACTGGTTGGGACGGCCAACCTCAGCCGCCTCGTCGTGGTAGGTGGTCACGGGCTTGATCTCTTCCGTCAGATCATCGGAGACTTTTGCGAGGTGTCCGCAACTCTCGCAACCCGCCTGCCGGTCGCCGTCATAGCGGACTCNGGGGAGCGGAAACCGATCACAACGCCGGACCAGATCCTGGTTACCGGGACCCTGCGCTCGGGTGGCGTGGCTTCCGTGCACATTACAACCGGCAGTCCGATGGGCTCGGGTTATCGCTTCGAGGTACACGGGACGGCCGGGCGGCTACTGATGGTTGCGGATGGTGACTCATTGGTTGGCCCGCAGTTCATCGTGTATGGGAGTCAGTCACACGGGCAGATGAGACGGATCGAGCTCCCGCCGGAGTACCCTGCGGGGTCTCCGAACATACCGATACAGATCTTGAATGGTCGGGGTCTGTTTGATCACATCCGGTCTGTCCGGGTATGACCCGGCCGTGTCCGACGCTTGTATCGGGCATGAGGNATGCGGATGGTNGCGGGCTTACCGNGCAGGGTCGTGCCCGTCGGGAAGTGGTCCGGGTGCAGGCGGCGGACCTGTTCGCCGCCGGGGTCGATCCGGTCGAGGTCGCCGGGCGGCTGCGGGTGAGTACGAAGTCGGCCTACCAGTGGAAACGGCTCTGGCAGGCCGGTGGCACGGCGGCGCTGGCCTCACGAGGACCCAGTGGTGCGTCATGCCGCCTGTCGGACAGTCAGCGTGACCGGCTACGGGTCGAACTGGACCGCGGTCCGGCCGCGCACGGCTGGCCCGACCAGCGCTGGAC
>NZ_JPHT01000077.1:4962-8538 GCF_000733325.1 Frankia sp. Allo2
CATCCAGGCAGCCGTCGGCCTCCAGAAAATCAACGAACAGCAATCCGAGCGAATACTGAGCTTCGAGAGAATCAAGAGAGTTTCTGAATAACTTCCGTGGTGTACCGGGTGGTGCGGCCGGTGTACGAGGGCGCCCTGGAGGACTTGAAGCGGGGAGCCACCAAAACCGGCAAGCCCCTTGACGGCCTCATCGTCTCCGACGTGGACCGGCTCACCCGCGACCCGCGCCACCTGGAAGACGCCATTGACGTGGTGGTCCAGTACGGGCGGCCCGTCATTGACATCAGCGGCACCCTTGACCTCCTCACGGACAACGGGCGCTCCGTGGCCCGGATCGTCGTGGCCCTGAAGAACCAGCAGTCCGCCGACACCTCCCGGCGGGTGCGGACGGCCCACCGCGAGCTCGCCAAGGCGGGTGTCCCCGTGGGCGGCTACCGGCCCTTCGGCTGGGAGCCGGACAAGCGCACCATCCGCAAGGCCGAGGCCGACATGATCGTCGTCGGTGCTGACGAAATCCTTGCCGGGGTCGGCACGCACACGCTCTGCCGCCGCTGGAATGAGCTGGGCATTCTCACGACCCGGGGCCACCAGTGGCAGCGCCAGGTGATGAAGAACATGTATCTGTCTCCCCGCCTCGCGGGCTACCGGGTACACGGCCCGACCACGGTTCCCTTGGAGCAGCGCTACGCCTGCACCGTAGACGGCCAGCCCGTCATGGGCCTTCAAGGTCACATCCTGGACGTCGAGGTCTGGGAGAAGGTGGTGGCGAAGCTCCGCGACCCCGCTCGGACCGGCAACCAGAACATCCACATAGGCGGCCGGAAGTATCTGCTGTCCGGAATCATCCGCTGCGCCTACTGCGGCGCGCGGCTCACCGGCGGCTGGGACAAGGGGTGGAAGAAGCATCACTACTCCTGCCGTCCCGTCACCGCTGGTGGCTGCGGCAGCGTCGCCGTGACCGGCCACCACGTTGACGAACTGGTCACGAACTTGGTGCTGGCCTATCTGGCAAACCGGGACGTGGAAGCCGAAAGCGGCCCGTGGCCCAAGCCGGCCGAGGCGGAGATCGCCGAGATCATGGCCGCCTGGCGGGAGACGAAGCGCGGCGGCACCCGCGCCCTCCAGCTGGTGGAGGAGCTGGAGGGGGACGTGGCGAAGCTCCGGGGGGAGCGCAACGACTGGCTGCGCGCCCACTCCGGCCCCCAGCTGACCAACGTGGCCTCGTCCTGGCCTCGGCTGGAGGTGGAGCAGCGCCGTGACATCATCGCCACCGTTATCGAGGCCGTGGTGCTGTCCAAGGCCGATGGGCCGAAGAACCGTTTTGACCCGGATCGCATCACCGTGATCTGGCGTCCCTGACCAACCTGCCCCGCCGGATCACTCTGGCGGGGCTTACCCTTGGCCGCATGGCCCTCTTGGCCGCATGGCCCTCCACCTGTCCGGCGACCCCGAGGCCGACGCCCTCATCACGTCCGACGCCTTGGCGCTCCTGGTGGGTATGGTTCTTGACCAGCAAATCGGACATGTAAGGAACGAATTCGGACGTTCCGTCACGGGTTGGATACCCTCTGTGGCATTCGGCTGGGGTTGATGACCGTCCCGCGCTAAAGCAGCGCCGAGCGCGGGGATGCAGTTTCCATGATCTCGTCCGCGACCTTCAGCGCTTCCCGCGTCTCATCCACGCTTGGCTCCCGGCCTCCGTGGATTGCCGTGTTCCGAGGCTCCGCCAAAAAGCTCATGATCCGCTTGCCCGCGTCTCNGGGTAGCTNCNCNCCNANNTTTTTCAGCNCCTGANCGCGCCCGCCGATCTGGCGGCTCTTCTCTATCACATAGCCCGCGACGTCTGACCGTAGTCCAGCAAGTTCCTGATCCAGCAAATAGGTCAGAGCCATCTCCGCCGCCGTCGCCGCATCCAGTACGGCCCTCCGACGCTGCCCGCGGCGGTTGGCCGCGATGGCGTCCCGGAGCAACAAATGTTCGGTGGGCGGCTGGCGACCGTCTGACGCTGCCTTAAGTATCGCCTTCCAGCGATCACTTTCCAAGGCATTTACCGGTGACATGGTGAGGGAAATGGGAGCAGGGTTTCTCACCCTCTCTCCATCGGGACCGTACTTAAACCAGAGTTCGAGGTCATCTCCCGGGCGGCTTGCCCCATCGTAGTGGGGATCAAGGTTTTGTCGCGCTACCACCTCAACCCAGTCGGCCGCGAGCCTCCACCAGGCGTCAATATCCTGGTACAGGTTCTGCCCGCGTTCTTTTCGCCTGACGCTTTCGGGCTGATCCGCGGTGGCAATGGTGTGCCGAACTACGAAGGCGCGGACAAGCGCGTTACCATTGGCTCCTAGCGGATNGTTTGACTTGAAGTGGGACACGTTACCCCATGCACTCCCCACGGAACGGTAGCGTTCGTCCCAGTCAATATCATTCCGCACCGTTTTCATCGCGGGGGCTGTCAGGATAGGCCCATTATTCAGAAGTTGAAGTGAGGGCATGACCAGGCTGATATCCATGCCGCCAATACGAACCGGCGTCTCTGAGGCGAGTACGGCTACCTTGACCGCGACCGGCGCCGGTAGTCTGAATATTCCTTCTAGAGTAAGATCAGGCATGTTGCTCCACATGGGGTACTAATATGGCATCAAAGCTGTCAACGTGTTCTCGAGCGCAAGGAGAGCGCGACGTGCAGCCGCGATGGTTTTCGTCTCATCTACACCATGTTTCACGCCCTGCAACTCATCAAGGCACCGGGTCATCATCATTATGATTACCGTGNCGCCGTCGCTTTTCATGCCAAAGCCTCGTACTGCGTAACGAACACGTAGCGCTCGATGCGGTTTGCCGTTCTTAGGGTCAATTTCCTTTGCGTATTGACCAACATTTTCCCGCCATGCGAGGACCTCATCATCAGGCGCAATGGTGCGCAAAGTCCAGTCAAGTGCCTCCACACCCGAGTTCGCCGCCTGAGAGGCCGCATCTGGCCCATTCGAGGTCAGCGCGTGCCAAGCTCCCCTCAGCTTCGGAACCGCCTTAGGGCATGCTTGCCCTAGCCAGGAGGAGAGATGATCAGTAAGCTGTTCACGACCTTCCCGCCACCGTTCATCTTCAAGGTTGGCTTCTTCGGCGGCCTCACCGAGATCATTTCCGATCTCGACTACATGAAGTGTGGTCGCGCCCAGAGAGGAAAGTCGGCCTGGAGATGGTGGCGGCGAGACGATGGCCGCATCAAGGGTTTGGCGCCAGCCGTCGGCTGCGAGATTGGNGAAGGCCAAGAAATTGTACGTATTCGGAAGTCCCGTTGTTGATCTTTTGGGGTGACGGCCTTCGGGGCTGGGTGTGGCCTGATGGTCGTGGTGGGTGATGTTCTGCCGGTCGGGGTGGTTTGCTGCGGTGCGTGACGGTTGTCGAGTCGGGGGCGGGCGCTGCCGCGAGCGGTGAGGTTGCCGAGGGCGCGGCGCTGCTGGCGGAGAACGCCTGGCTGCGGGCCCGGGTCGCGGAGCTGTTGACGGACATCGCCGGGCTGGTCGCGCGGGAGGCGACGCGTGAGGCCGAGGTGGTGGAGCTGCGTCTCCAGCTCGA
>NZ_JPHT01000078.1:0-5029 GCF_000733325.1 Frankia sp. Allo2
CGGGCTGCTGCGTTACCTCAACCCTGACACGCGCCCGGTCCTCGCGGCGCTACCCACCCCACAGATCGGCTTCAACTACATGGGCCGCTTCACCGTCGCGCCCAGGGCCCAGGGCGACGAGCAGGCGGACTGGTGGCAGCTCGGTCTGGGCGGCGACACCGGTACCCTGCCCGCCTCCTACGCGCTGGAAGCCGGCGGCGTCGTGCGCGACGGCCCGGCGGGCGCGGAGCTCACCGTCCTGCTGTCCTGGCCCGGCGACCTGTTCGACGAGGCGCGGGTCGCTGCCCTCGCCGAGGGATGGGTGGCGATGCTGACCGGGCTGGCCGAGCACGCCGCGCGCCCCGAGGCGGGCGGGCACACCCCCTCCGACTTCCCGCTGCTCGCCATGGCGCAGGGCGAGCTCGACGTGGTGGCGGCCGAACTAACGCGGAACACGCACGAGAGGAGAGCCCGGTGAGCCAGCTCGACGTGGAGGATCTGTGGCCGCTGTCCCCGCTACAGGAGGGCCTGCTCTTCCAGACGCTCTACGACGGGCGGACCGGCGACGTCTACTCCGGCCAGCGTGACCTTGATCTGACCGGGCCGCTGGACCCGGCGCTGCTGCGGGCGTCCGGGGAGGCCCTGCTGGACCGGCACGCCAACCTGCGGGCCGGGTTCCAGCAGCTCTCCGGCCTGGACCAGCCCGTGCAGGTGATCGCCAGGAAGGTACGGCTGCCGTGGCGTGAGGTCGACCTGGCGCACCTGGCGGAAGAAGCGGCGTTGGAACAGGCCATGCGGCTGGCCGCCGAGGAGCGGGACCGCGGGTTCGATCCGGCGCAGCCGCCACTACTGCGTTTCCTGCTGATCCGGTTCGGTGCGCGGCGCCACCGGCTGGTGCTCACCATCCACCACATCCTGCTGGACGGCTGGTCGCAGCCGATGTTCACGCGGGAGCTGTTCGCCGTCTACCAGGCCGGAGGCACGACGGGCGGGCTGAAGCCGGTCTCGCCGTACCGGGACTACCTGGAGTGGCTCGGCCGCCAGGACCGCCAGGCCGCCCGTGAGGCGTGGCGGGTCGAGCTGGCCGGGACGGACGAGCCGACCCTGGTGGCCCAGCCCGATCCGGTGCGCGAGCCGCAGCCGGCCGAGCGCGTGAACACCTCGGTGAGCCCCGAGCTGACGGCAGCTCTGCGGGCCCTCGCTCGTGGTCATGAGCTGACGATGAACACGGTCGTCCAGGGCGCCTGGGCACTGCTGGTCAGCCGCCTGGCCGGCCGCCGTGACGTGGTGTTCGGCGCGGTGGTGGCGGGCCGCCCGCCCGAACTGCCCAGGGTCGAGGACATGGTAGGCCTGTTCATCAACACCGTGCCGATCCGGGTGCCGCTCGACCCCGCCCAGCCGGTCGCCGAGATGCTTACGGCGCTGCAGGCCCGCCAGACGGCGCTGATGTCCTGCCACTACCTGGGCCTTGCCGAGATCCAGCGGATCACCGGCCCCGGCGCCACCTTCGACACGCTGCTGGCCTACGAGAACTACCCGCTCGACTCGTCGTGGGTCTCCGCGATGGCTGACGACCGCGACCTGACGATCACCCCGGCCGGGGGGCACGAGGCGCCGCACTATCCGCTCGCGCTGGCCGTGGTCCCTGGCCGGGACCGGCTGGAGCTGCGGCTGTCCTACCAGCCCGAGGTGTACGAGCGGGAGATGGCCGAGGGGCTGGCCGCCGCCATGGTGCGGGTGCTGGCGGCGATCGCCGCCGACCCGGCCGCCCGTGTCGGCACGGTCGGCATCCTGGACGAGACGGGCCGGGATCTGGTGATCCGGCGGTGGAACGACACCGCGGTGCCGGTGGACGCCGGGTCGCTGGTCACGGCGTTCGAGCGACGCGTCGCCGAGCATCCGCACGCCGTCGCCATCGACGGGGACGTCACGCTGACCTACCAGGAGCTGAACGCGCGCGCCGACCGGCTCGCCCGTCTGCTGGCCACGCTCGGCGTGGGCACCGAGAGCCTGGTCGGGGTGCTGATGGAGCGGTCGGCCGAGCTGGTGGTGGCGCTGCTCGGGGTGGTGAAGGCGGGCGCCGCCTATGTGCCGCTGGATGCCGCCAACCCGCTGGAGCGGATGAAGGCCGTGATCGCCGAGGCCGCACCCGTGGCGCTGCTGGTCGGCCAGGCCACGATCGACCACCCGATGACCCGCGAGGGCGGCCTGCCCGCCGCCAACATCGTCCGGGTCCCCTCGGAGGTGCCGGCCGGCGACGGCCCCTTCCCGGTTGCCCCGGCCGCGGCCAACCTGGCGTACGTCATGTACACCTCGGGATCGACGGGGGTGCCGAAGGGAGTGGCGGTCACCCNCNGCAACGTGGNCGGCTTCTGCCTGGATGGCGCCTGGCCCGCCGAGGNGACCGAGCGGGTCATGGTGCAGGCCAACCACGCCTTCGACGCCTCCACCTACGAGGTGTGGGTGCCGCTGCTGCGCGGCGGCACCGTCGTGGTCGCGCCGGCCGGTGACCTGGATGCCGCCGACCGGGAGCGGTTCATCGCCGCCCACCGGATCACCAACGTCCACGCGACCGCCGGCCTGTTCGCCGCGCTGGGCGAGCAGACCCCGCACATCTTCGCCGGGGTACGCGAGGTGTCGACCGGCGGCGACGTGGTCTCGGCGGCCGCGGTGAGGACTCTGCTGGAGACCCATCCGGACATGGTCGTGCGGTCCACCTACGGGCCGACCGAGACGACCGCCTTCGCCACCCACCTCCCCTTCACCGCGGGCGACCAGGTGCCGGCGTCGGTGCCGATCGGCCGCCCGCTGGACAACACCCGGATCTACGTGCTGGACGGTTTCCTGCAGCCGGTCCCGCCCGGCGTCGGGGGAGAACTGTACGTGGCCGGCGGCGGGCTGGCCCGCGGCTACCTGAACCGGCCAGGCCTCACCTCGGAACGCTTCGTGGCCTGCCCCTTCGGCACGCCGGGCGAGCGGATGTACCGGACCGGGGACCTGGCCCGGTGGACCGGTGACGGGCTGCTGGTCTTCCTGGGGCGGGCCGACACGCAGGTGAAGATCCGCGGGTTCCGGATCGAGCTGAGCGAGATCGAGAACGTGCTGTCCGGCTGCCCGGGGGTCGCGCGGGTCGCGGTGGTAGCCCACACCAGCCAGGCCGACCACAGCCAACTGGTCGCCTACGTGGTGCCCGCCGAGGGGGAGAGCGTGACGGGCTCCGCGGTGCGGAGGTACGCGGCGGGACGGCTGCCGGACTACATGGTCCCCGCCGCCGTCGTCCCGCTGGCGGAGCTGCCGCTGACCGGCAACGCCAAGCTGGACCGGGCGGCCCTGCCCGCGCCGGACTTCGGCCGCATGGCGACCGGGCGCGAGCCGCGCACGCCGATCGAGGAGGTGCTGTGCTCGCTGTTCGTCGACGTGCTGAAGCTGGAGTGGATCGGGGCCGACGACAACTTCTTCGAGTTGGGTGGCGACTCCCTGCTGGCGATGCGGCTGCTCGCCCGGGTACGGGCCGTCCTCGACGTCGAGGTGGGAATCCGCACCCTGTTCACCGGCGCCACCCCGGCGGCGGTGGCCCGTGTGGTCGAGGCCGGTGGCCGCTCGCGGCCCGAGCTGGTTGCCGGGGTACGGCCGGACCCGGCGCCGCTGTCGTTCGGCCAGGCCCGGATGTGGTTCCTCAACCAGTTGGAGGAGGGACGGGCGGTCTACAACGTGCCGCTCGCGCTGAAGCTGACCGGGCAGCTCGACCGGTGGGCGCTGCAGGCCGCGCTGGCCGACGTCGCGGCGCGTCACGAAAGCCTGCGGACGGTCTTCCCTGACGTCGACGGCGTGCCGGGTCAGCACCTGCTGGACGAGACGGTGGGCCGCCCGGAACTGGTGATGGTGGCGGTGACCGAGGCGGAGCTGCCGTCGCTGATGGCCGCCGAGTTGGGGCGCGGGTTCGACGTGGGCAGCGAGCCGCCGCTGCGGGTACGGCTGTTCACGCTGTCCCCCCGGGAGCACGTGCTGCTGCTGGTGGCGCACCACATCGCCTCCGACGGCTGGTCGATGGGCGTGCTGGCCCGCGACCTGTCGGTGGCCTACACCGCCAGGCTGCGTGGGCGGGTACCGCAGTGGACCAGATTGCCGGTCCAGTACGCCGACTACGCGGTGTGGCAGCGCGCGGTGCTGGGCGATCTGTCCGACCCGGCGAGCCTGATCAGCGAGCAGCTCGCGTACTGGCGGGAGGCACTCGCCGACATCCCCGNGGNGCNGNCCCTGCCGGTCGNCCGCCCNCGCCCGCCGGTGCCGAGCTTCACGGGCGGCGCGGTGCCGATCCGGATCGGCGCGCAGACCCACGAGCGGCTTGTCCGGCTGGCCCGGGGGCGGCGGGCAACGCTGTTCATGGTGGTGCAGGCCGCAGTTGC
Organism: Frankia sp. Allo2; assembly: GCF_000733325.1. Taxonomy (NCBI): domain Bacteria; kingdom Bacillati; phylum Actinomycetota; class Actinomycetes; order Frankiales; family Frankiaceae; genus Frankia; species Frankia sp. Allo2. Next base: position 4,386 of record NZ_JPHT01000078.1, read on the forward strand.
GCTGCTGCTGTCTCGCCTTGGCGGGGGCAACGACATCCCGATCGGCACCGCAGTGGCGGGCCGGGGNGNGGCCGCCCTGGNTGACCTGATCGGCTTCTTCGTCAACACGCTGGTGCTGCGCACCGACGTCGGCGGCGATCCCTCGTTCAACGACCTGGTGGCCCGGGTGCGGGAGCGGAACCTGGCCGCCTACGCCCATCAGGACGTGCCGTTCGAGCGGTTGGTCGAGGAGCTCTACCCGGCCCGCTCGTTGTCGCGGCACCCGCTGTTCCAGGTGTCCCTCGGGTTGCGGAACACCCCGCAGGACACCGGCTGGGAGCTGCCGGGGCTGACCATCCAACCGCACAGGTCCGGGGTCAACGCCGCCAAGTTCGACCTGTCGTTCAGCCTGGCCGAGCACCGTGGCGCCGACGGTGAACCGGCGGGGATCGGTGGGACCGTCGGCTACGCGGCCGACCTGTTCGACCGGCCCACGGTGCAGAAGGTGGCGGAGCGCCTGGTGGCCGTGTTGGACGCGGTGGCCGCCGATCCCGCGTTGCGGGTGAGCCAGGTGCCGGTGTTGGGTGCGGCTGAGTGGGTGCGGGTGGTGGAGGAGTGGAATGACACTGGGGTTGGGGTTGGGGTGGGGACGTTGCCGGGGGTGT
>NZ_JPHT01000079.1:0-4767 GCF_000733325.1 Frankia sp. Allo2
CCGGTCGCTACCCGGGCTCTCACCAGGAAGGATGCCCAGTGACCGCACCGGTCACTATGTCATCTAGCGAATCGAACACATGTCCCGAACTCCTAGTGGTGTCGGACGCTTCGGCCCGTCTCGCGACCGTGATCGTGGGTGTCGTGGTTGGGTCGACGGTTTGTGGTCGGGTTCGGGAGATGTGATGCGCCGTGAGGTCGCACTGAGCGCGATATGACCCGGTCTGGTCAGGCGACGTCGAGCCAGGCGCGGAGAGCCTGGCGGATGACATCGCTGGCGTTGGTGTGCTCGGCTTGGGCGCGGGCGCTGAGCGCGGCGCGCAGTTCGGGGTCGAGGCGGACGGGGACCACCTCGCCCGGGGCGGAGCCGAGGGGCCGGCGTCCGCCGCGGCGGTGGAGGTGGGCGACGTCGTAGCCGGTCTCGGCCTCGGCGGCCAGGTCCTCGACCAGCTCGTCGGTCACGGGTACGCCGCCTGCCGTCCGGCGGGCGGTCTCCTTGTTCGTCATCGTGCGCTCTCCTTGGTCACGGCAGGAGATCCCGGTATTGGGAACGCATCCGCATGGCATGAATGATCAGTTCCGNGCCGTCGTCGAGGAGCAGGACGACGATCTCCAGCAGNTTGCCCGCCCCGCCCGGGCCGAGCCGCAGTTCACGCCAGGGTGGCCCGTCGTCGTCCAGCGAGTAGGCGACGACGTACCGCTCGGCGGCGTGGAGGATGTCCGCGTCGGCGACGCCATGCTTACGGGCCGACCGATGGATCTCCACCCATCAATCGTAATACGAAACGGGCTGGCACTCGCAGAGCCCGAAGGGTGGTTTCGGGTGGGGCCTGCCCGTCGATGCACTGTGGCGCCGGACCGCAGTGGCGACCCAGGGCCCAGCAAGGCCGCTCGCCGCCGCCCAGGGGCGACCGAGCCGCCTCAGCCCAGTTCAGGGCACGTGTACCACAGCAGACGGACTCATAACGGNGATGGCCACACCGGACGAGGACGCCTCCAGCAAGCCGGCGGTACCGAGCGAATGCNGAAACAGCATGTTCCTCCAGATATCCGCGGAGCGGCACGCTACGCCGCGTCCGGAGCGACGGGTCGGTTGGAGCACGTCGATCACGTTGCGCGCTCTCCAGAGGCCTGCGCTGCTGGAAGGCTCTTGACGAGAAAACTCGTCTGCTCGGCTTCCTCGCGTTCCACGCCATCCTGANCGACCCAGGTCCAGCGATCGACATAGCGTTGCACCCGCACGACGTAGCCGAGTCGCCGGTAGAGGCGGGCGGCCNCGGGGNTGTCGGCAGCCACACCAANACCGACCGTCCGGCTGCCATGCGCTGCGACCAGCATCTCGGCGTGACGAAGAAGGTCTCGGCCTATCCCGTGCCGGCGCTGCTCCGGCGGCCACACCCCGAGCGCGTTCAACTCCGGACAGCCGCCTGTCTCCCGCCGCACTTCGTCGACGTCGCAACCCGTCCAGATGATCAGCAGATGTCCCACGGGCCGCCCAGCCAGCCAGGCGACGAGGTATGTCCCCTCTGGCGACGCTCTGCCGTTCGAACCGTCGGCGGTGAAAGCTCCTCCGGCCTGCCGCCGGGATGCACCGGTCAAGGAGATCAAGATCCGTCTGTTCGCAGACGCGGATCTCCACCGACGACACCCGATCAGGATAGAACCCTCCATCCGCCGCTTGGCTCGCCCTGCTGGGCCCCGCACCATGGGCAGGTCACCGTCGGCGCGGACACAGGCACCATGAACCGCGCGCCGAACGGGCTGCCAGGACCCACCCGAGCGCCAGCGCCGCCGTCACCCAGTGAAAGGCCACGGCCACCCCGGATGTCCTCCGACGTCGCCGCCGCTCAGCACTCGGCAGACAGGCGGTTCGCATGGTCGCAATATGGTCGGTCGTCCAGCCGGGACTCGAACCAGCTGGCGACGCCCTGACCANCACCATCGCATGGCGCTGGAACTCAGATGATAGATCGAGAACCACATTCGCCCAGGTCAAGGTCATGATCAGAAAAGAGGTGGACCTGGTGCACCACAATAAGAGTCTGCCGGAAAATAACCCGTAGGTTCCGAGGATGCAGCATGATCCTCTGCTATGGGCGGGTTTGCGGTCACTCGGGAGCTGCTGGCGGCGAAGTTCGAGGTGATCTTTCCGCATCTCGATGAGCGGCAGCGGCGGCTGCTGATGGCCGCGGAGGCGCGGGCGTTTGGACACGGCGGGATCCGGCTGGTGGCTGCCGCCGCGGGCGTCCGGGAGGCCACCGTGTCGGCGGGCGTCGACGAGTTGGACGCGGGTGGCGAGCCGCTGGGCCGGGTGCGGCGGCCAGGCGGCGGGCGTAAGCGCGCCGCCGATCTCGATCCGGGACTACGCCTGGCGCTGTTGGCCCTGGTCGAGCGCGACGAGCGGGGTGACCCGATGTCGCCGCTGCGGTGGACGACGAAGTCGACCCGGGTGCTGGCCGCAGAGTTGACCCGTCAGGGCCACCGGGTCGGCCCTGACACCGTCGCCGACCTGCTGCGTGCCGAGAAGTTCAGCCTGCAGAGCAACGCCAAGACGCTCGAGGGNCAGCGCCACCCGGACCGCGACGGCCAGTTCCGGTACATCGCCGAACAGGCCGGCGCCCACCATGCCAGCGGCGACCCGGTGATCAGCGTGGACACCAAGAAGAAGGAGAACGTCGGAACGTTCCGCAACGGCGGCCGCGAGTGGCGCCCCGAAGGCGAGCCTGCCGAGGTGTCCACCCACGACTTCCCCGACGCCGCGCTCGGCAAGGCCATCCCCTACGGGATCTACGACCTGGCGGCCAACGCCGGCTGGGTGAACGTCGGCACCGACCACGACACCGCCGCGTTCGCCGTCGAGTCGATCCGCCGCTGGTGGACCACGGCCGGCCAGGCCACCTACCCGAACGCCAGCCGACTGCTGATCACCGCGGACGCCGGCGGCTCCAACGGCTACCGCACCCGTGCGTGGAAATCCGAACTCGCCGCGTTCGCGCTGCGGACCGGGCTCGCGATCACCGTCTGCCACTTCCCGCCCGGAACGTCGAAATGGAACAAAATCGAACACCGGCTGTTCTCGCACATCACGCTGCACTGGCGCGGCAGGCCGCTGACCAGCCACGAGGTCATCGTCAACACCATCGCCGCGACCACCACCCGCACCGGGCTGACCGTGACCGCCACCCTCGATCCCGGCACCTACCCCGACGGAATCAAAATCAGCGACGAGCGGATGACCTCACTGCCGATCGACCGCCACGACTGGCACGGCGACTGGAACTACACGCTGCGTCCCGAACCGCCCGCTCCACCGCCCCCACCGCCGCCGCCGGCGCGCGAGCCCGCGCACCCCGAGTGGGCGCACCCCGCGCTGACCGGCCTCGATACCGCCACCTGGAAGCAGCTGATCTCCACGCTGGCCGCGCCCCACCGCGTCCAACGCGAGGTGGCCCTGCACATCGCCCGAGGCGGCCCCCCGACCCGCAAGCCCGGCGCCGGCCACCCACCCGCGCTCACCCTCGCCGAACAGATCCTGACCACCGTGCTCCGCCGCCGTTTCGGCACACCCAAACCCGCCCTGGCCACCCTCTTCGGCGTCTCAACCGGCACCATCACCAACGCGGAACGCCAGACAGAGGCGTTACTCGACGAGTACGGCCCCCCGATCCCGCCAGCCCCGACACCGATCAAGACCCTCAGCGAGCTGACCGCTCACGCCGCCGCCCACGGGATCACTCTCACCCCAAAGATCAAACCTGCGCGTTAATAATCTGCAAGCCCTAGATTCGGTGATGACTCAACGTGAATAGCAGCCCGACGCCCGTTTCGCCCCGCATCACGAGGCTTGGGCGTCTCGCGCCGCAGATCGCCGGGCTTCGTGCCGACGCCGAGCTGCCCGATTAGACGGCCGACCGACGCCCACCCACCGGCACTAACGCACGGTCACCACCGAATGTGCACCAGAGCCGTTACCTGGACAGACCCGTGGCCACGTCGACGGCGTGCAGATATCGGGCTCTTCCCAGTTCGCCGGAATCTGTGGTCGACTGATCACGGCATCTGCGGCGGGGTGATGACGGTATGTAGCCAGGTGGGGCGGGNTGCGTGGGNAGCGTAGTAGCGGGCGCGGAGCTGCTGGTTGGTGACGTTGCGCAGGCCGAACGCGATCCGGTAGACGAGCTTGACGAGCCGGTTGATGCCCTCGGTGGCCGCGTTGGACAGGGAGTAGAGGACTGCGTTGGCGATCTCAACACGCCACGTGGAGATCGTCTCGGCGAGAGTGACGATTTCAGGGATGGTCTCACCGGTGGTGGCGCAATAGGTGAAGAACCTGGTCAAGGCGTGCGAGACGTCGTAGCGGGTGATCGGGCGGCCGGAGCGGTGCGCGGCGAGCGCAAGCACGTCGCGCAGGAGTTCCTTGGCGCGCCAGGCGGCGGCGAGTTGGCGGCTGCGGCAGGGTCGAGTAGCCGGGNGGGGNTTCGCCTCCCGGCTACTCGACCCTGGCATCCCAGCATGGTCGCCGCACGTGGGCACGCCACGCTGACCGGTCACCTCATTTTCCCTCTAGTCGTCTAGACGCTGCCGCTTGCCGCTGCGGGCGGCACGTTCGATCGTGTCCAGAAGCCGGTGGACCTGCCAACCATTCTTAAAGCTGGGTTCCACTTCGACCCCGGTATGGATCGCCTCGGCGAGGTCATGGTAGACTCGACGCACATTGTGCACCGCTACAGAGCTTGAATGGTCAGGGTCTGGCTACGGCGGTTCCGGG
>NZ_JPHT01000080.1:0-4804 GCF_000733325.1 Frankia sp. Allo2
GGCCAGGCCTCGATCAACCGACTCAGGGCCGCCCACCCGAACCGCATCCTGATCCACACCCCGACACACGCCTCATGGCTGAACCAAGTGGAGATCTTCTTCTCGCTCGTCCAACGGAAGGTCGTGTCACCCTGCGACTTCGCCAGCCTCGACGTGCTCGCCGACACCCTGACAGCGTTCGTCGACCGCTACAACGTCACCGCCACACCGTTCAAGTGGAAGTACACCGCGGCCGACCTCGAACGCCNCCTCGCCCGCCTCGACGACGACACAGCACCAGCCGTCGCGGGCTCCGTCGCTCGGTTGCCCGTCCCACCACCCGACACCAATGATCACGGGAGTCGGGTGGAGTCCGAACCAAGTGCCAGAGCCCTCGCGCAGGCCGCCTAACACCCCCAAAGGACTTCCAGCCTCAACCACTAAGCGGAGAGAACCGACCGCGTCGAACGCGGCGCGTCCGCAGTGGCCGGCGATCAACGGTTCGGCGATGTTCAAGGACAGTATGACGAGGCTGGCGAACAGGAGCAGGCGCCGCGCCGCGCGCAGCACCACCTCGGGCCCGCCATGGACCGCGAGGTGCCTGGTGCCTAGAGCGCCGGTCAAGTAGTCATCAGGCTGCTTGCTGATCGTGTTTTTGGCGGGCGATGACGTGGAGGTTGTGGACGACGGCGGTGCGGCGGAGGTCGAACAGGTTCTTGCGCTGTCCGTGGTAGCGGGCGCGGCGGCCTTGCCAGTGGCCGATGTGGGCGAGGGTGTGTTCGACTTTGGTGCGTTCGCGGAGGCGGGCGCGGCCGGCGGGGGNGTGCTGGCGTTCGCGGAGCTCGGTGAGCAGGGCTTCGTCGGGGTGGATGGTCACGCTGCGCCCCGTCGCGCTGGTGGTGCATCGTTCTCGCAGGGGGCAGGCCGCGCAGACCTTCGCGGGGAAACGCACGGTGCGGCCTGGGGCGAAGGGCATCGTGACCTGCTGGGGGCAGGTGAGCAGGCCGCGGTCGAAGTCCAGGGTGAAGGCGGTCTTGGCATNCCGGCNGGTGGCATTACGTACCCGCCACGCCTTGCAGAAGATCTCCAGGTTGGGGTCGCGGTCACGCACCAGGGTGGAAGACAGGTAGGCCCGGTCGATGTGGAGCTCGGTCAGGCGGAGATTCTGGGCGGCCAGGTCGTCGCTGATTGTGTTGGTGACGGTGGCTTCGGGCACGTTGGCGGGGGTGAGCCCGACCGCGGGCACCAGCCCGGTGTCCAGGTCGGTGACCACGTGGCGTTTGTACCCGTCGACGACTCTGCTGCTTAATTCGCGGTTGGGGTTGTGCGCTGCTGGCTGAGGCGGGTGAGCCTGCTGGCGCGGGGTGTGAAGGGTGGCTGGTCGGGGTTCCAGTGGGCGTCGAGGCGGAGGACGTTGACCGCGGTGGCGGAGAAGGCGTGTTGGAGGCGGGTCTTGGGCAGGCCGCGGTAGCGGGCGTTGCGCAGGCCGGTGACGTCGAGGGCCTGGTTGATCGTGCCCTCGATCCCAGCGCGCAGGGCGTACCTGGNCTTCCAGGTGTCGGTGGCCTGCTCGGCGCGGGCGGTGGCCAGGGTTTCGTGGAGTTCTCGGGGGCGCAGGCTGAGGTAACGGGTGCGGCGGGTGGAGGTGGTGCACGCTTTCTGGGTGGGGCAGGGGTGGCAGTCGGTGCGGGCGAACGCGACGACGATGGCGTCGCGTTCGTGCTGGCGGACGGGGTACCAGGCGGTGCTGGTGTGGCCCTGCGGGCAGCGGACCTGGCGGGCTTTCCAGTCGATCCGGAACGCGGCCTTGTCGAACCCGGCGTTGGCCTTGGCCTGGGGTGAGTGGTCGAGGAGGGCTGGGGTGACCATGGTGATGCCCCGGGTGGCGGCGTCGTGGATGAGGTCGGCGCTGGAGTAGCCGGCGTCGAGGTAGTGCTCGCCCGGGGTGAGGCCACGCTCAGCGAGGCTGGCCTGGACGATCTCGGTGGCCTTCACGTCCGGGACGCTCGCCTGGGTGGTGAGAACGTTCGTGATCAGCCGTAACGGCAACACGTCGGCTCCGGCTCCGGCTCCGGCTCCGGGGGGAGGGTCGCAGGTTTCGGTGAGGTGGACCTTGTAGCCGCACCAGAACAGGTCGTCGCCCTTGGCCGCCCACCGCGCATCGCGGTCGTAGGGGGAGGCCAAGCGACGATGTCCAGGCGGGACACCCTGTCTGTCGGCGTCCCGCTTTGCGATCACCTCCCGTCCCCGGGGATCGGTGGACAGGATCGGTGGACAGGTAGTAGGTCTGCACCAGCATCTCGCGCAGGAACGCCACCGCGGGGATCTCGCCCAGCCAGCCCGGCGCGGTGGAAGCGGCGACCGCCCGGCACAGGGCGAGCGCGTCCTGCCCGAACACCACGGCAAGACGGTCCCGGGCCGTCTTCGACGACGGCATCGTCCACCCGTTGACCCGCTCGCCGTAGCGATGCGCCAACTCGTCGATGCCCACGGTGTCGGCCAGCCAGCCGGGGGCCGCGACCGCGAGGGCCTCCAACACCGCCCGCACACTTTCCCCGGCGAGCTCGGTCCGGTTTAGGTCCCGGACCGCGCTGATCACATGGGTGGAGTCGGTGCGCGCCCTGCGACCGCCGCCGATCAGGCCCTGGTCGACGCAGGCCTGCAGGAGCCGGTCGAAGACCACCCGTTCCAGGCCGTGGTCGGCCAGCCGGGCGCGGAACCGGGACAGCACCGTCGGGTCGAACCCGGTATCGGTCAGCTCCGCGCCGAGCGCGTACTTCCAGTCGATCGCGCGGACCGCCATCGCCGCAGCCTGCCGGTCGGTCAGGTTCTCGGTGAACTGCAGCACCGTGACCAGCGACAACACCGCCGGCGGCAGACCCGGCGCCCCCCGGCGCCCGAACGCCCCGGTGAACGGCTCATCGACCAACACCTCGGCCAGCCGGTCCCGCAGCCGCATCGCCAACGTCCCACGCGGGAACGCCGCCCGGGCGACCGCCACGGTCTGCGCCGGGATCTCGGGCAGCCCCTTCGGCTGCAACGACATGCACTCCACCTCCCGCAGCCCACGACACGACCAGGACCGCAGAGGAGATCATGCCGCACCAACGACACCCAGCCGAATTAAGCAGCAGAGTCGTCGACCAGGACGGAGCGGGACTTACGGCCGTGGGCCATGTCCGGGTCTTCCACGCTGATCCGCCGGTTTTTGGCGACCCCGCGGCGCAGCCGCGCTGTCCCGGCCGTGGTGACCTCGACGTCCTGGTCGCGGACCTGACGGGCCACCGCGACAGCGGCTTCGGCCGCCTCCGGGGCGGGCTGGGCGGCCACGAAGGNCTCCACCGCCTCCAGGGCGGCCAGCACCACCGCCAGGGCACGGTCCCGCTCGTCGGGATCGTCCCAGTCGGCGTCCAACGCGGCTTTGAGGCTGGACCCGGCCAGCACCGGTGCCCCGGCCTGGCCGGCCAGGACCCTGGTTCCCTCGGCCCGCCCCCACCCCTGCTGAGCCGCGATCACACCCAGGGCCTTGCGCAGGGCGTGTCCCATCATGTTCGGGGTGTCCTCCACCCGGCCGGCACCCCACAGCGGGCTGGAGTCCAACGCTGCGCGTAACGCCCGCGGCCCGAAGCCCTTCGTCACCGTGGCGATCTCGACGGTGCATTCGACCAGCCGCCGGTCCCACCCGGCGCCGATCAGCCGGGCGCGGAAGCCCACCAGGGTGCCCTTGGAGAAGGGAGACCGGTCGGTGTCCAGACAGTCCAGAACCAGCTGCCAACGCCGGTCCATCACCGTCGCCTCGATCACCTCGTCGTCGGAGACACCGGTATAGGCCTGCAGGATCAGCGCCAACGCCAACTGCGCCGGCTGCCCTTTCGGACTGTCGCGGTAGACCTCGGCCAGCTCGGTCTGGAACGCCTCGTCGAACAGCTCGTGGCGATNCCGGCGCAGNAACACGAACAGCTNCGCCCGCCGCACCAGCCTGATCACAGTCTGTTCCGCGGTCGAGGGCTCCACCGGCGGAGCCCATATCCCAGGACGCATCAGCCAGCACCTTCCGATCAAGACGGGCACATGACACCCGCCGACCGGTGCCGCCTACCACAGCTCACATACGGCTACCTGACCGGCGCTCTAGCAGCGCGACCACGGACAGGTCCACCGCTGGTGCGACTACGGCGCCACCCAGATCGGGACCCCCATCCGCACCCCGAGCGCGAGGCTGTTCCCGAACCCGAAGAGGAACGTCAACGCGACCACCACACCGACGATCACGGTCACGATGCGGGCCGAGGCGCCCGGAACCGCCAGGTATGCGGAACGCCTGTTCGATTCGCTAGATGATGTAGACCTCGGCGCGGTCACTGGGCATCACCCCTGGTCAGGGCCCGGGTAGCGACCGGCCGAACGGCGATTTCAGGGCCAGCAACCAAGATCAAACGGTTCTTAGAGCGTGTCTTACGTCGAGCGTGGGAGCTTCTTCCAGCAGGTGATCGCGGCAGCCAGGCAGAGGAACCCGAGGAAGTTGTAGCCGTTNCGTTCNTANCGNNNGNTNAGNCGGCGGTAGCCACCGAGCCAGGCCAGGGTTCTCTCGACTTTCCACCGGTGCCGGCCGAGGCGTTCGGTACTGTCCACACCACGGCGGGCGATCCGCACCGCGATACCGCGCCGACGCAGGAAACGCCGTCGTTCCGGCTGATGGATCTTCGAGCCCGGTTTGCCGCGGTCGACCGGGTTCGGACCGGTCAGGCTTCCCTTTTTTCGCTCGCAGGCTGGCCGCGTCCACGATCGCCGATGACCAGTCGACCCGTCCGGCCACACCGTGCAG
>NZ_JPHT01000081.1:0-4384 GCF_000733325.1 Frankia sp. Allo2
GCGACCTCGACCGAGGAGTTCTACCTGGTCACGAGCCTGTCCACCGACCAGGCCAGCCCCGCGCAGCTGGCCCGGTGGGCTCGTGGCCACTGGACGGTCGAGGCCATTCACCATGTCCGCGACCGGACCATGGACGAGGACCGCCACACCATCCGCACCAAGAACGCCGCCCTGAACTGGGCCATCGCCCGCGATACCACGATCAGCGCACTACGCCTGGCAGGCTACAAGAACATCAGACAGGCCCGCCGAGCCACCATCAGAGACCCTGGGCTCGTCCTCCAGATCATCGCCCTGACCAGCCAAAACAGACTTTGACGGAGCCCTGGTATCCGGGCGTCTTTCTCACGTCCGGCTCTCCCTTCCCCGGACGTGGGAGGGCCTCGGAGGCCTCGGGGCGGGAGGATAAGGATCCCCCCGGGGCGGTCCAGCGGAGTCGGGCAGGTGCCGTCGTTCAGCGTCCCGCGCGGCGGCTGTTCTTCCTGCCGAGGTGTCAACTGCCGCGTATCGTCGCGCAAACGAAAGTACACCGTGTCCTATATCACAGATTCGGGGGCCCGCGGAGTCCGTAGTAGGACGACCTGACGCGGTCTGTGCCGGTGGCACACTGGCCGGGTGACCGACGGGGGCAACACGGACGACGCGACCGGTTCCGATCCGGACTGGGACTTCTTCGTCTCGTACACGGCAGTTGATCGCGAATGGGCGGAGTGGATCTCCTGGCAGCTCGAAGCAGACGGCTACCGCGTCCTCGTCCAAGCCTGGGACTTCGTCCCCGGATCGAACTGGCAGATCCGCATGCAACAAGGCGTCCAACACGCCCGACACACCCTCGCCGTACTCTCCGGCGCCTACCTGACCTCGATCTACGGCCATGCCGAATGGCAAGCCGCCCACGCCGCCGACCCTCACGGCTTCAAACGCAAACTCCTCCCGGTACGGGTCGAAGACTGCCCACGGCCAGGACTCCTCGGCGCCGTCGTCTCCATCGACCTGTTCCACCACGACGCCGACAAAGCCGGCCGACACCTCCTCGACCACGTCCGCCACACCCTCACCGGACGCGCTAAACCCACCACACCCCCCAACTTCCCCACACACCGACCGAACCCACCAACCCACGAACCGGCCTTCCCCGCAAACGAACCCGCACCCACCGACACATCCCCTGACCCGCATGACCAGCAGAGCACCGAAGATCTACTCGCCCACCAACGCCGCACCCTCGGCCCCGATCACACCCACACCCTCGCGACCGCCAACTTGCTCAGGTCGCCCCTGGGCAACCTTGGCGAGCACGCCGCGGCACGCACCCTGTTCGAGGACCCCCTCACCCGCCAACGCGCCACCCTCGGCCCCGACCACACCAATACCCTCACGACCGCCATGGCGCTCGGCTGGACCCTGGGCAACCTTGGCGAGCACGCCGCGGCACGCACCCTGTTCGAGGACACCCTCACCCGCCAACGCGCCACCCTCGGCCCCGACCACACCAATACCCTCACGACCGCCATGGCGCTCGGCTGGACCCTGGATCGGCTTGGAAAGCGGCATCTCGGACGTTAGTGATCATTCGGAAAAGATGCCCCCCGGCTGGGTGTATTTGCGCTTTCGGGATCTTCATCGCAGAACCGAAAGTACACCGTGATCTGCGACACAGAACCGAAGTGGATGCGGACGTCCTGCGGCGATCCATACAGGTGGCGACCGTAGTACTTGGTTGGAGTCTCTGGGGATGCCGCCCGACGGTCGGGCCGACTGGGCGCCGAACCTCGCTCGCAGCTCGGTCCGGCTCTCCGTCCCAGCCCTTGGTCTGGCGCTCGCTCCGCACCTCGGGGCTGCCCGCATGGGGTCCGACGACACGAACGGCCATTCCATGAATGGAGGCAGGAAACGGTGACCATGCCGGCAAAAAACGGCGTGGGCGTTTCCTGTGAAACATTCCCATCCGCGCGAAATGCCTGCATGGTGTGGATCTTCAGGGTCTTATGGATGGTGGAAGGTAAGTGAATAGGCGGCCCGGAGTGGTGTTACCAGCACCAATCTCCGGGCCTTGATCCCAAATCCTGCGTGAACAGGAGTGTGGAACCCATGGCCATGGTGCCATATGGGCCGATCGGTGGCGGTAACCGGTCGGTGACGAGCGTGGATCTCCAGGTGCATCCGGCGGAGTCGGCGGATGTGCATCTTCCGATGCCGGGNCCTCGGTTCTCGGTGATGCGTCCGACCCTGCTGCTTCCGGCCGGGGTGCGGGTGAGCGTGGCCGGTGACATGCCGTATGACGTGGCGGCGCGCTGGTGGGACTCGCTGACGGTCGCGGGGTCGGCGGCGAGCCAGTGGTACTACTCGCAGATCAACGGCTGGCCCGGTGGTCATCGTCGGGACGGGGGCCGGTGATGGCGGGCTCGCTGCGGGCGTTGCACTTCATCCGTCAGGATGCCGGCGGCTACGGCGACCTGGCAGACCAGCGGGCGGTGTTCGCGGTGGCATGTACGGCGCGCGGCTGGCGGGCCGGGGGTGCGGTCCGCCAGATCGGGTCCGCACGCCTGGTCGGCGGTCGTCCGGCTGGTCGGGTCGGGGGCGTACGGCGTGGTCGTGGTCGACACGCTGGAACGGCTCGCGGCCACCGAAACCGGGCGGATGGCGGTCCTGGGCCTGCTGCGCCGGACGGGGGTGCGGCTGCTGGTCGCACGCGAACCCCTCGACACCGGCGACGCGATCGGCCGTGCCCTCGCCGATTCCCTGCTCGACCCGGAGGAACAGCGGACACCGCTCGCGGCATGACCTGACCCACGGCTGAGCAAACCCGGGTTCGGGGGCTTCCACGCCACCCGACCCGGGTTTTGATCTTTCACAGAGCCCCGGCTGAGCTGATCTCCTCCGTCGGTCGGGCGGCGGAGGCGATCAGCGGACGTGCCGCGCCTTCCCCCTCCTCCAGAGTGAGGGCCGGGGTTTGGGGCGGAGCCCCAACAACCAGCAACGGCATTACCCTCGCCGGACCTCGCTCGACCCGTCGACCATCCGCGTGGACCAGCGGCACCCTGACCGCCGATCGTCACGGTCGTCACGGACCCCCTGGCGGGGGGTCTGACGGGCCGACGGGCCGACGGGCCGACGGGCCCACGGGGCGACGCTCCGGCCGGGGTGCCGACCGGAGGGAGGCGGGGCCCCGGCCGGGTGNGGCGATCCCGTAGGCGCGGCGCGCACGGCGACGCGCGGCGCGTGCGGCAGGCCCCCCGCGGCGGCCGAAGGCCGCCCTTGAACCCGTAGAGAACATTGGCGACGATCTAGATGGTTGGGCCTGCTGGGAGCGCACGGCGCTCAGATGAGACCTGTTCACCCAGGTCGCGGACGGGTTCGAGCCGTGCCCACTCGGGGTTGGCCACGAGGCGTCGCCAGATTGTCACAGCTCTGGTGACGGTCCTGGGATGGATCTCTTTACCACCCATCGTGACGATGGCCGCGCTGACCGCGGTTGCCGCCTGTTCGGGGTCTGGGTGGGTGCGGTGGATGAAGGCCCGTGCGAGTGCGAGATGGGTGCCGGCGGTGCTGACGTACCGTCCGGTTCCACTGAGCATCGCCAACGACGCGCGGGCGTGCGGCTCGGCTTCGTCGCCCTTGCCAAGGTAGCCGAGGATTACAGCGGTGAAGGCTTTGCCTGCTTCCTCATCGATGGGTGAGGGGCCGGGTTGAAGGGAGCCGCTCCAAACGTGGTCGCGCATGGTCCGCAAGGCGGTTAGTGCTTCGTCTTCGCGGCCGGTGAGGGCGTAGGCGCGGGCCTGTGCGCTGGCAAGGATCGGGACGATATAGGGGTGCGCCTGCGGCTGGGCCTGGGCGGCGATGTCGGCAGCGGTTTCGAACTCGCGGGCGAAGAAGGCCACGGCGGAGCGCATGGCGGCAACCGATCCGGTAAGTAGTGGGTCACCGGCTGCTTGGGCGTGTTGAGCGGCGAGGACGAAGAACGTCAACGCGCCGTCGTCATCGCCCATGTCGAAGGCGAGTCGACCACGGTAGAAGGCGTATTGGCCGGCGAGGAGTTCGAGNTCGCGACGGTCGGNGCCGGNNACNCNGGTTTCNANNCGGGCTTCNGCNTCNTCCCACGCNTGTTCGACNGGTCCGAGNAGNTCNNCNNGCGGNGTNGTGGNGTANATCNGGGTGAGGCGTTGGATGCCCTGGTGGAGCTGGGCGACACTGAGGGGGTCCGGGGTGGACGCGGCGATGGCGCGGGAGATCTGCGCGGCGCGGCTGGTGGCGCCAGTCGTGGCGGTGCTGGCGGCAAGAAGGATGCCGGTGCCGAGTAGGTCACGGCGGCGCGACGGACTCACCTCCTCGCGGGGCGGCCCGCTGCCGGGCTCCGCCTGAGCGGGAACCATGACGGGACGTG
>NZ_JPHT01000082.1:0-4233 GCF_000733325.1 Frankia sp. Allo2
GGAGGAGATCGCCCGGCTCACCGGGCAGCTCGCCGCCGCTGAACGTGCCCTGGAACGGTTGGAGATCACCCGGGAGACGGTGCTGGACCTGGCCGCCGAGAACGACGCCGCACCGGCCGAGCCGCTGCCGCCGGGGTATCGGGAGGTGCTGGCCGTGTTCACCCGGGGCGGGAACGGGCTGCACGCCAAGGACGTGTGCCGGGCGCTGGGTGGCGGCACCGAGCCCCGGCATGTCGAGAGCATGCGGGCCCGGCTGAAACGGCTGGTAGAGCGGGGTGTTCTCACCGAGCCCGATCCCGGCCTGTTCGTCCTGCCCCAGCCCGACCCACCGGCCACCCCAGAGATCAACTCAAGCTGAGGCCCGACGAAAGCGTGCAGAACGCCCACTTACGAACAGTGCGCCTGGCTCGCCCGGGGGATCTCCCAGGCCGGCAAATACAGCCGCGGGCTGTGCGTCGCGGTCCGGGAAGAAGACCGGCACAGCGCCCATGCCGACCTGCCCCGGGAGAACATCGCGACCCGGCTGACAGCGGAGCAGTTCGAAGACTNCCCGCAGTACGGCAACGTCCTTGTCGTACCTCTGCAGATCGTCGCCCGCGGGTTGAACATCGTGGTCGGGACCCGCTCCGCGGTCCGCTCGGTCTACCTGTGCGTCCGCCCGCTCGCGCTACTCGGCGAGCCCGCCGAGATGTACGGCAGCATCAACGCCGCCGGCCTACGGGCGCTGCCCCCGGGAGGGAGCGCCGACCCCGCCCAAGCGCTCGCGGAGGCCCGCACGGCCGCCTGGGAACGACTTTCCCTGCTGCTACGGACCGCGCCCCAGTTCACCGCGATGCACAAGCCGCTCCAGGAAGAGATCGTCGCGGGCGTCATCGTCGATCTCATCCAGCTCGCCGGCCGCGCCCGGCGCGGCGGCGGCGACGCCGTCCTGCACCTCGTCGACTACGCCTTCCACGAGGACACGTGGAGTTCCGACCTGGAGACCATCCTGCGCCGCATCCACTCCCAGTGGACCCCCGCGGTGCGGACACGGATGAACGACCTCTACGGCGAAGCGCTCAACGCCTTCCTCGACTACGCCGGCATCCACCCCAACACGCCGTGACATCCCTGAGAAGAGGACCCGTGACCCCGCCCGCGCCCGGCAAATACCTCAACACGCTCGCGTTCCGCTGCACCCCCGCCCTCGTCGCGGACGCCGCGGTCCATGTCCGGCATCTCGACGAGGAGACCTGGAAGCTCTGGGACGATCTCGACCGCCAGTGCAAGCGGCGGTACCGCAACGACTCGGCGCAGGCCCCCTACTCCATCGCGACCCTCGTGCTCGGCGTCCTCAGCGGCGGCTACGTACACTTCGAGCCAGACAGGCGGGCGCCCTTCCTCGCGTCACGAGAGCCCCTCGACGGCCGGCTCCTGCGCAGGGTCTTCACCCTCACCCACGGACTCGCTCTCGGCGACAAGATCGACGTCATCGATCTCGCCACCCCGCCGGACCTCGCGAAACGAATCGCCGACCTTCCCGAGCAGCACCACCTGTTGGCCGACCAGCTTGCACCCCGGTCCGGCACACAGCCCGACACCCCCAACTGGGTCTACAGAACGGTCACCTGGGACCTCGCACGGCGCCTCGCTGCCGAACCGTGGGCGATCTCCGACAGCCGGACAGTGACGCTGTGGCCCGACACCGCTGGAGGCCTCGTCACCCTCGATGACCCCTGGGAGAACGACCGCGGCGGCCGGTTCGCGCTCTCGCGCACGAGGCTGGCCCTCAAGACCCTTCCGAACATCACCAGCCCGCTCCTCCTGCTCACGTCTCGGGTCACCCGCATCGCCGACTCGCTGATCTTCTCCAAGACCGCGCTCGCGCAGCAGCCAGGGGTCGGGCGCCCCGTGCTGGAACTGGAACTCGACGGCCGCGGCGGAGCCCGCACCATCAACCGGCTCGCCCTCGACGCACTCGGCCGACTCGACATGGACTACTCGATCCTGCGCACCATCGCCGCCCGCTCCACCCGTGAGCAGGAGCTCCTCGCGCAGGCGCGCGCCGAGAACAAACCCGCGCGGTTCCCCCGTGACCGTCCCGAGCAGGTCTGGCCCATCCGCCCGACGAGCGCCTCGTTTCCCATCGGTGTCGGCACCGGCATGCACCACCTGCGCCGACTCCGCGATCACGCATCCCTGGTGTTCGCCGACGCCGCCGAACCGCTGGAGTCGCGTGAGGTACGCATGCAGTTCCCGCGCCGGCCCACAGACCCGGAGCGGGTGTCCGCTCGAGAGCGTGCCCGCCGGAAGGAGGAACGCGCGAACAGCGGCGACAGCGGTCCGCTAGCAGAGCCCGGAAACGCCTTCCCATCCCCGAAGGCCATCGTCGCCTCCGTCAAGGCCGCCGGCTTCGACACGCTGCGTATCGCCTGCCTGTGGTACCGCGACGAAACCCGTCTGCGCATGCTCGACACCCTGCGCAGTGTCTTCGCACTCGACCAGGGGGTCCTGGACCCCCAGGATGGCCAGGATCTCGAGCTCCACCCCGGCACGATCAGCGCCGTCTTCCACCAGGCGGGCGAGTTCCTCCGACCGGGCCGCGCCGCCAGCCGCGAAGAAGCTCTACGCAACAGCCGGTTCGCATTGGAGTCCCGGGATGGCGTTCTCGTCGGCGCCTGGTGCGAAACCGAAATGCCGACCGCGGAAGACGTCACGGACGCCGACGCCGACGATCTGGACGCGAAGCACCAGACCAGAGGCATCCTCTCTGCCCTCGGCGTGCCCACCCAGTACCTACGTGGCTCGGACGAAAAAGGGGTGATCCAACCCAAGGAGGGCCGGGATCACCCCGCCGAGTGGGCGCTCCTCGACCTCTACCGCTCCCTCGGCATCATCGACGACCGCATCGCGAACGCGCTGAAGCCACCCGCGACCGGCCACCCGGTCGACCGCGTCGCCCACGTCGGTATCCACGTCCGCCAGCAGAATCGCCGCAAGGGCGAGCGCGGCCGACCAAAGGTCGTCATCACCGCGTCGGCCCTCGTCCCGCCCTCCGACCCGGCCGGCGCCTGGACCCTCCTCGGCTGGAGCTCCACCCGGCCCGAATGGCAGCCCTACCGCACCGCCCAACCCGCTTTCCATGCCACTGCCTACCCGGAAGGAACAGACAGCAGGACCTACCGGCAGCGGTGGGACGAGGCTGCGGACATCGTCGAGCGCGCGCTGCAAGACCTCGCCGACGAGCTCGACGGGATCCCCTACGCCGTCACCGTCGACGCAATGGCCTCCCGGCGCATGTGGCACGGCCTCCAGAACATNCACNAAAGTNCCNCCGCCGAGNCCCGCACGAGCCGCTACTGGCTACCCGGCAGCACTCTGCACCGAGACGACCGACCCCAAGCGGTCATCCGCGTGAACATCGAGGACGACGAGGTGCCGCCCCCAGTCAGCACCACCCGCGTCTCCAAGGACCTCGACAGCCCGCCGACCGACGGTGAGACTGCCACCACCCTCTACCAGGTCACCACCGACTTCGGTACACCGGTGTGGATTCTCTGTAACGTGCCCCGTAGCTACGATGGCGCTGGCGCCGGCCGCCTCGGCTCCAAATACACCCGTTGGGACGCTCGCCGCTCCGTCTGGTCAGACAACAAGGCAGAACGACGCAAAGGCGAGATTGACCAGAACTGGTACACCATGACCGCAACAGAGATCTACCCGCTGGCCTACACCGACGCCGTCCCCGCGGACGCCTTCGCAATCGCGACCGCGAAACTCTGCCACCAGACGATCTCCTGGTCCGACCGCATCCGCCACCCAGTACCGCTACACGCCGCGAAACAGATGGACCTCGACCACCCGCAGTACCGCCGAACCGTCCAGACAGACGACCCGGAGCCCCAATGCCACTTCCACTAAGTCGATCAAGCTGCTANCTGGGGTTTCGTGGGGTTGGCGAGNCTGATCGTGGGCGGGGCGTGGTGGCGGAGGCCGCGCTGGCCGGGTTTCTTGACCGGATACTGGTTGTGGCGCGCCCGGCGGACGACGCGGGGGTAGGTGCGTTCGCGGCGGGNGTTGAGCCGGGNCGGTCGGGNGATGTCGGTGGCGGTCTCACCCTGAGTGCGTGCCCGCTGGTCAGGGGGAAAAAGCCGGGTCGGTGACGACCCGGTCCCGGATGATCCTCACAGCGCGTTTGAACTTGATCCGGTCGGGGTCGATCCCGGCGGCGGTCGCGGCCTGGCAGGTCAGCGC
>NZ_JPHT01000083.1:0-944 GCF_000733325.1 Frankia sp. Allo2
GTGTGGGGCTGTCTCCCTAGGGAGACAGCCCCACACTCGTATACGTCCGGCGGCGTCCTACTCTCCCACACAGTCCCCCATGCAGTACCATCGGCGCTGAAGAGCTTAGCTTCCGGGTTCGGAATGAGACCGGGCGTTTCCCCTTCGCCAAAACCACCGAAACACTATCCAGATATACCAGCCGAACCGGCCGTACACCCGAGAACCGCACAGTGGACGCGTAGCACCTTCGAAGACAAGCCCTCGGCCTATTAGTACCGGTCAGCTCCATGCGTCACCGCACTTCCACCTCCGGCCTATCAACCCGATCATCTAGTCGGGGGCCTTACCAGGCTACCCTGTGGGAGACCTCATCTCGAAGCAGGCTTCCCGCTTAGATGCTTTCAGCGGTTATCCCTTCCGAACGTAGCCAACCAGCCATGCNCNTGGCNGNACAACTGGCACANCAGAGGTTCGTCCGTCCCGGTCCTCTCGTACTAGGGACAGCCCTTCTCAAGNCTCCTNCGCGCGCGGCGGATAGGGACCGAACTGTCTCACGACGTTCTAAACCCAGCTCGCGTACCGCTTTAATGGGCGAACAGCCCAACCCTTGGGACCTACTCCAGCCCCAGGATGCGACGAGCCGACATCGAGGTGCCAAACCTTGCCGTCGATATGGACTCTTGGGCAAGATCAGCCTGTTATCCCCGGGGTACCTTTTATCCGTTGAGCGACGGCGCTTCCACAAGCCACCGCCGGATCACTAGTCCCTGCTTTCGCACCTGCTCGACNNGTCNGTCTCACAGTCAAGCTCCCTTGTGCACTTGCACTCAACNCCTGATTGCCAACCAGGCTGAGGGAACCTTTGGGCGCCTCCGTTACCCTTTAGGAGGCAACCGCCCCAGTTAAACTACCCACCTGACACTGTCCCTGATCCGGATCACGGACCCAGGTTAGACATCCAG
>NZ_JPHT01000083.1:2904-3870 GCF_000733325.1 Frankia sp. Allo2
CGCCTAACAATGCTCTTTCTGACTCCCCGATGGAACGGCAGCTCCACCTGGACGATCCCACAACCCCAGCATCGCAACACCTGCCGGCTCTCACACGACACTGGTTTAGCCTGTTCCGCTTTCGCTCACCACTACTCGCGGAATCACGGTTGTTTTCTCCTCCTGCGGGTAATGAGATGTTTCACTTCCCCGCGTTCCCTCCACATGCCCTATGTGTTCAGGCACGGGTGACAGGATTTAAANNCCTGCCGGGTTTCCCCATTCGGAAATCCTCGGATCANAGCTCNGTTGACAGCTCCNCGAGGCATATCGCAGCCTCCCACGTCCTTCATCGGCTCCTGGTGCCAAGGCATCCACCGTGCGCCCTTAATAACTTGGCCACAAAGATGCTCGCGTCCACTGTGCAGTTCTCAACGTACGGACGGCCCCAGCCGACCCGGCGAAACCCACCCCCACCCAACGGGAAGGCAGTCCTCCACCACGACCGGTCCGTTCCACCAGCAGACCCCCCACCACGATCCCCACCAGGACCACAGCACAGGAACCCACCAGCCGAGAGAGCCTCACTCCCTCAGGACCCAACAGCGTGCCACGGACCCCAGCCACCCACCCGGACCGTTCCACCCCCCNCCCCNCCNNAAGANANGGACAGAGGNGTACTAGACCCCGGACAACCAGCCGAAACCCCATCGTCAGCGTTCCACCCACGAGCAACCAGACCGGCATCCACAGCCGGCCCTGGCTCTGCACCAGCCCACCCCACTACAGGACAGACCAGCCAGACGCTCCTTAGAAAGGAGGTGATCCAGCCGCACCTTCCGGTACGGCTACCTTGTTACGACTTCGTCCCAATCGCCGGTCCCACCTTCGACGGCTCCCCCCACAAGGGTTAGGCCACCGGCTTCGGGTGTTAC
Source organism: Frankia sp. Allo2 (assembly GCF_000733325.1). Lineage (NCBI taxonomy): Bacteria > Bacillati > Actinomycetota > Actinomycetes > Frankiales > Frankiaceae > Frankia > Frankia sp. Allo2. The sequence continues at coordinate 3,819 of NZ_JPHT01000083.1, forward strand.
CGACTTTCGTGACGTGACGGGCGGTGTGTACAAGGCCCGGGAACGTATTCAC
>NZ_JPHT01000084.1:0-3673 GCF_000733325.1 Frankia sp. Allo2
GACGGGTCCACCATTGATCTCAACGAATTGTCTTTGGAGGATCAACGCGCTTAGGGGCTGTTGTGTCGCGTGCCTCTCCGGTGGCTCTGGGTGGCGGGGTTAGACTCCGACCGGCGGGCCGTTGTGGGCGAGAGGGGACTGGNATGCCGACGGATTCTTTTGTTCACCTCCATGTGCACACTGAGTATTCGATGCTGGACGGTGCGGCGAAAACGGGCCTGCTTTTCAAGGAAGCGGCGAAGTTGGGGATGCCGGCTGTCGGGATGACCGACCACGGTAACATGTTCGGTGCCTACGAATTTTATCAGGGTGCGAAGTCCGCGGGTGTCAAGCCGATCATCGGGATCGAGGCGTACCTGGCGCCCGAGTCGCGCCACCACAAGCGGCCTGTCCTGTGGGGGGAACGCTCGCAGCGCGACGTCGACCCTGCGGGTGAGGGCGGTGACGTGTCCGGTGGCGGCGCCTACACCCACATGACGATGCTCGCAGCCAACGCCGCCGGGCTGCGCAACCTGTTCCGGCTGTCGTCGATCGCGTCGATCGAGGGCTACTACCGCAAGCCGCGGATGGACCACGAGCTGGTCTCCCAGTACTCCGAAGGGATCATCGCGACCACGGGCTGTCCGTCAGGTGAGGTGCAGACCCGGCTTCGTCTGGGCCAGTTCGACAAGGCGCTCGCGGCAGCGGCCACCTACCAGGAGGTCTTCGGCGCGGACAACTTCTTCCTGGAGTTGATGGATCACGGTTTGCCGATCGAGCGCAGCGTCCGCCAGGGGCTGCTCGACATCGGCGACAAGCTGGGGCTTCGCCCGCTGGCCACGAACGATTCGCACTATGTGACCCAGGATCAGGCGGGAAGCCACGAGGTGCTGCTGTGCGTCGGCACCGGTAAAAAACTCGACGATCCGACCCGTTTCAAATTCGACGGATCGGGATATTATCTCAAGTCTTCGGAGGNAATGCGCAACTTGTGGGACAGTGAGGTCCCCGGGGCCTGCGACAGCTCTCTGCTTATCGCCGAGCGCGTCGAGTCCTACGACGATGTTTTCAAGTTTGTGGACCGGATGCCGCGGTACCCTGTCCCCGCGGGTGAGACGCAGCTGTCCTGGCTGCGCAAGGAAATCGACCGCGGACTGACGTGGCGCTTCCCTGCGGGCGTGCCCGCCGATGTGGTCGAGCGCGTCGACTACGAGGTCGGCGTGATCGACNAGATGGGTTTCCCGGCTTACTTCCTGGTCGTCGCCGACATCTGCAAGTTCGCGAGAGATCGGGGCATCGGGCTGGGTCCGGGGCGTGGATCGGCGACCGGGTCGATGATCGCCTACATCCTGGGTATAACCGAGCTGAACCCGATCGAGCACGCGCTGATCTTCGAGCGGTTCCTCAACCCGGAGCGGATCAGCCCGCCGGATATCGACCTGGACTTCGACGAACGTCGACGCGGTGAGGTGATCCGCTACATCACCGAGCAGTACGGCGAGGACCGCGTCGCGCAGATCAACACCTTCGGCACGATCAAGGCCAAGGCCGCGATCAAGGACTCGTGCCGGGTGCTGGGTTACGACTACGCCCTCGGCGACAAGATCTCGAAGGCGNTGCCGCCGGATGTGATGGGCCAGGGCATCCCGCTGGCCGGGATCTTCGACCCGAACCATGAGCGGTACGGTGAGGCCGCCGAGGTCCGGGCCCAGTACGAGACCGACACCAAGGTTCGGAAGGTCATCGACACCGCGCGGGGGCTGGAGGGGCTCACCCGCGGCACTGGTGTCCACGCCGCCGGGGTCATCCTGTGCTCGGAGCCGCTGCTGGATGTCCTGCCGATCCATCGCCGCGACAATGACGGCGCGATCATCACCGGGTTCCCGTTTCCTCAGTGCGAGGAGATGGGCCTGCTCAAGATGGACNGCCTCGGGCTGCGGAACCTCACCGTCATCGGTGACGCGATCGAGGCCGTCAAGCGTAACCGCAACGTCGACATCGACCTGTCCACCCTCCCCTTGGAGGACGCCAAGGCCTTCGAGTTGCTCGCCCGCGGCGACACGCTCGGGGTGTTCCAGCTCGACGGCGGACCGATGCGTAACCTGCTGCGCCTGATGGCACCGACGAAGTTCGGCGACNTCGCCGCCGTGCTCGCGCTCTACCGGCCCGGCCCGATGGCGGCCAACAGCCACATCGAGTACGCAGACCGCAAGAACGGCCNCAAGGAGATCCTCCCGATCCATCCCGAGCTCGCCGAGGCGCTGGAGCCCATCCTCGGCGAGACCTACCACCTGGTGGTCTACCAGGAGCAGGTCATGGCCATCGCCCGGGAGCTGGCCGGCTACAGCCTCGGCGGCGCCGACCTGCTGCGCCGCGCGATGGGTAAGAAGAAGAAGGAGATCCTGGACAAGGAGTTCGCTCGGTTCTCCGCCGGGATGAAGGAGAGGGGCTACACCGACGCGGCGGTCCAGGCGCTGTGGGACGTGCTTGTCCCGTTCTCCGGCTACGGGTTCAACAAGTCCCACACCGCTGGGTACGGTGTCGTGTCGTTCTGGACGGCCTACCTCAAGGCCAACTACCCGGCCGAGTTCATGGCGGCGCTGCTGACGTCCGTCGGTGACGACAAGGACAAGATGGCGGTGTACCTGGCGGAGACCCGCCGGATGGGTATCCAGGTCCTGCCCCCCGACGTCAACGAGTCGGACCTGCGGTTCGGTGCGGTCGGGGACTCGATCCGCTTCGGCCTGGGGGCCGTCCGTAATGTGGGGGAGAACGTCGTCGCCTCGATAGCCGCCGCCCGGCGGAGGAAGGGCGCGTATGAGTCGTTCGCCGACTTCCTGCAGAAGGTCGACATCGGGGTGTGCAACAAGCGCACCATCGACTCGCTGATCAAGGCCGGGGCGTTCGACTCGCTGGGCCATCACCGCCGGGTGCTGGTCAACGTACACGAGAACGCGATCGACGCGGTGATCATCACGAAGCGGGCCGAGGCCATCGGCCAGTTCGACCTGNTCGGCGACGGGGGCGCCGGCGAGGAGGAGGAGAGCCCGGGGCTAGGACTCGACCTGGACCTGTCCGGCCCCGAATGGCCGAAGAAGGAGCTGCTGGCTCAGGAACGCGACATGCTCGGCCTGTACGTGTCCTCGCATCCGCTCGAAGGCGCCGAGCGGGCGCTGGATCGCCACCGCGACACCCGGATCGTCGACCTCGCCGAGGCCAACGACGGGACGACCGTACAGATCGCCGGTATCATCAGCAAGATCGACCGGCGGATCAACAAGAACACCGCCAAGGCGTGGGCGATCGTGACCGTCGAGGATCTCGATGCCTCCGTCGAGGTGCTGTTCTTCCCCCAGTCCTACGAGGTCCATTCGTACGCGCTCGCGACCGACGCGGTCATCTCGGTGCGGGGCAGGATCAACGAGCGGGAGGGGTCGGTCTCGCTGTTTGCCCAGGACCTGACGGTGGTCGATGTCGCGACGCACGTGAACGGGCCGCCGGTCGTCATCACTCTGCCGTCACACAAGATCACACCACCGCTGGTCGATGACCTCAAACTCGTCCTGACGACCCATCCCGGGACAACTCCGGTGCACCTGCGTCTCGAAGGCCCGCAGAACACGCATCTGCTCCTGCTCGAACTCCAGGTGCAGGCGAGTAGTTCGCTGCTCGGGGACCTCAAGGCCCTGCTGGG
>NZ_JPHT01000085.1:0-3623 GCF_000733325.1 Frankia sp. Allo2
AGGGGCGGGCGCGTCGCCGTTGCAGGTTCTCGTCGAGCAGTTCCCGCAGCAGGACCAGGCCGGGCCCGCCCCCGGGGTTCAGCGGGATCGAGAAGATGTAGTCCGAGCCGTCGAACGCGTCGAACACGGGTGTGCCGTCGCGCTTGCGCCGGAAGGGCACCATTCCAGACTCGTGGCCCTCCTCCTCGTCCCAGAGCACCCAGAGGATGACGTGCATCTCGCCGTCGTCCTCCAGCACCGGCCCGCCGGTGTAGGGGGACCGCAGCCGGACCTCATCGTCGCCGTCGATCACGACGGGCCTGCTGATCTGCGGGACCGCCAGGATGAGCCGTTCGAGGTCGATGCGGTTCGCCTCGGCGGCGACCTGCCGCTCGAACGCTTCCGCGCGAGCGGGGTCACGCAGGTAGGCCGAGTTACTCAGCGTGCGCGAGGGCTCTCCTTCCAGGACCGCGATCGCGGGCTGGTCTCCTTTCGCCAGGGCGTCCTGGACCTGCTTGACGGTCATATCGACAAGAACATGGGACTCGAAGTTCATCAGCGGTGTCCTCTATGGGGCGCGGGGTCGCAGCGGCGGGCCGGTCCGGGACGGCCGCGCAGGACGTACGGGACGGCCGTCCCCACCTAGTCTGATCGCGCCACGACGTGGGCACCACGCAGCATGCAGCGCGTGCCCTCTGCGACCCCGCCACCCTGCTGCCGCGGGGTTGCGGTGACCGTCCCTGCCGGCCAACTCGACGACGAGGTGCCCCTCGGTCGGGTCTCGGCTCGGCGCCGGAACGCCTCACTGGGGAGAGGTAGGGGCTACCGCTGGCGAGGCAGTCGCGCGCGTCGTGCACGGCGGAAGCCTCTGCTGTGCCGCAGGAACGGCGGTCGGCGTCGCCGGTTGACGGAGGGCGTAGCGTCGTTCAGGACGAGGNCCGCAGGGNTGATACGTCCGACGATCTCCCGGCTGGGCCAGTGGATCAACAAGCCGCAGTCCACACAGCAATAGCGCCCACGCCACCGGGCCGCGCCCGGGGCGACTTCCCGGCGCCGACGGACCGGGACGAACCCGCTGGACGCCGGGGTGTTCCCGCATCGGCACAGCCAATCGTCATCCCCGCCGTCGCACGCGATGTATTCACGCATGCCAGTCCTCTTTTCTCGCGAAGGTGGGTTGGGAAAGGAGCAGGTTCGGACCGGCAGGCGAAGAAACGGTTCTCCTACCGGCGAGAAGTACCGGCGGCTGAGGCGATGCCCGCAGCCAGCCCGGCGGGCCTGCGACGGAGTCCGGGCACCGGGCGCGGTTCAGCGGTCCCAGGGGTCGCGGCGCAGGTGGTCGCGGCGGGTGGCCCTGGCCTGGATGACGACGTCGGTCCAGGTGGCTCCGGCGGCCTCGGCCTGCTCGGNGGNGGTGAGGACCGCGCTGGCGCGTGGGGACAGCGTCCAGCCGAGGTGGCCGAACAGGGCGAGAGCGCTGCTGTCCCCGAGGGCGGAGGCGTGGACGGCGTCGAGGCGCAGGCAGGCGGCCAGGTGGCCGAGCAGCCCGGTCGGGTAGCCGCGGTGGAACAGCGGGACCGCCCGGATCGGGCTGGTCATCTCGGTGGCGTGGCGGGCGGCGATGTGGGAGAGCACGGCCATTACGGCCACGTCGCCGATGCGGGTGTCTTCCGGTTCGTCGTCCACGTCGGTGCGCTGGATCGTGGTGTCGACGGCGTGGCCCCAGGTCCAGCCCTGCATGGTGAGCTGCTCAGCCTCGTTGGCGAGGGCGGCGGCTTTGGCGGTCAGCGGGTAGCCAAGCGCGCCGAGGAGGCTGGCGGCGGGTTCGAGGTTGAGCAGGCTGGCCGGGTCGAGGTGGCCGTCCAGTCCGAACAGGACGTGGGCGAGCAGTCGGCGCGGCCAGCCGTCCCGGTCGAAGTACGGGTGGTAGGACAGTCCGGAGAAGCGGAGGGTGACGGTGTCCTCGCCGTTGACGGTCAGGACGTGGCGGAGCCGGCCGAGGAGTTCGGCGAAGCCGATCAGATGCGGAGTCGACGGCATGGTGGGGCGCTCCTAAGGAGGGCGCAGCACGGCGGACAGGCGGACGTGCGCGAGCGTGGGGGCCGGGGCGCGGGCGGTCGCGCGGGCCCTCGGGGACCAGGGCTGCAACGCGGGTCGGCCCGCCGGGCGAGGTGCGCGGCGGGCCGAGAGGCGTTGCACCGGCCGTCGCGGGCCGGTCGTGTGGGGCGGGCCGTCAGGTGCGGCAGGTCGGAGGCGGCGTACTCGGTTCGGTGCAGGATTCACCGATGCCGACAACGACATGCAGCCGATTCCGGGGAACGGGGTGGCCGTTCACCCTCCCGGTTCGCCTGAGGGATGGCGGGAGGGCCGATGATGAGCAGCCCGATGGGTACGCCGTGGACGGTGGCACGCCCGCGGCGGGCTGCGGGCTGTGGTCACCAGGTTGACGGGCCGATGACCATCTCGTCGAGGCGAAGCCTCCGGATCTCGTGGGGGCCGACGAAACGGCGATGANGGCCGGGGCCGATGTCGACGCAGATTCCGTCGCGGTAAGCCTCGTCCTCGGTGCGCACGCCGAGGACCGCCCAGACCGGGAACGGCCACGTCTCAGGTTCGTGTTGGGGGTCTCCCGCGGTCAGGGCGACCACATCCCCGGGNTTGTAGGCGCGATGGCTGTGTCGCCTCGCCGCCGTCGGGCAGTACAGCCGGCCGCAGGACGGCGTGGCGGGCGGGCGGGCCGCGCGCCGATATTCACCGACCTCTTCCCAAACGGTCGGGTGATGGGCCAGAAGGAGCCGTCGCAAATCATCTTCGATCATGTGTGGGGCCTTCAGGCCGGAGACGTTCTCCATCCGGCCCGCGAGCACCGTGACCGCGGGAAGCATCTCGTCGTGGACCCGCCACAGCACCGTCGACGGATCACTCGGGCAACGCCCGAAGGTCGCATAGTGAATACCCATCAGGGCCCTCTCTTTCCAGGAAACCAAAGCAGAATGGCTGGCAAGGCGATGAGCGGTACGGTTATCCGGTGAGGGCGGCGCCACGGGCGCCTCCTTTGCGGAACGGTCCTCAGCCAGCCGGTTTCCGTCTTCACCGACGCGGCCTGTCCATGCGGGATGCTGGGCGCCGTCCAGCACGCGCCGGAGAGCGGGCGACTAGCTGCATGCGCCTTCTCGGCGCCCCACCACGCTGTCCTGCACGACCCGTCGGGCCGAGCGACGGGGCACTACTCAAGCGGCGGGAGAGAGGCAACTCGACTTTCGCGGTTTTCTTGATCTCCAATTTTATGGTTGACGTCGCGTGAGACGTGTTCTGTGCGTGTTTGGTGTGCTGGTTCGTGGTGGGGTGTTTGAGCTGGTTTGCGGTCTCGGGTCGATGTCTGTTTTGTCTGGTTCCCGGGCTGTGGGGCCGNGATGGGGGCTGGTCAGGCCGCGAGNGCGCTGTCGGTGGTGGCCCAGGCGAGGCGGAGGGTGTGGATTTCCGCGTCGGTCGGGTTCGCGGGCCGTGTGGGCTGATATTGGGTGGTGATCAGGACGCGGCGGAGCTTGACGGCGAGGTCGGCGGTGCAGGGGCGGGTCTTGGTGGTGTACCAGGGGGTGCGGGCGCGGTGGTCGGCGGCGTCGCCGTGGTGGTGGCCGGTGGTG
>NZ_JPHT01000086.1:0-3267 GCF_000733325.1 Frankia sp. Allo2
CTCCACACCGAGCACCGCAGAACCGCCTGACACCCAACACACCAACACACCATTGCGATCACGTCACGTGACGAATCGTTACCGGGAAAGGCTCACTGTCCAGAGAGAGGCGGCGGCCAGGTAGCTGACGCAGACCACCGGCCCCGGGTGTGGCCCGGCCACGGCTACCAGCCGAAGACGGAGAAGGACCGGCCCGCGGCGATGTCTTCCAGCGCCGCCCGGCAGTAGGCGATCATGTGGTCCGGCAGGGCATCCAGTGGGAACCAGGCCAGTTCGCTGCACTTCTCCGGCTCCCGGTTCACCGGTTCGCCGTCCCACTCCCGGACGATGAAGAAGAAGGCGGCCCGGCCGCCGCCGGAAGAGTTGTGCATGATGTGCGCGAACTCCACCGCCTCCGGCTGGATCGTCACCCCGATTTCCTCTTTGGCCTCCCGAATGAGGGCCGTGACCACGGACTCTCCCGCCTCCAGGTGGCCGGAGGGCAGGTGGTACGCACCGTCCTCGTAGCCGGTGTTCTGGCGACGGCCGAACAGGGCTTCGTTGTTTCGGAGCAAGATTAGATGAACATCAGTAGTAACCTGATGGCGAGCAGGCATGGGCCGATCTCCTTTGATCTGGTGCGCTGCTGGGGCTGTTGTCTATTTTAGCGGGAAAGCCGCTCATTAGTAATCCGCGGCACCGGCGTTTTCCGTGGCGCTCCCTCAGGTGATCTCTGACGCACGCCCCTGCCCTACGCCCCTCCCGTGCTCCGGCTACACGCTTGAAAGAAGTACAGCGAAGTTGCACCACCCTGGCAGCGCGCCCGTCCCGCTGGTGCGCCCGCCCTGAACAGTGTGCCACCGGCTGATTACACCTTGACAACCTGATATTGCTAGAGCCGGGCATGGAGGAACCAACCATGTCCGATGATCGAAATGCAACATGCGAAAACCGTATTGACGCCCAGCTTTTGAGCCTGGAGCGCTGGTACAGGAGAAGATACAAACGCCTGGAGAAGGCGCAACGGGCAAACGACGACGCCCGCGAGGAGGAGCTACACGAGGAACTGGAGCCGCTGGCGGTGTCGGCGCGGCGGCTCGTGCGGGTGGAGTTCTTTTGGGGTGGCCCCTCAGCGCATATGGATGCGGAGGTGGACAACGGCCAGGTAGTGGCCGCCACGTTCCACTTCCTGGACTGGTTCGACGGCGCGTCCCGCTCCATCGACGAGAATTCCAACCCCGCCCTATTGCGGCTGGCCGAGGAAATGGCGGAGGTGGCGCTATGAGCCACTTTCTGCTTGGCGTCATTCTCCCCGACCATATCGAAACCGAGGATGCGGAAAGCTACCTACACGAGGTCATGGAGCCGTACGACGAAGATATAGTGGTGGACGCCTACAACAGACCTTGCGGATGCGGAACCAGGCGGGCGGACAATATGGCTTCTGAGATCGCGACGGAGAANACCGGCCTGACGTGGGAGATGTTACGCAACACATTCCACGAGCGTCCGCGCGAAGATCACTCCGAAGAAGCATGGCTCAAGCGCACCCAGCCCTTGAGGGAGGCAGAGAAACAGGCGCTCGCAGGGCTGACCATAAAGCCAGACCCCGATTGCGACAACTGCCAGGGTTCTGGAACGTACCCCAGCACCTACAACCCGAAAAGTAAATGGGACTGGTGGTGTATTGGTGGCCGCTGGGATGGGCTGATAACGGGATTGACCACCGAAAGCGAAGACGACGGCTTGAATTTCGAGCAAAGTCACGAGAGCATCGAAAACAACGTGACGGACGTAAAGAACCTGACGTCCGATACCATGCCGTTTGCGTTTATCCTGCCTGATGGTGAGTGGATTCAGCAGGGGCAGATGGGATGGTGGGGCATCGTCACGAGGGAAGATGTGCCGAGGGAGGAGTGGCGTACCAACCGCCTGGAGGACATCCAAACACGCTACGGCGGCCAGCGCGTCGTAGCAGTTGACTGCCACATATAAGCACGAAAAACGGCGACCCGTCTGCAAACGGAGCGCCGTTACGAACAAGAACAACTGAGAACTAACCTGGCTCTAGCGTATCGGGTATCAAAAGAAACGTCAATGAGCGCAATGCCATCCCTCCCCTTACAAGTCAAGGGGAGTACGCCCGCCGTGGGCAAGCGAGGCCGGATATTCTATCTTGAAGTGCGCAGTAAATAGAGGCATACTAGGAAACGATGAACGATGAAGCAATCCGGCAATTAACTAAGCATCTCGATAAGCGCTTTGATGAGTTGCAGGCTGATACGAACCGCCGCTTTGAGCATATGGCGAAGTCCATAGACGTGCTGACCGGCGATGTAGCACGTCTGGCCGGTGTTATCCAAGCGCGGGAAGACAAGTTTGGCGNCCTCCTGGCGGCCATGGATGGCTACGTGTTGCGGGCTGAGCATACGGCGGCGGATGTGGCGGGGCTGGAACGCAGGACGGATGTGCTAGAGAAATGGGTGACGGCCATCGGTAGGAAAACCGGCGTAACGCTGAACGTGGTGGAGCCGTGAACATATTTGTTGTTCAGGCTGCGTCCGCCCGTCCGCGCCGGCGACCGGAGGGAGGCGGAGCGGGTCGCCGCGGAGCGGCGCTTGAGCGACGTAGACAAGNTTTGCNCCCGTAGTACCCGCCTCACCTGGGGCGGCCTGCCGTATGCTGGTTCGACTACCGATGAAAAAGTCGGTGCAGGAGTAAGGAGTAGCCAGAATGAGCACCGACGAACACGACGAGGAAGATCCCGCACTTGAGATTGCGTCCAAAGATATGGATCGCCTCAGCGAAATCGTGTTGCGGGTGCCGCCCGGCGTCTACACGGGAATGAATGAGCAGCTTTCTCGAATGATGCGAGACGCCCTGGCGGTCAATAACTCCTCAATATCGAAAATTGCCGCACAGCTGGCTGGATCAACCGTGCCATATGAAGCAATCATCAAAGAACTTGGAGCCACCAGCTCCTTGGCAAAGATTGCCTCCATGGATCTGGCTGGCGCACGGCTTGCGGGAGTCCTGACCCAGAGCCTGAGTTCTTCGTATCTCTCGGAGACGATTGCCGCTGCCAATAAGCTGAGCGCCAGAAATCTACTGGGTCCGATGTTCACTGACCTTGAGAAGTCGCTCGTTAAGGCCGCCGAGCGTTCGCTGATTGCGGTTCCACCGCCTAATTTCTTGTACGTATTCGGAAATCCCGTTGGGGCATGATCGTGGGCGGCGTGACCGTGGGGCACTCCGCTGGGGTCTCGGGGGTCGGGGTCAGCCGGGAGG
>NZ_JPHT01000087.1:0-3072 GCF_000733325.1 Frankia sp. Allo2
CCGCACTCCCGTTCCGACGACCGGCCGAACAGCATCCGCCGCAACGTCGCCAGCTCCGCCTGCAACGCCTCGAGCTGGAGACGCAGCTCCACCACCTCGGCCTCACGCGTCGCCTCCCGCGCGACCAGCCCGGCGATGTCCGTCAACAGCTCCGCGACCCGGGCCCGCAGCCAGGCGTTCTCCGCCAGCAGCGCCGCGCCCTCGGCAACCTCACCGCTCGCGGCAGCGCCCGCCCCCGACTCGACAACCGTCACGCACCGCAGCAAACCACCCCGACCGGCAGAACATCACCCACCACGACCATCAGGCCACACCCAGCCCCGAAGGCCGTCNCCCCAAAAGATCAACAACGGGACTTCCGAATACGTACGTCGACATAGCGTACTAGAAAGAAACTGCACAGGCTGCTCGTTTAAGCGGGCGAGAGCAAACCGAGATTGATGAGGCGGAACTCCATTGCCTGCCGCGACACGTCAAAGGTTCTTGCAAGATGCTGCACGATAGCCGTGTCCGACCTTAGTCGACCGCTGGTGAGCTGGTCGAGTTGTTCGACTATCCGTTCGTCGGGCATGAGTAGCGCTGCCGCAAAGGCATTCGCCTCACGCTCTTGCCGATCTGTCGCTGTAGACGAGACTGCGTCCCGAAAGTTTACGCGCACGAGCCGGTCAAGAATGAGCCCCTTACCCTCATGCAACAGAAGGTGACCAATCTCGTGCGCGATTGTGAAACGTTGACGAACCGGGGCATTGACGCTGTTGACGCCAATAATAGCTGGCTGGCCATCTTGGCGTAGTAGTAGGCCGGAAATGTCGTCTGCCTCAAAGGGCTGGTAGCGAACCACCGCGCGGAGGGAGGCGGCTATGCGGTCTACCGGGACTGGAATATAATTTGCGTATCCGCAGTCTTTTAGAAGTTCGATCGCTCGGATCTCGCTCGACGTACGACGGATCGGCGGATTCACGACGTGTTTCCGTCATCGGCAACGTGGGCGGACACGTTATCGTCGCCAGGCATCGATGCGATCGAGGCANCCCATTCCCGGTAGGGGCCGGGCGCTTCTGGCGCCGCTGAAGGGGCCGGGCGTCCCGCGATGACCTCTGCGAGGAGTTCTGGCGCTCCAACGTTGAGCTGCTCAGCTAGGCGGACGAACGTCAGCAGTGTGATGCCTTGGGCACCGTGCTCGATGTTCGTGATCGTCGTCCGCGTCAACCCGAGTCGCTCGGCAAGGGCTGCCTGGCTCCATCCCCGCTGGCGGCGGTGCTTGCGCACTGACTGCGCCAGACCGCGCTGCAGTTCCACGTCCTGCACAGGCCGCAGTCTGCCCGGGAAGCGGTGTCGGTGTCAAACTCACTGTCATGTCAGTTTCACTGTCATTTTGTTGTTGCCAGTTGGGTTGACCATCTGGTGCTCCGAGGCTGACGATCGTCAGCGTCGCCTGGTCGGCGACATCGGCTAAGCGGTCGGCAACGCCGCGGACAGGAGAACTCCCATGAGTGGGACAGCAGCAGTCGAGGCCGGGGCTCAGACCAAGACGGTGGAGATCATCGTGAACGGCCGTCGGCGCACAGTGGTCAAAGGGGAGTTGAGCTTTGACGAGGTCGTGGCCCTGGCTTTCGATCCTGTGCCTGCTGGCGACAACGTCGACTTCACGATCACCTTCCGGCGGGGGCACGGCGACAAGCCCGAGGGGACCCTCCGTCCAGGCGGGACCGTCAAGATCAAGGAAGGAATGATCTTTGATGTCACAGCGACTGATCGTTCGTAGCGCGGACCTCGGGCGGCTGCGGGAGGAGGGCTACCACCTTGAGACACGTGGAAATGTGCTGCTCGTCCACGACGTGCCGTACGTCAACCCGAGTCGGGAGGTCCTACGCGGCACCTTGGTCACCGAACTGGAGCTCGCCGGTGACATGACGATCCAGCCGTCGAACCATGTCGCCCAGTTCATCGGCCAGACACCCTCGGACTCGGAAGGCCATCCGCTGTCGAAGCTGATCAACAGCGGTGCGGCGTCGTTGGTCGGCTCGGTTCACGTCAACTTCACGTTCTCGAAGAAGCCGATGGGTGGTGACCAGCGCTACCGGGACTATCACCACAAGGTAACAACCTATGTCGCCCTCCTCTTGATGCACGCCCAGGTGCTCGATCCAACCGTCGCGGCCACGACCTTCCCAGTGATCACGCCGGACGAGGACGACGACTCGCCGTTCGAGTACCTGGACACCGCATCCGTCCGAGCCGGCATCTCGGAGGTGACCAAAAAGCTCCGGCTAGGTCCGATAGCGATCATCGGCCTCGGCGGCACCGGTGCCTATACCCTCGATCTTGTAGCGAAGACGCCGGTCCGAGAGATCCATCTATTCGATGGTGACCGCTACCTCCAGCACAACGCCTTTCGATCGCCCGGGGCGCCGTCGATCGAGGAGCTGGCTACGGTGCCAAAGAAGGTTGACTACTTCGCAGCGCGTTACGCCAAGATGCGAAAGAAAATAGTGCCGCACGGCGACTTCGTCACTGAGGCGAATGTTGACGAGCTGCGCGGAATGACGTTTGTCTTCCTCGCGCTTGATGATGGTCCGGCGCGGAAGCTGATAGTTACTAAGCTAGAAGAGTACGGGATTGATTTCATCGATGTTGGAATCGGTGTCGAGCATGTCGACAACTCGTTGACCGGTTTAGTGCGCACGACTCGTAGCTGTTCACGTCGGTTGGGTGGCGGCCTTGTAGATCTTGTTCGGTGATCGTGTGGCGTTCGCGGGCTGGTGGGTGATGATCGGATAGCGTCCGGGACGTGGAGTCAGGCGGCCGTCCGACGTACGAGGAACTCGTGCGTCTGCTTGCGGACCGGGACGCCACCATCGCCGCCCAGGCGGCCACGATCGCGGAGCAGGCGCGGCTGGTCGAGCGGCTGGTCGGGCAGGTGGAGCAGCTCACCGACAGGGTCCGCGAACTGGACCGCCAACTCGGCAGGGACAGTACGAACTCGTCGTGGCCGTCGTCGTCGGACAGCCCGTATACGAAGAAGAAGGCCAAGCCCCGGTCGTCGCGGACGTCGATGGGCCGGCCGAGGGG
>NZ_JPHT01000088.1:0-2981 GCF_000733325.1 Frankia sp. Allo2
TAACCACGAGCCAGCCCCGGACCCGCAAGATAAAGCTCACCGACCACCCCCGGCGGCACCGGCTGCAGCAGATCATCCAGCACATAGGTCCGGGTGTTGTCCAGCGGATGCCCGATCGGCAGCGGCCCGGGGACCTCCTCCCCCGGCCGGATGTCGAACACGGTCGCGCACATGGTGATCTCGGTCGGGCCGTACAGGTGCCGCACGACGGTGTCCGGGCACGCGGCCGCGACGCGAGCGACGGCGGTGGCGCTGACCACGTCCCCGCCGGTCAGCAGCTCGGGCAGCCCGGCGAAACAGCCGGGGTCCTCCTCGGCCAGCGCCGCGAGCAGACCGGCGGTCACGTGCACGGCCGTCAGCCCGGCACCGGAGATCAACTCGGCCAGCCCGGCGGCATCCAGCGGTCCCGGCGGGGCGATCACGACCTGGCCGCCCGCCAGCAGCGGCACCCACAGCTCCCATGTCGAGGCGTCGAAGGCGTGCGGGGCGTGGAACAGCACGCGCTGATCAGCCCCGCCGGACCAGTGCCGGTCGGCGGCCAGGGAGACGACCCCGGCGTGCGTCACCGCCACGCCCTTCGGTACGCCCGTCGATCCCGAGGTATACATCACGTACGCTAGGTCGCCGTGGCCTGCCACGACGTACGGCGGCGTCAGCGGCGGCCCGGACAGCACCCAGTCGCCCACCGGCACCACGCCCACGCCCGGCGGCGCGGCGAACCCCGCCGAGGCCACCACCACACCGGTCCCGGCCAGCACCTGCGCCACCCGGGCCGAAGGCCACTCCAGGTCGACCGGCACGTAGGCCGCGCCCGCCCTGAGCACCCCGATGAGCACCGCCACCAGCTCGGCCGAGCGCTCCAGCGCCACGCCGACCAGGTCACCCGGCTGTACGCCCGCCACCGCCAACCTGTGCGCGACCCGGTCCGCGGCCTGCGCCAGCCGCGCGTACGACAGCCGCACATCTCCTGCCGCCACCGCCACCGCGTCCGGGCGGGCGGCCACCTGGGCATCGAACGCCGCGGTGAGCCTGGTGTGGCCGAGGGGTACGCCGGTGTCGTTCCACTCGCCGACGATCCTGGCCCGCTCCGCGTCGTCCAGCACGTCGACCTGGCTGACCCGCAGGTGCGGGTCGTCCGCGACCGCCTCAACCACCCGGACCAGCCGTACGACGAGGTCCTCGGCCGTCCGCCGGTCGAACAGGTCGGNCGAGTAGTGCAGTTCCCCGTCGATGCCCGCCGCCGCGCCCGCCTCATCGCGGTACTCGGCGAGGTCGAAGGACAGGTCGAACTTGGCGGTGGCGGCCTGCGACGGCATCACCTGGGTGTCGAGACCGGCCAGGTGCCACTCCCGCTGCGGGGTGCTCCGGAAGCCGAGCATCACCTGGAACAGCGGGTGGCGGGCCAGGGATCGGGCCGGGTGAAATTCCTCGACCAGCCGCTCGAAGGGCACGTCCTGGTGGGCGAAGGCGGCCAGGTCGCCCTCGCGGACCCGGCCAACGAGTTCGACGAAGGTCGGGTCACCGCCGACATCGGTGCGCAGGACGAGGGTGTTGATGAAGAAACCGATCAGGTCGTCCAGCGCGGCGTTCCCCTGGCCGGCCACTGCCGTGCCCAGCGGGATGTCGCTGCCCGCGCCCAGCTTGGACAGCAACAGCGCTACGGCCGCCTGCACCGCCATGAACAGCGTCGCAGCCTGGCCCCTGGCCACGTCGGCCAGGCGGGCGTGTGTCCGCGCGCCGAGCCGGATGGGCACGGATCCGGCCTGGAAGCCGGGCAGGGCGGGGCGGGGCCGGTCCACCGGCAGGTTCAGCTCGGCGGGCAGGTCGGCCAGCGCCTGCCGCCAGTACGCCAGGTGCGCGTCCGACCGGTCCTCGCCGGCCGCGACCTCGCGCTGCCAGATGGAGTAGTCGGCGTACTGCACGGGCAGCGGCGCCCACGGCGGGGCCTGCCCGTTCCGCCGCGCCGCGTAGGCCGTGGCCAGATCCCGGGCGAACACCCCCATCGACCAGCCGTCCGCGGCGATGTGATGGACGACGAGTGACAGCACGTGGCTGCCGTCGGGCACGGCGAACAGCGTGGCCCGTACCGGCAGGTCGCGGCTCACGTCGAAGCCCCGGGTGGCCTCGGCCGTCAGCCGGCTGGGCAGCTCGTCCTCGTCGGTCGGTACGACCACAGGCGTGGGGCGTGCGGCCTCAGCGGTCAGGATCTGCTGCCGCGGGATGCCGTCGGGGTCGGGGAACACCGTCCGCAGGCTCTCGTGCCGTGTGACCACGTCGCCGAGCGCGGCCCACAGCGCGGTCCGGTCCAGGTCGCCGCGCAGCCGCAGCTGCACCGGGATGTTGTAGAGCGCCTCGCCGTCCTCGAGCCGGTTGAGGAACCACATCCGGGCCTGGCCGAACGACAGCGGCACCGCCTCGGGCCGTTGCACGGGCGCGAGCACCGGCTCGTCGGCCGCCGGGTCGCCGCCGGCCCGCACCAGCGTGGCGACCCCGGCGGGTGTCGGCTCGGCCATCAGCTCGCCGATGGTCAGCGCCGTCCGCAGCAGGTTCCTGATCCGTGCGATCAGCTGCATGGCCAGCAGGGAGTCACCGCCGAGGTCGAAAAAGTCGTCGTCGGCCCCGACCCGCTCCAGGCGCAGCACCTCGGCGAACAGGGTGCACAGCGATTCCTCGACCGAGGTGCGCGGCTCCCGGCCGGTCACCAGGCCGGCGAAGTCGGGGGCGGGCAGGGCGGCACGGTCGACCTTGCCGTTGGCGGTCAGCGGCAGCGCGTCGAGCACGACCACGGCTGAAGGGATCATGTGGTCGGGCAGCAGGCCCGCCACGAAGTCGCGGATCTGGACGGTGTCGAGCGTCTCCCCGTCGGAGGCGACGACATAGGCGACCAACCGTTTCTGCCCCGGCTGGTCCGCGCGCGCGATGACCGCGCCCTGGCTGACGCCCGGGTGCATGACCAGCACCGCCTCCACCTCACCCGGTTC
>NZ_JPHT01000089.1:0-2963 GCF_000733325.1 Frankia sp. Allo2
CGGTGAAGCGGCCCATGTAGTTGAAGCCGATCTGTGGGGTGGGTAGCGCCGCGAGGACCGGGCGCGTGTCAGGGTTGAGGTAACGCAGCAGCCCGTAGCCGAGGCCGTCGCCCGGCACGGCACGAAGCTGCTCCTTGACCTGCTTGACCGCCTGCCCCGCGGCGTCGCCGCCGGCGCGTATCCGGGCGAAGTCGGTGCTGCCGGGGTCCAGCCGGACGGGATGGATCTCGGTGAACCAGCCGACCGTGCGCGACAGGTCCACCCCCTCGGCCAACGGCTCACGGCCGTGCCCCTCCACATCCACCAGCACCGGGCCGGAAGTCCCCCGCCACTCGTTGACCGCCACCGTGAACCCCGCCAGCAGCACATCGTTGATCCCGGCATGGAACGCCGCCGGAACACTGGTCAGCAACTCGGCGGTGACCTCGGAGGGCACACTCCGCGACACGCGGCGCATGTCAGCCGCGACGTCCCGGTCCGGGTCCAGCGGGCGGCCACCGATCAGTGGCTCCTCCACCGCCAGCATCCGCTCCCACCGCGGAAGCTCGGCCGCCCTGTCCTGGGCCTGCGCGGCGGCCAGCAGCGCCCAGCGCCGAAACGAGGTGCCAACCGGGTCAAGCTCCACCGGGCTGCCAGCGGCCACCGCCCGGTAGGCCGCGGCCAGGTCCGGCNCCAGCNCCCGCCAGGACACGCCGTCGACCACCAGGTGGTGTGCCACCAGCAGCACCCGGCCCGGAAGCTCGCGGCCCCGGTCCAACCACACCACCTGAACCATCACCCCGGCCCGCGGGTCGAGGCGCTCGGCGGCGGCCCGGCCCTGTACCGCCGCCAACTCGGCGAGCTCGTCGTCGTCCAGGCCCACCGCCTCGACCCGCCGCACCAACTCCCCGGCCACCGACCCCACCGCACCCACCGACCCGGCGGCGGGGATGTCAAGCCGCCACGACGCGGTGTCGTGCTCGTCGGGGCAGACCAGCCTGGCCCGCAGCGCGTCGTGATGGTCCAGCACGGCCTGGACCGCGGTGTTCAGGTGATCCTGGTCCAACCCGGCCGGGACCACGGCGAGGACCGACTGGGAGTACCGCCCGGCCAGCCCGGCCAGGCCCGCGTGCCCGGCCATCCGGTGCATGACCGGGGTGAATGGCNCCTCGCCGNCCCCCACATCCNCCGGCCCGCCACCACCGGCACCCTCACCCGCCACCACGGCCAGCGCCGCCGGAGTCCTGCACTCAAACACCTGACGAGGCGTAATCACCNCCCCCACCCGGCGGGCACGAGCAACAAGCTGCATCGACACGATCGAGTCACCACCCAAATCGAAGAAACTGTCCTCGACCCCGACCCGCTCCAGATGCAGCACCTCCGCGAACAAACCACACAACACCTCCTCCACCGCGGTACGCGGCTCCCGACCACCCACCCGATCCGCAAAATCAGGAACCGGCAACGCCACCCGATCCNCCTTGCCATTGACCGTCAACGGCAAAACCGGAAGCACCNCCNCCACCGCCGGCACCATGTACTCCGGCAACCGAGCAGCCGCAAACCCCCGAATCCCAGCAGTATCAACCGCCACCCCCCCAGCCGGCACCACATACGCCACCAGACGCCGCTGACCCGGCAGATCCTCCCGCACCACCACCGCAACCTGACCCACCCCCGGACACCCCGCCAAAACCACCTCAACCTCACCCGGCTCAATCCGATAACCCCGCACCTTCACCTGACTATCCACCCGGCCCACATACACCAACTGACCCGCACCAGACCAGCGAACAAGATCACCAGNCCGGTACANCCNCCCNCCCCCGAACGGGCACGCCACAAACCGCTCCGCCGTCAAACCCGGCCGGTTCAAATACCCCCGCGCCACACCCACCCCAGCCACATACAACTCCCCCACCACACCAGACGGCACCGGCTGCAGAAAAGAATCCAACACAAACACCCGCGCGTTACGAATCGGCCGCCCGATCGGCACCACACCCCGACTAACCACCTCCCCCGGCTCCACCCGATACTCCAGACACCCAACCGTCGCCTCGGTCGGCCCATACTCATTGACCACCACCGCCGCCGGATGACGCCCACGCCAGACAGCAAGCATCTCCCCGGTCAGCTGCTCCCCACCCACCACAAGATGCCCCGCACCCACCGACACACCCGACTCAGCCAACAACCGCAGATGACTCGGCGTCACCTTCACCAACAACCGCTCCCCCGACCCGGCAGCCAACTCCCCAACAAACACACACCCCCCCGACAGCAACGGCCCGAACAGCGCCGTCACCGTCAGATCAAACGCCACCGACGAATGCAACAACGACCCGCCAGCCACACTCGGATACCGCTCCCCCACATGCGCCAGATAATTCACCACCGACCGATGAGAAACCACCACACCCTTCGGCACCCCCGTCGACCCCGACGTATACATCACATAAGCCGGATCAGCCACCGACAACGGCCTCAACCGACCCGGAACCGTCGCCGGCCGCGCCGCCACCACCCCAGCCGTCCCAGCCTCATCCACCACCACCCGAAACGCGGAATGCTCAGGCAACAGACCCTCCGTCGCCACCGTGCACACCACCGCCACCGGACCCGCATCATCCACCATGAACCCCACCCGCGACGCCGGATAATCCGGATCAACCGGCAGATACGCCGCACCAGCCTTCAACACCGCCAACACCGCCACCACCAGATCCACCGACCGCGGCACCACCACCGCCACAATCCCCCCCGGCCCCACCCCCCCAGCAATCAGATGCCACGCCAACCGATTCGCCGCCGCCTCCAACTCCCCATACGACAACCGCACATCCCCATCCACCACCGCCAACGCACCCGAAGACACCACCACCCGAGCCTCAAACAACCCCGGCAACGTCACCCCCGGCACCACCGCACCCGTCGCATTCCACTCCCCCACCAGCCGAGCCCGCTCAACCTCCCCCAAC
>NZ_JPHT01000090.1:0-2951 GCF_000733325.1 Frankia sp. Allo2
GACGTGGAGCTCCCCGGTGGCGACGGGCTGCTTCTGGCCGGGCCGGTGCTGGAGGTGGACTGTAACCGCGCTGTGCAGGTGAGGGTCCGGCCGGTGGAGGACGGGCCGTTGCTGCCCGCGGCGGTGGCGGCCACGGCACAGGACGGGGTGGCCACGGTGACGGCGCACCCCCGGACCTGCCCGCCGGGCAGTACCCGGCTGGCGTTTCTGCTCGGCCGGTACATCCACGGGGACCGGGTGGCGGCCGGGGTGGACATGCCGGTGGTCACGGTCGGCTGTGCGCTGCGACCCGAAGAGTTCGGGGGGGGTCGGCATCATGCCGGTGTCGCATCGGGTTCGCCTGCTGGACGGCGGTGGCCGGTGGGTGGAACACACGATGTGGGAAGTGATGTCGCTGTCCCGGTACGCGGCCTTGACAGCGGGGGACCGGCTGTGAACGGCACCGACCGGCCTGAGTCCGACAAGGGGTCCGGGCTTGATGAGTCCTTCGTGGCCCGGCTGGAGTTGGCGTTGACCGCCCGTATCCGAGCGGAGCATCCCGGGCGGAACGCGGACCTGATCGGGCTGGTGGTCGGCCGGACGGTGGAACTTCTCGCCGGGTCCGCCGCGCATAACATGCGGCATCCCCTCGCGGACGCCGTAGTGTATCTACTCGCGCACGGTTTGCGGGACGGGCGGTACCATCAGGTGCTGGCGGATACCCGGTTGGACCTGCCGGGTCTCACCCGTGACGTGGATGCTTTCAACCGGGAAGTCGCGCTTCTCGACAGGCTGCATGAACGGCATCGCGCCCCGGGCGGCAGGGGTGACGATGGCTCTGCGGCCNCCNCCCCAAGGGAGCCAGGCGGCCCGGGCGGGTAGTACCGGCCCGTTGCGGGTTCCCCGCCGGTCTTGATCCTCGTAGGCCTGCTGTGGCTGTCCGCCTGCTTCTCGGCGTGGTCGACCTGCNGCGGGCGTGCTGGTCCCGGTGACCCACAGATCTGTGACGGGTAGAGGTCCGCCTGCCTGTCACTGCGGGGAGGACCCTGCCCTGCCCCCCAACACCGGGCGGGGTCCTCCCATCCTTCGAGCGACCCCGGGCCGCGCGCTGTCGTCCCCGACTGCCGCCGGTCCCGGGGTCTTTCCCTGCCGGGTGGGGTAGGCGGCCTGTTCCGGGCGGGTTGGTGGGGTTAGGGGCAGGGGGGTTGGTAGGGGAAGGTGGGGAGGTAGCGGTGCCATTCGTCTTCGCTGAGTCGGCCGGTGGGGGTGGTGCAGGCGCGGCGGGTGAGGCTGGTGGGGTTGAGATCCCACAGGCGGGCGGTGGTGTCGTCACCGGCGGTGGCGAGCATCGTCCCGTCGAAGGCGAGGGTTTCCACGGGTCCGGTGTGGCCGGTGAGGGTGGCCAGCGGGCGGGGGGTGCGCGGGTTGGTGAGATCCCACAGGTGGGCGGTGCCGTCGGTGCTGGCGGTGGCCAGCGTCGTGCCGTCGGGGGCGAAGACGGCGGTGGTGGTCATGCCGGTTTCGGGGATGGTGGCGGCGGGCTGCGGCTGGGTGGGGGTGGTGAGGGTCCACAGGAGGGTGGTGCCGTCCTGCTGGGCGGTGGCGAGCATCGTGCCGTCGGGGCTGAAGGTGGCGTCGAAGGTGGGGCCGGGGGCGAGGGTGGCCAATGGTCGGGGGGTGCGCGGGTCGGTGACGTCCCATAGGCGGGCGGTGCCGTCAAGGCTGGCCGTCGCAAGGGTGTGGCCGTCGGGGCTGAACGCCACGTTTCCGGCGATGTAGCTGTGGGGGGTGAATGTGGCGAGGGTGGAGGNGGCGCGGGGGTCGGTGATGTCGATTAGGAGCACGGCGCCGGTGGAGGTGCTGATCGCGAGCAGGGTGCCGGCGGGGTTGAACGCGGCGCCGTAGGGGGTTCCGCCCGTGTGCAGGGTGAGGGTGTTGACCTGGTCGGGGTGGTGGGGGTCGGTGATGTTCCACAGGCGGATGGTGGTGTCGTCGCTGGTGGTGGCGAGCAGGGTGCCGGCGGGGTTGAACGCCACGTGGTTCACCCCGTCGTCGTGGCCCAGGGTGGCTACCGGCTGGTCGGGGTGGGTGGGGTTCCACAGGCGTGCGGTGTGGTCGGCGCTGCCGGTGGCGAGGGTGTGCCCGTCCGGGCTGATGGCGACGGACAGGATTTTGCCGCTGTGGCGGAACGTTGCCAGCGGGGGCAGACCTCGGGCGGCGGCGGCCAGCAGGGCGATGCGCGCGGCCGGGTCGGGGTTGAGCCGGTAGGCGGCGACGGCGAGACGGACCGCGAGATCCGGATCATCGGTGGTGGCCTGGTCGGCGAGGATCGCGGCGGCGCCGTGCCGGTCGGGGCGGTTCGCCGTGGTCGGGGNGTGCCGGGGGCGGTCCGTGATGAGCAGGACAGCGGCGGCGAGGACCACGGCGGTCGCGGTGGCGAGGATCGTGATCCGGGTTCGGCGAGCCGGCGGTATGGGCCGGGCGTAGTGCGGGGGGATTGCCGGTGGTGGTGGGGCGGGCTGCGGTCCCTGCCTGCCGTGCCGGGTGGGTGCGGCGGGGGGNGGNGTTGGGGGNTGGGNGNTGGTGAGCATCCGGTATACAGATCTTGAATGGTCGGGGTCTGTTTGATCACATCCGGTCTGTCCGGGTATGACCCGGCCGTGTCCGACGCTTGTATCGGGCATGAGGTATGCGGATGGTGGCGGGCTTACCGCGCAGGGTCGTGCCCGTCGGGAAGTGGTCCGGGTGCAGGCGGCGGACCTGTTCGCCGCCGGGGTCGATCCGGTCGAGGTCGCCGGGCGGCTGCGGGTGAGTACGAAGTCGGCCTACCAGTGGAAACGGCTCTGGCAGGCCGGTGGCACGGCGGCGCTGGCCTCACGAGGACCCAGTGGTGCGTCATGCCGCCTGTCGGACAGTCAGCGTGACCGGCTACGGGTCGAACTGGACCGCGGTCCGGCCGCGCACGGCTGGCC
>NZ_JPHT01000091.1:0-2859 GCF_000733325.1 Frankia sp. Allo2
CCGCAGAATCCGACACGACAACGCCCTGCTCCTGGCCATCCTCACTCTCGACAACCCCGCTGACCTGCATCAATGACTTTGCGGGTCACCCTGGGACTCTCCCTCCGGACCCGTGTTGGAGATCCACAACTTCTGACGCAGCCCCTTGACCTGGGAATACGCCTCAACGGCATAGTCGCGGAGGTAGTCCCGGAGGGAAGCAACCGTCTGATCGGATCTGGACAGGTCCCACAGAATAATCGAACAGTACATCTGACTCCTTGGTGGAACGGCTTTTCTTCACTCTTTCCTCAGACACTTTCAAGTGATCCTTGAGTTGAACTCGACTTCCTTGCGCACGGCCGGGATGAGTCATATAGTCCCCGATGGATCGCCATTAGTTTACGATAAGAGACTCGCCGAGAAGGAACTTGGGATGCCCGCTAAGAAGAAACTCTCCGCCGTCGTGCGAATCCAGCAGGAGGGTGGAAACGCCAACGTCGCCAAGATTGGCCAGGCTCTCGGTACCTATGGCGTCAACATCGTCGGGGTGATGAAGGAGTTCAACGAAGCCTCGGCGATCCACCACGGGCTGCAGGTCTCGGCAGATGTTTCGATCTTCGAGGACCGCTCCTTCGAGCTCTCCGTCAAGTCGCCCGCCACGACCAGTCTGCTGCTCCAGGCCGCGGGTGTCCGCAAGGGCAGTCCGAGGCCGCATGCCGAGCACGCTGGTGCGGTCACCGTCAGCCAGCTCCGTGAAATCGCCAAGGTCAAACTGCCCGACCTCAACGTCGATTCGATGGAAGCGGCGGAAAAGATAGTGGCTGGAACGGCGCGCTCCATGGGAATAAAGGTCACCGGTTGAAGTGGGCCGCGGCCGGCGGAACCAACGCGGGGAGACAGGATGGCATTGGGTATCGAAGACCGGCTCGAGCGCAATCGACTCGCGACTCAGCTGGCTGGCGCGGCCCTGACGCATTTTCTGGCGGATGACGAGAAAAGCGTGGCGGCGTGCATCCGGCAGATACCGGATCCGCCCGGACCCTGGGTCGGCATGCTGCGCTTCGCGGCCTTGGCGGTCGCGGTCATCGCCGAGGACAGTGGCGTGGAGCAGCGGGACGTCGCCCAGCAGCTCCTACTCAGGGTCGCTGAGCTCCAGGAGTGAGTGGTACGGGGGGGTCGAGGACTCGTTGTCTTCAGGGGAGGGCCTCCTCGATCCAGCCCCTGATTGTGGTGTGGTGGGCAGCCCAGGCGCCCCACACCTGCGCCGCCCAAGCTCTGAGCAGGGTCTCGTACTCGCCGGCATCATCGGCGGGGGCGAGGNCGGCGATTGTCATCCGGCCGTGGAGCAGTACGGGGNCGAGGNCCAAGGGGNGGAACACCGGTCGGGCGACCATGCGCCGGTGCAGGCGCGGTCCTTCCCTCGGGTCGGCCCCGTCCTCCAGGAACAGACACAGCGTCATCAGGCAGATGGACAGGCCCTGCACCCGACGCGGCTGCGACCAGTCGACGTGCTGCGCGGTGTAACTGTCGACCAGCAGCTGGTGGGAGGAGTAGCGGGCGGGGTCGTTGTAGGACCGGCCGAGCATCTCCGTGTACAGCAACCAGCACCCGGCCGAAGCC
Organism: Frankia sp. Allo2; assembly: GCF_000733325.1. Taxonomy (NCBI): domain Bacteria; kingdom Bacillati; phylum Actinomycetota; class Actinomycetes; order Frankiales; family Frankiaceae; genus Frankia; species Frankia sp. Allo2. The sequence goes on from NZ_JPHT01000091.1 coordinate 1,603, forward strand.
GCCGCCGCCTGGCCGGGTATCTGCTCCGGTGGCTCCNGCAACATGAGCCCGCAGCCGGGGCAGNCCCGCGCCGGCCCCGCCGAAAAGCCCATCATTCGGCTTTCACCTGCCTTTCAGTGCCAGTCGCGCCCAGCCACGCACTGTCTCGTGTTGGGCCGACCAGGACCGCCACACGGCCTCGGCCCAGTCGCCGAGGCAGGCGGCGCGCTGTTCAGGGGCCACGGAACGGACATCGGCTACGGTCATGTCGCCCATTCGCTCCGGCGGAGGCAGATAGGGCCAGGCACTCGCGCCCAGAAGCGGCAGGACAGTACGGCTCATCCTGTTTAACCGCGTCATCAGCTGCGCCGCCGGCAGCCGCTCCTCGATATGCAGACACAGCGACGTCAGGTGCACTGCCACGGACTGGCGCTGCCGCAGCTCGTGCTCCGCCCCTCCGGGGTGCTGTGCCGCATAGCAGTCCAAGGCCAGCCTCAGCTCCGCTTGGGCCAGGTTCTGAGCGGTCACCTCGCCGTACAGCTGCCAGCACCCCGGGGAGGAACACATGTAGGCATGGACAGGCCCGGATACGTCCGACACTTCGGCGCCGCATCCGACGCAGACCACCGTCGGCATGTCGCTGACCGCCCGTTCTCTTCGACCGAAGACTGACAGCCCCTCCGTGGACCTTATGCCAAGCCGGGCGGCACGCCCGCTCGTTCCGGGTCTGTAAAGTTACCGGTGCAACTGTGGCGAATCGGACTACCTGCGGCCTGCGGTGAGCCGGCCGTCGAACGCGACGTCGAAGGCGTTGAGCGCGCCCTTCCAGCGGATCACCCAGCGCTTACGGCCAGGGCTCCGGCGAGGTAGCGCAGCGTCATAGTTGGTAGCTGTTGGTAGCCTGCCTGGTGATCACTTCTGGGCATCCGATGGGCGATTGATTGTCGCTAAAGCTCGTCGTGGATTCGTGCCATAGCAACTTGACCTGGCGCCGACCGTGATTCGACGGCGCATTTGGCGTCACTGGGCACGCGATTATCTGGAAATGCTTGACGGGATGCAGGCTCCCCGTTGAGAAAGAAGTGGCCTTCCGCTTGGGACAATGTAAGTACCACCAAACAAACCCCCAAGACAGAAGGCCACCACGTGACATCATGCCAGCCTGACCCCTGCATGTCCAACGAGCCTGTCGATTGCGAGCAGCTCGACATCTCCAGCCTGCTCGCGATGCTCGGCGAAATTCCCGACCCACGTAAGGCGAAGGGAGCGATCTACAGC
>NZ_JPHT01000092.1:0-2702 GCF_000733325.1 Frankia sp. Allo2
CCCGCCGAGGAGCTGCTGTGCGGCCTGTTCGCTGAGACCCTGCACCTGGACCGGGTCGGCGCCGACGACGACTTCTTCAACCTCGGCGGCGACTCCCTGCTGGCCATGCGACTGATCGCCCGCGTGCAGGCCGTGCTGGACGTCGAGGTGAACATCCGCGAGCTGTTCGCCGCGCCGACCCCGGCGGGCATCGCCAGGCTGGCCTCCGGCGGCGGGAGCGCCCGTACCCCCCTGGTGGCCGGGCAGCGGCCCGAGGAGATCCCGCTGTCGTTCGGGCAGACCCGCATGTGGTTCCTCAACCGGTTGCAGGAGGGCAGCGCGGTCTACAACATGCCGATGGCGCTGCGGCTGCGCGGTGACCTGGACCGGGACGCGCTGCGAGCCGCGCTGAAGGACGTGGCACAGCGGCACGAGACCCTGCGCACGGTGTTCCCCGACCGGGACGGGGTGCCCTTCCAGAAGATCCTGGACGGCGGCCCCGAGCTCGTGGTGCGTGCGACCAGCGAGCGGGACCTCGCGGACCTGCTGGCGGCCGAGGCGGCACGTGGCTTCGACGTACGCAGCGAGCCGCCGTGGCGGGCCGAGCTGCTCGTCCTGGCCGAGCGCGAGCACGTCCTGCTGCTGGTCGTGCATCACATCGCGGCCGACGGCTGGTCGATAGGAGTGCTCACCCGTGACCTGTCCACGGCCTACGCGGCGCGACTCGCCGGCCGGGAGCCGTCATGGGCGGCGCTGCCGGTCCAGTACGCCGACTTCTCGGCCTGGCAGCGCCAGATCCTGGGCAGCGAGGACGACCCGGACAGCCTGATCAGCAGGCAACTGGCGTACTGGCGGCAGTCCCTGGCCGGTCTTCCTGCCGAGCTGACGCTGCCGGTCGACCGTCCGCGCCCGGCCGTGGCCTCCTTCACCGGCGGCACTGTCCCGCTGCGCGTCAGCGCCGAGGCCCACGCCAGGCTGGCGGGGATCGCCCGGGACCGGAAGGCCACGATGTTCATGGTGGTGCAGGCGGCGGTCGCGCTGCTGCTGTCCCGCCTGGGCGCGGGCACCGACATCCCGCTCGGCACCGTCATCGCGGGCCGGGGCGACCCTGCGTTGGATGGCCTGGTCGGCTTCTTCGTCAACACGCTGGTGCTGCGCACCGATGCCGGCGGCGACCCGTCGTTCAGTGACCTGGTCGCCCGGGTTCGCGAGGTGAACCTGGCCGCCTACGCCCACCAGGACGTGCCGTTCGAGCGGCTGGTGGAGGAGCTGCAACCGGACCGATCGCTGGCCCGGCACCCGCTGTTCCAGGTCATGATGACCTTCCAGACCACCCACCAGGACGGCGGCTGGGAGCTGCCGGGCCTGTCCGTCCAACCACAGCGGTCGAGCTCCGACGCCGCCAGGTTCGACCTGTCCTTCACCGTCGGGGAACACCACACCGCCGGCGGCGCACCCGCCGGGCTGGACGGGGCGGTCGGCTACTCGGCCGACCTGTTCGACCGGGCGACGGCCGAGAAGCTGGCTGGGCGGCTGGTGCGGCTGCTGGAAACGGTCGCCGCCGACCCCGCGCTGCGGGCGAGCCGGGTGCCGGTCATGGACGAGGCCGAGTGGGCCCAGGTCGTGCGCGCCTGGAACGACACCGCCTGGAACGACACCGCGCTCAAGGTCTCGGACCGGACGCTGCCCGAGTTGTTCGAGGCCCAGGTGCGGCGCAGCCCGGACGCCGTCGCGGTGGTCTTCCAGGACGTAGGCCTCACCTATGCGGAGCTGGATGCGGCGGCGGGCCGACTTGCCGCGCGGCTGACCGAGCAGGGCGCCGGGCCGGAGCGGGTCGTCGCCGTGGCCCTGCCGCGGTCCGCTGAGATGCTGGTGGCGCTGCTGGCGGTGCTGAAGACCGGCGCGGCCTACCTCCCGGTAGACGTGGGATACCCGTCCTCGCGGGTGGCGTTCATGCTGGCCGACGCCGATCCCGCCGCCGTGGTCTGCACGGCCGAGACCGCCCGGGCGCTGCCCGGCCACCCGGCCGTACGGACGGTCCTGGACGACCCACGGACCGCCGAGGCCCCGGCGGCCCGGCAGCCGACCGCGTCAGGCCGGATCGACCCGCGGCACCCGGCATATGTGATCTACACCTCGGGCTCCACCGGAACACCCAAGGGCGTGGTCATCTCACACCGCAACCTGGTGACGTTCCTCGCCGCGATGCGAATCCGCCCCGGCCTCACCGAGGCCGACGTACTGCTGGCCGTGACGACGCTGGGCTTCGACATCGCCGGGCTCGAGCTGTTCCTGCCGCTGGTCGTGGGCGGGCGCGTGGTGGTGGCCGAACGCGAGGTGGCCCTGGACCCCAGGAGGCTGGCGGCGGAGATCGTACGGCACAGCGCGACGGTGCTGCAGGCTACGCCGGTGACCTGGCGGATGCTCGTCGACGACGGCTGNGCGGGCTCTCCCGGGCTGAAGGCTCTGTGCGNCGGCGAGGCCCTCCCTCCGGACCTGGCCGAGGCGATGATCGAGCGCTGCGCGCAGGTGTGGAACATGTACGGCCCGACCGAGACCACGATCTGGTCGACCTGCCGGCAGTTGACGGCGGGCGGCGGCGTCAGCCTGGGCACACCGATCGCCGGTACCCGGACCTATGTGCTGGATGATCTGCTGCAGCCGGTGCCGCCGGGGGTGGTCGGTGAGCTTTATCTTGCGGGTCCGGGGCTGGCTCGTGGTTA
>NZ_JPHT01000093.1:0-2636 GCF_000733325.1 Frankia sp. Allo2
GACTACACCACCGTCATCGGCGACGAAAGCCACCATCCCACCCGGGTCCGACACGTCGGCCGGTGAATGCGCAGGACCTGAGCACGGTCCACGGTCCCCTGGACCGTGCCTTGCCCCCCACAACGTGGCCACCGCGCATGGGACCACCGCGCATGGACCACCGCGCATGGGACCACCGCGCATGGGACCACCGCGCATGGACCACCGCGCATGGGACCACCGCGCATGGACCACCGCGCATGGACCACCGCGCGATCATGCGGACCCGACCTCGTGAACGCTCGCGCGGGTCAGTGCTCAGGGCATCCGGGCGACACCGCCGTACCAGCTGACCTGGGCATCGGTCGGGCCGTCCGGGGTCACCTCGGCCCGCCAGCGATGGACGATCTGCACCACCCCTTGGTTGCACACGCACTTGTAGGACGGCTCGGCAGTCTTCGTCGTCGGTGTGGCCCGGGTGCCCGCCGCGGCTCGGCCCCACGCGGCGGGCTCGGGATCTGCGCGGATGACGGCCGAGTTGCCACCCAGGGCGCCCNGGCCAGTGCGCATGGCCAGTGCGCCCTGGCCTCCGGGCCGACTGTCTCTGTGGCCGATTCGAGCCGCGAGTTCTGCCTTAACTTCACGCCACTTGAGCGTAGACTGAGATCGTGACGACGCTGCCCTTCACGGATGCTCGGAACCGCCTCTCGGAGCTGCTCGACGACGTCGAGCGAACCCATGACCGGGTAGAGATCACACGCCATGGTCATGCCGTGGCGATCCTCGTCTCGCCTGACGACCTCGCGGCGCTGGAGGAGACCGTCGAGGTGTTGTCGAACCGCGAGACCATGCGGCAGTTGGCCGAGTCCCGCGCCGCTATCGAGGCCGGCGACGTGCTTGACGCCGAGGACCTGGCGGCGCTCATGGCCAAGCGCGCCGCGCCGGATGCCAGGAGACGCTCGTCATGACGGGCGCTGCCGGGCCGTACCGTCTTGAGATCACCGGTCCGGCGGCCCGCGCGCTTGCTGGACGTATACCGGAAAAGGTCGCCACGGCCGTACACGAGTTCATCACCACGACGCTCCTGGAGAACCCGCACAGGCTCGGTAAGCGTCTCCTCTACCCGCCCTACGCTGGAACCTGGTCGGCGCGGCGAGGCATGTACCGGGTGCTCTATGAGATTGACGAAGAGAACCGCATCGTTCTCGTGACCGCCGTAGAGCACCGCGCCGACGCATACCGCGGGCGTTGAGCGGCGAGACCGCAGCGTGCCGGTACGAGCACCGCCGATGTCCCCCTGCTTGCACATATGGCGCCGGAAGCCTGACGAAGCACCGACCCCTTCCTCACGCGTCCGTTGCCTTGCTCCAGCGGGGCTGCCGCCGCGAGCAAACGCAGTCCTGTCCGCCGACGACTTCGGTCAACTCCTCACCTCAGTGAGCCTTTCCGCGCAACGATCGATAGCTCTGCGTGAGCATCACGGACGGTAGGCGGCTGGGTGGCTGAAGGGGGGCGGTGACAACGGAAGCTCACCAGTCGTGAGCAGGCGGTGCTCGTGCTGCGCTGGTTCGCCGACGCCACCCGGGTCACCCAGGTGCGGCGGGCGTTCACCTCAACAACCGTCCGCCCGGCGCTTTCAGCCTTGGCACGCNGCACGTTGAAGAACACCCCCCACCCGGCGTCGAGGATCGACGTGTTAAGCCCAGTCTTGGCGGCCTGCCCGTTGGGCAGGAACGCTCCCGGCCGGTCGGGGTCAGGCTTGGGCGCGGCCCGCTTGACCATACTCTTGATGTTAAGTTTTTCGACGGCGATCAGGTCGTGGTCGCGGACGAGTTCGAGCGCGGTCTTGTTCGCGAGATCGACCCGCTGCCGGGCGACTGCGCGGGACCGCGCCGCAACCCGTGCCACGGCCTTCTTCCGTCGCTTCGAGCCCCACTTCTTGCGGGACAGGTCTCGCTGCGCGTCGGCAAGGCGTTCGGCGGACCGTTCGAGGAAACGCGGGTTGCCGTAGTGGTCGCCGTTCGAGGTAGTCACCAACGACGCGACCCCGACATCCAGGCCGACCACCGCGCCCGTGGGTTCCACCACCGCGGCGGGAACGTCGTCACACGAGAGCACGAGGTACCAGCGGGCACCGTTGCATCGTGATGATCGATAGCGCTCATCACCTATGCCGCCTCGCCTCTCGGTGAGGCGCCCCCGGTCTGACCGGCCGTGGCCGTGCCGGGTTCCCGCTTCCCAGCCACCNGCCCGCTNGCGCGGGTCTTNNGGTCGGCTCCACGGGCGTTTNCCGTCTCCGGTGTACTGGCGGCGACGAGGTGGTGCAGGTTGATCGCGGCGTTGTGGTCGCGGTCGAGTACCAGNCCGCAGGACTGGCAGGTGAANGTGCGCTCGGACAGCNTCAGGCTTGGGTTTCGCCAGCCGCAGCCGGAGCAGGTCTTCGAGCTGGGATACCAGCGGTCGGCGACGACGAGCGTCGATCCGTACCAGCGGGTCTTGTAGGCAAGCTGCCGGCGGACCTCGGCCATGCCGGCGTCGGCGACCGCGCGGGCGAGCCGCCGGTTACGGACCATCCCGGCGACGTGCAGATCTTCGACGACGACCGTGTCGTGGGACCGGGCGAGCCGGGTCGTGAGCTTGTGCAGCCCGTTGTGGCG
>NZ_JPHT01000094.1:0-282 GCF_000733325.1 Frankia sp. Allo2
TCTTGCCGAGGTTGTGCCCGCTGATGTCGGTATCGGTGAGGTGCCGCTGACTCCCGCCATGTGTGGGTTGGTCCGGCGGGCCGGAGTGGCGGGGCTGGACCGGTTCTCGCAGGCGATGCTCGTCGTCGTGCCGGCCGGGATCGACCTGGAGCGTCTGGGCGTCGCTGTCAATGCCCTGGTGGACCATCACGACGTGCTGCGGGCCCGGCTGGTCTGCCCGGACGAGCGGGATTCGGCCACGTGGAAGCTGGATGTTCCGCCTGCGGGTGAGGGGGCCGGTGG
>NZ_JPHT01000094.1:387-2633 GCF_000733325.1 Frankia sp. Allo2
ATTCTTACCGGTGATGACGTCCTGTTGGGTGACCGGCCGCTTGATCCGGCCCGTGATGTGGCGTCGAGTATGCGGCAGCTGTCGTTTTCGGTGTCCCTGGAGGTGACGGCGGCGCTGCTCACGACCGTACCTACGCTGTTCCACGCCGGGATCAACGACGTGCTGCTGGCCGGGCTCGCCGCCGCCGTGACCGAATGGCGTCGGCGGCGGGGTGACGGTGCGTCGGAGGCCATCGTGATCGACCTGGAGGGACATGGCCGCGAGCCGCTGGCCGAGGACGTCGAGTTGTCCCGAACAGTGGGCTGGTTCACCAGAGTCCATCCCGTACGGCTGGAACTGCCCGACGTCGACCTTGCGGACCTGCGCGCCGGTGGCCCCGCCGCCGGCCGGATAATCAAGGAGGTCAAGGAGCAGGTGCGGGCGGTCCCCGGCGAAGGCCTGGGCTATGGGTTGCTGCGCCACCTGAATCCCGCTACGCGGCCGGTCCTGGCGGCGCTACCGACCCCGCAGATCGCCTTCAACTACCTGGGCCGCTTCGCCGGTGCCCGTCGTACCGGCGAAGACACGGACTGGCAGCCGATCGGCCTCGACGGGGAGGCCGGCGACCTTCCGGCAGCCCACGTGCTGGAGGCCGGGGGAGCCGTGCGGGACGGGGCGGACGGCCCCGAGCTCACCGTCTCGCTGGCCTGGCCGCCCGGCGTCCTGGCCGAGCCTGCCGTCCGGGAACTGGGCGAGGGCTGGGTGGCGATGCTGACCGGCCTGGCCGAGCACGCCGCGCGCCCCGAGGCGGGGGGACATACCCCGTCCGACTTCCCATTGCTGGAGCTGGGCCAGCGCCAGGTGGAGCAGTTCGAGGCCATGGCGGCAGAGATCGAGAAGGGGACCTCGTCATGAAACGCTCCGCGCTGTCGGAAGTATGGCCGCTCTCACCGTTGCAGGAGGGGTTGCTGTTCCACGCCACGTTCGACGAGCAGGCTGTGGACGTCTACTCCGGGCAGCACGTCATGGAGCTGGAGGGACCGCTGGACGCCGAGGTCCTGCGCGCGTCGGGGCAGGCGATGCTGGACCGGCACGCCAACCTGCGGGCCGGGTTCCGGCAGACGGCCGGGCTTGCCCAGCCGGTCCAGGTCATCGCCGCCAGGGTCGCGCTGCCATGGCGTGAGGCGGACGTGTCGGCGCTGCCTTCGGCCGGAGCCGAGGCGGAGGCCGACCGGCTGGCCGCCGAGGACCTGGACCGCGGATTCGACCCGGCCGTACCTCCGCTGCTGCGGTTCCTGCTGATCCGGTTCGGTGCGCGGCGCCACCGCCTGGTGATCACCAACCATCACATCCTGCTGGACGGCTGGTCGCTGCCGATCTTCAAACGCGAGCTGTTCGGGGTGTACCGGGCGGGCGGCGACTCCAGCGGGCTGAAGCCCGTGCCGCCTTACCGTGACTACCTGGTATGGCTGAGCAGGCAGGACCGCCAGGCCGCGCGAGCGGCCTGGCGCCGTGAGCTGGACGGCAAGCAGGAGCCAACCAGAGTCGTGGTGGCGGACCCGGGCCGGGATCCGGTAATGACCGAGCTCACCGAGCTGCGCCTGGGCCCCGAGCCGACCGGAGCGCTGCGCGAGCTGGCCCAGGCCCACGGGGTGACGCTGAACACGGTCGTGCAGGGGGCGTGGGCGATGCTGGTCAGCCGCCTGGCCGGCCGGTCCGACGTGGTGTTCGGTGCGGTCGTCGCGGGTCGTCCGCCCGAGCTGCCCGGGGTGGAGGACATGCTGGGCCTGTTCATCAACACGCTGCCGGTCCGGGTGCCGCTGGATCCGGCCCAGCGGGTCTGCGACATGCTGGTGGCCTTGCAGGCCCGGCAGTCCGCGTTGACGGCTCACCAGTACCTCGGCCTGGCCGAGATCCAGCGCGAGGCCGGGCCCGGCGCGGTCTTCGACACGCTCGTGGTCTACGAGAACTATCCGTTCGACCCGACGGTGGCACCCGCGGCACCCGCGGCGGCCGACCCGGACAGCCTGCGGGTCACCTCGCGCGGTGGCCGGCAGGCCGCGCACTATCCCCTCACCCTGGGCATACGGCCTGGCCGCGACGGGCTGGCGCTGCACGTGGACTACCGGCCCGACCTGTTCGACCAGCGGACGGCCGCGGAGCTGCTGGCCCGGTTGGTACGGATCCTGGAGGCTGTGGCGGCGGATCCGGGGGTGTTGGTGGGTCGGGTGCCGGTGTTGGGTGCGGCTGAGTGGGTGCGGGTGGTG
>NZ_JPHT01000095.1:0-2446 GCF_000733325.1 Frankia sp. Allo2
ACCTACGTCAAGGTCGCCGGCCGGTGGACGTACCTGTACCGGGCAGTTGACCAGCATGGGCAGGTCATCGACGTCCTGGCCAGCACCCGCCGTGATCAGGCTGCGGCACGCCGGTTCTTCACCAGCGCGCTGTCCCACGGGCGCCGGCCGGTCGAGGTCACCACCGACAAGGCCCCGGTCTACCCGCGGATCCTTGACGAGTTGGTACCCGAGGCCTGCCACGTGGATGCCGCGCGGGAGAACAATCGGATCGAATCCGATCACAGCCGGTTGAAAGCCNGGCTCCGCCCGATGCGCGGACTGAAACGGCTGCGTTCCGCCCAGACGATCAGCGCAGGTCATGCGTTGGTCCAGAACATCCGCCGCGGCCACTACGAACTCGGGACCGACACCGACCCGCACGCACGGCTGACAGCCGCGTTCACCGAGCTCACCCTCGCGATCTGATCACACACTCGACAGGGTCAACCATGCCCTGCCATCCCGCAATGCAACAGACCCTCAGCGCCTACCAGTCCTTCGCCTGGTTCTATGCGGTCAACACCGGCCAGATATCGATCCGGCACCGCCTGCGCGGCCCCGGCGGCGTGATCGTCAGCGACCAGGCCGGGGGTCTGGACGCAATCGCTCAGGCCAGGCGCCAGATCCGGAGAGGCGCCAGGGTGATCGTCTCCGGCGGGGTGGACAGCTCGATCTGCCCCTGGGGCTGGGTTGCCCAGCTGACCAGCGGCCGGCTCAGCACCGATGACGATCCGGTGTCCGCGTTCGTGCCGTTCGACCGGCGGGCCCGCGGGCACGTTCCGGGCGAAGGCGGGGCGCTCCTCGTCCTGGAAGACGCCCGCTCTGCCCGGGATCGGGGCGTCAGTGGTATCTACGGCGAGATCACCGGGTACGCGGCCACCTTCGACCCACGGCCCGGCACCATGCGCGTCCCCGGCCTCGCGCGCGCCATCGAGCTGGCCCTGGCGGACGCGCGGGTGTCGGCGGCCGACGTCGACGTGGTGTTTGCCGACGCGGCCGCGGTACCCGAGCTCGACCGGGCCGAGGCGGAAGCCATCCGAGGGGTGTTCGGGCGACGGGGTGTCGCGGTCACCGCGCCGAAGACGATGACCGGGCGGTTGTACTCCGGTGCGGGGGCGCTTGACGTGGTCGGTGCGCTGCTGGCCATGCGGGACTCCGTCATCCCGCCGACTGTGAACGTGACCGTCGACCCGGAGCACGGGATCGACCTGGTGACCACGCCCCGACCCGGCCCGGTCGGCACGGCGCTCGTGCTCGCCAGGGGGCACGGCGGCTTCAACTCGGCGCTGGTCGCCCGCTCCGTCCACAGCGCGGGTGGCACCGACCTCACCCGAGCCGACTCCCGCGGCCCGGTACCGGAATGACCGACGATCTGTGCGGAGGCGACCATGAATTCCCGGCCAATGACTATCGATGATCTGCGACGTGTTCTTCGCGAGGGTGCCGGCGCCGAGGAGGGGATCGATCTCGACGGCGACATCCTGGACACGTCGTTCGAAAGCCTCGGATACGACTCTCTGGCCCTTCTGGAAACGACGTCCCGGATTGCCAACGAGTACGGGGTGAAGCTTTCCGACGACGCCGCGACGAGCGCGCGGACGCCCCGGGAGCTGCTCGAGCTTGTCAATGTCGGCAGCGGCGGCGTCGTGGTCGGCGGCGGCGCGGACGCGGACCGCCTGCTCTGAGACGGCGTCCACGGCGGCACGCGTCCACACGATCCGAGTCGGGCCTGTCAGGCTGCGGCCGCGCCGGCCCCACCACCAAGGGAGGAACCATGCCAGCAAACCAGCCGCCGGGCGCCCAGCCACGGGTGGCAGTGGTCACCGGAGCCACCAGCGGGATCGGACTGGCCGTCACCCGAGCCCTGGCCCGTGGCGGCAACCGGGTCTTCCTCTGTGCACGCGACGTCGCGAACGTGGAGCTCACGGTCAAACAACTGCGCGGGGAAGGCCTCGACGTCAACGGGCTCGTCTGCGACGTGCGCTCCGCCACGCAGGTCGCGGCCTTCGTCACGACGGTCGCCGACCGGTGGGGACCGATCGACATCCTGGTGAACAACGCGGGCCGAAGCGGCGGGGGNACCACCGCAGACATCACGGACGACCTGTGGCTCGACGTTATAAACACAAATCTGAACAGCGTCTTCTTCATGACCCGGGATGTGCTCAGCCGCGGCGGCATGCGCGGCCGCCCGTGGGGACGGATCGTGAACATCGCGTCCACCGCCGGAAAACAGGGCGTCGTACTCGGGGCGCCGTACTCGGCGTCGAAGCACGGCGTGGTCGGTTTTACCAAGGCCCTCGGCAACGAGCTGGGAAAGACGGGGATCACGTAGCTGTTCAGCTCGGGTGGTAGGCGGTGCGCTTGGCGCTTATCGGCGTCAGGGCAGGCGGAGCGCCCCGTGCGCGATGCGCACGGGGTTCGT
>NZ_JPHT01000096.1:0-2310 GCF_000733325.1 Frankia sp. Allo2
ACAATCAATCGCCCATCGGATGCCCAGAAGTGATCACCAGGCAGGCTACCAACAGCTACCAACTATGACGCTGCGCTACCTCGCCGGAGCCCTGGGGTTATGCCGAGATCAGGTAGCCGTTCACCGCCCTGACCAGGCAAATCACAGCCAGAGCCGGCATAACCCGGACCTCGGCATAAGCGGACGACTTCGTCGTCATGGTCCACGGCACCCGGGAACACGTCGACGCCCTGCACGGCCAGGTGAGCAGAGTCCTGGCGGGAATGGGGCTCGCCCTGTCCCCGGCCAAGACCCGGATCGTCCACCTCGCGGACGGGTTCGACTTCCTCGGCTTCCGCATCGTCTGGAAGCGGAAGCGAGGAACGGACAACTGGCACGTCTACCCCTTCATCGCCGACGAACCTGTCGCGTCGCTGAAACGGAAGATCAGATCACTGACCCGGAAGTTGTCGCATCTCGACTACAGAATCGCACTGATCCGGATCAACCAGATCCCGCGCGGGTGGGCCGCTTACTTCCAGCACGCGGTCGCCAAGCACACCCTGGCCCGTCTGCACACCTTCGTCTGGTGGCGGATGATCCGCTGGGTGATGCACCGGCACCGCCGGAGCTGGACGGCCATCCGGCGATGGCTCCGGACTCCGCACGGAGGACGGAAAGACATCGAACTGGACGGGATGACGCTGTTCCACCTCGGCCAGGTGCCGATCACCCGCTACCGATACCGAGGCGGCAACATCCCCACCCCCTGGCCGGATGCCCTGACAGGCCCAACCCCGACGGCATGATCGAGTGGAGAGCCCGGTGCCCGGAGACGGGCACGCCGGGTTCGGCGGGCGGACCGGGGAAACCCACCGGGAGCAACCCCGGCAGGGCGCCCCGGTCCGACCCAACAACCTCGCCGAGGCCGTCCGCCAGAAGGTCGCCGCGCACAGCACCTGCCGGGCCAAGGCCGCACCACCGCCGATCCGCGAGGGCGCCCGGGCGATAACCACCCGCGAACGCTGGGCGCAGGTCCACAACCTGCTCGACAAGGGCGTCGGCCTGCTGGAGTGCTCCCGCCGCCTCGGCCTCACCCTGAACACGGTCACACGCTACGCGCGGATCAGTGAGCCCGAGCGTCTCATCCGGGCACCGCAGTACCGTCCTACCCTCGTCGACCCCTAGCGCGACCACCTACGCCAGCGGCGTGAGCAGGACCCAGCAGTCCCCGTTCTCCGCCTGTTCGCCGAGATCAAGGATCTCGGCTACACCGGTAACCTCAACCTGCTCTACCGGTACATCACCCAAGGCCGGGTCGAGTCGGACCGGCCGGCGATCTCGCCACGACGCCTTACCCGCCACCTGCTCACCGCCCCCGACCAGCTCAAAGACCACCAGCGGGAGCTGCTCGACACCCTCATGGCCGCCTGCCCGGAAATGACCGCACTCGCTGGGCTCGTACGGTCCTTCGCGGCCATGCTCNCCCCCGCCGACGGCAACGCCGAACGGCTGACCGCCTGGATCAGCCAGGCACGGACTGAAGACCTGCCCCACCTGCACGCCTTCACCCGCGGACTCGAGCTGGACCGCGACGCCGTCAACGCCGCCCTGACCTGCGCCTACCACAACGGCGGGACCGAAGGCGTCAACACCAAAACCAAACTGATCAAGCGTCAGATGTACGGACGAGCAGGGTTCGCGCTCCTCCGACATCGGATCTTGCTCGGCTAACGTTGCCCTCCGTCACCACCGAATCTGCGACAGAGCCGAGAACTTGACAGCACCGTCGACCGCGATCCCCGGCCTCGGCCACCGACAGCCCTCACCCGTCGGGTCGCCGGGGCCCTCGGCGGCGACCCAGGCCGCGACCCCGGCCAGGCCGCTCTCCCCACACAGCACCGCCGCGCACAGCGACAGCACCACCGGCAGCCGGTGACGTACCCCGCGCGGGTCCCGCGGGTCCGGGATCTGCTCGAAACATTCCGCCACCGGCCCGCCCGCCGTGGCCAGCACCGCCAGCGCCTCCTGCGCTTCCCCGGCCGGGTGGGACACCTCTGCTGGCTTGCGAGACTGGACGGGCAACGGGGCCTCCCGGGGGTGAGATCTAGGCAATCCCGTCCCTACCGGGCCCCGTTGCCTCCATCCCCGGGAACACGCCCACAGGCCGCCCAGCGCCTCACCCCGGGACACCCAACCCCACCACGATCACCATCAGCCACCGGGGCGGCGTCACCTAGGGCCTGTTCTGGGTTCGGATCATGGGGTCGGGAGGCTGCGTAGCCAGAGGATGGATCCGCGTAGGTGGAGTCCCGCGGCGTAGCTTTCGGG
>NZ_JPHT01000097.1:0-1250 GCF_000733325.1 Frankia sp. Allo2
GCGACCTGGTCGACGGCGGGATGCCCGGACAGCACGGCCTCGATCTCGCCGGGCTCGATCCGGAAACCACGGATCTTCACCTGCGCATCCGCCCGCCCCGCGAACACCAGCCCACCATCGCCGGTCCACCGGGCCAGGTCACCCGTGCGGTACATGCGCTCCCCCGACCCCCCGAACGGGCAGGCCACGANCCGCNCCCCGGTCAACGCGGGACGATTGAGATAGCCACGGGCCAGCCCGGCNCCCGCCACATAAAGCTCACCGACCACCCCGGGAGGCACCGGCCGCAGGAACTCGTCCAACACATACGTCCGGACACCCGGCAACGGGCCACCCACCACACTGCCCGTCCCCGCCACCACCCGCTCCCGGTCCAACGCGATGTGCGTGACATGGACCGTCGTCTCGGTAATGCCGTACATGTTGACCAACACCGGGACGTCGCCGGGATACCGGTCATACCACTGCCGCAACCGGGCAGGTTCCAGCGCCTCACCACCGAACACCACATACCGCAACGAGGAACCGACCCCGGCAGCAGCCAACTCACCGATCACCTGATAGAACGCCGACGGAGTCTGGCTGAGCACCGTCACACCCGTCCGGCTCAGCAACTCAANGAACTCCCGCGGCGACCGACTCACCGAGTGCGCCACCACCACAACCCGGCCACCGAGCAGCAACGCACCGAACATCTCCCACACCGAAAAATCGAAGGCATAGGAGTGGAACAAACTCCACACATCATCGGCGCCCAGCCCGTACNCGGATACTCCGGATCCACCGGCAGATAAGCCGCCCCCGCCTTCAGCACCGCCAGCAACGCCACCACCATCTCCACCGACCGGGGCAACGCCACCGCCACAATCCGTTCCGGCCCCACCCCCAAACCCACCAACANACGAGCCAGCCGGTTCACCGCGGCATCCAACTCCGCATAGGTCAACCGCACATCCTCACAGACCACCGCCACCGCATCAGGCCGCGCGACCACCTGCGCCTGAAACATCTCCGGCAACGTCCTGGCCGACACCCCAACAGCAGAGCCACCAACAGCAGAGCCACCAACAGCAGAGCCACCAACAGCGGTGCCGTTCCACGCCCGCACCACCAGGTCATACTCACCGTCCGCCAGCACATCCACCTGACTCAACCGCNGACCAGGATCAGCCCCCACCACCTCAAGCAACCGAACCAGACGCCCCACCAGCCCCTCCGCGGTCGACCGATCGAACAGATCAGCCGAATAC
>NZ_JPHT01000097.1:1341-2242 GCF_000733325.1 Frankia sp. Allo2
CNCCNGNNCNGNNCNGNNNNACCNNNAGCCCGGGCAGTTCCCAGCCCGAGGTCCGGGGAGCGTTCTGGAAGGTCAGCATGACCTGGAACAACGGATGCCGGGCCAACGAACGAACCGGCTGCACCTCCTCCACCAACCGCTCAAACGGCACATCCTGATGCNCATAGGCAGCCAGATCCACCTCACGCACCCGACCCACCACCTCAGCAAACGACGGATCACCACCAAGACCGACCCGCAACACCAACGTATTGACAAAAANCCCGACCAGATCATCCAACGCCGCCGCACCCCGACCCGCCACCGCCGTCCCCACCGGAATATCAACCCCCGCACCCAACCGCGACAGCAACACCGCCACCGCCGCCTGCACCACCATGAACAACGTCGCCTGCCCCGCCCGCGCCACCTCCACCAACCGCCCATGCACCCCCGCACCCACCCGCACCGGCACCGCCCCACCCCGATAACTCGCCACCGCCGGACGCGGCCGATCCACCGGCAACACCAACTCCACCGGAAGACCCGCCAAAGCAGAACGCCAATACCCCAACTGCGCACTCAACAAACTACCCGGATCAGACTCACTCCCCAACACCGCACGCTGCCACAACGCATAATCCGCATACTGCACCGGCANCCCCNCCCACGACGGCGCCCGCCCCGACAACCGCGCCGCATACGCCGCCGACAAATCACGCCCCAACACCCCCATCGACCAGCCATCCGCCGCAATATGATGCACCACCACCACCAGAACATGCTCCCGCGCGGACACCACGAACAACGACACCCGCCACGGCAACTCCCGCCCCACATCAAAACCCCGCCCCACCTCCGCCCGCAGCAACAACGGCACATCCTCCGCCGCCACCTCCACCACCGACAACACGGGAGAGCC
>NZ_JPHT01000098.1:0-2228 GCF_000733325.1 Frankia sp. Allo2
CCCCCACCAACACCGCCACCAACTCCACCGACCGCTCCATCACCACCCCAACCCGATCACCAGACCGCACCCCAGCCGCCACCAAATCCCGCGCCACCCGATTCGCCGCCGTGTCCAGGCGCGCGTAGGTCAGCGTGACGTACCGGTCCTGCGCAACCCAGTTCGCCGCCGTGTCCGGGTGCGTGTGGGTCAGCGTGACGTACCGGTCCAGCACTGCCACCGCGTCGGGACACTCGGCCACCCGGGCGGCGAACGCCCCGGTCAGCGTGCCGTCGGCCACCGCGGCCCCGGTGTCGTTCCACTCCTGGAGGACCCGGTGACGCTCGTCCGCACCCAGCACGGGCACCTGGCTGACCCGCAGCGTGGGATCGGCGGCGACGCGCTCCAGCACGCCCAGCAGACGTTCGGCCAGCCTCCGCACCGTCGAACGGTCGAACAGGTCGGCGGAGTAGCGCACCACGCCCTCGATGCCGGCCGGTGTCCCGGCGGCGGTCCTGCGTTCCTCCAGGCTGAAGGACAGATCGAACTCGACGGCGTCCCCGTCACCCTGGACCGGCCGCACAGTCAGTCCCGGCAGTTCCCACGGCGTGTCCAGCGGCACGTTCTGAAAGGCCAGCAGGACCTGGAAGACGGGGTGACGGGCGCGGCCACGGAACTCCTCGGCCAGCCGCTCGAACGGCACGTCCTGGTGGGCGTAGGCGGCCAGGTTCCGCTCCCGCACCCGGGCCAGCAGTTCCTCGAACGAGGGGTCGCCGCTGACGTCGGTACGCAGCAGCAGGGTGTTGACGAAGAAGCCGATCAGGTCGTCCAGCGCGGTGTCACCGCGGCCGGCGACCGGCGCCCCGATGGGGATGTCGGTGCCCGCGCCGAGCCGGGACAGCAGCACCGCGATCGCCGACTGGACCACCATGAACAGCGTTCCCCGGCCGCCGCGCACGAGGTCGGTGAGCCGGGCGTGCACCGCGGGGCTGATCCGGATCGGCACCTCACCACCGGTGAAGCTCGCCACGGCCGGGCGCGGCCGGTCGGCGGGCAGGGCGAGCTCGGCGGGCAGGTCGGCCAGTGCCTCGCGCCAGTAGGCCAGTTGCTCGCTGATCAGGCTGTCCGGGTCGGACTCGTCGCCCAGCAGGTCACGCTGCCACATGGCGAAATCGGCGTACTGCACCGGAAGCGGCTCCCACGACGGGGCCTGCCCGCGGGACCGCGCCGCGTAGGCCGTGGGCAGGTCCCTGGCCAGCACGCTCATGGACCAGGCGTCGGTCGCGACGTGGTGGATGACCAGCGACAGCACGTGCTCCCGCTCGGACAGCGCGAACAGCCGGGCCCGCAACGGCGGCTCACGCCCGACGTCGAAGCCGCGGCCCGCCTCGGCCGCCAGCAGACCGGGCAGCTCCTCCGCCGCGGCGAAGACGATCACGAGTTCGGGGTCCTCCCGCAGGATCTGCTGGCGGGGGACACCGTCGGTGTCGGGGAGCACGGTGCGCAGGGCCTCGTGCCGCCGCACGACATCGGTCAGCGCCGCCTGTAACGCCGATCGGTCGAGGTCTCCGCTCAGGTTAAGCGCGTACGGCGTGTTGTAGACCGCGCTGCCCTCCTGGAGCCGGTTGAGGAACCACATCCGGGCCTGGCCGTACGACAGCGGGATCACGTCGGGCCTGGGCCTCGGGACCAACGCGGCGCGGGCCGCGCCGCCCTCGCCGACCAGCCCGGCGACACCGGCCGGGGTGGGCTCGGCGAACAGCGCGCGGATGTCCATCCCGACGTTCAGCTCGGCCTGCACGCGAGCGATCAGCCGCATGGCCAGCAGCGAGTCGCCGCCGAGGTCGAAGAAGCCGTCGTCGGCCCCGACNNNCNCCAGGTCCAGGACCTCGGCGAACAGGGCGCACAACCGCTCCTCGACCGCGGTGCGCGGCCCCCGCCCGGTCGCCAGAGCACCGAAGTCGGGGGCGGGCAACGCCGCGCGGTCCAGCTTGCCGTTGGCGGTCAGCGGCAGCTCCGCCACCTCGACCACCACCGCGGGGACCATGTACTCGGGCAGCCGCCCGGCCACGAACTCCCGGAGCTCCCCGGGATCGAAGCCGGTGCCCGAGGCGGGCACCACGTAGGCGACCAGTCGCTTGCGGTCAGGCTGGTCCTCCCGGGCGAGCACCGCGACCTGGTCGACGGCGGGATGCCCGGACAGCACGGCCTCGATCTCGCCGGGCTCGATCCGGAAACCACGGATCTTC
>NZ_JPHT01000099.1:0-2090 GCF_000733325.1 Frankia sp. Allo2
TAACCGATCCGCCCGATCGGCGGCATGACCAGCGGACCGGCCGAGGGCAGACCAAGCCGCGCCGCCAGCGGTGCCAGCGCCCCCCAACCCGGGACGAAGCCGGCACCGGGACCAGCGCCGAGCAGGCCCAGGGCGGACCCGGCCACCGACCCGGCCACCGACCCGGCCACCGACGCGGCGGCCCCGCGGTCCTCGCTGGACTTCGGCGACCGGACCCGTTCCAGCACCGACGGCTTGGGCGTCAGCCGCACCCGCGGAGTCTCACCGGCCGGCAGACCGGCGCGCGACCAGGCGAGTTCGATCGCCTGCGCCAACCCGCCGAGGACGTCCACCAAGCCGTGCGCATGGGCGTCCGCGCCGGTCCACACCCGGCCGCGGGCCAGCTGGTGCGCCTGGTCCCGGGACAGCCCGCGAGCGACCGCCACCTTGTCAACGAAGTCGGCGTAGACCCGGTCCAGGAACTCCTCCAGTTTCTCCCGCTCCCCCGGGGTGAAGGGCCGCCGCGGCGACATCATCAGCGCATGCTCGCCCTCCGCGACGGCACCGAAGCCCACTCCCACCTTGTCGAGCAGCCCGCTGATCACCTGCTTGCCGGCGAACACCCCGATCGAGCCGGTCAGCGTGCCGGGGTTCGCCACGATCGCATCGGATGCCAGGGCGACGAAGTAGCCACCAGAGGCCGCCACGTCACCCATCGAGACGATCAGCGGCCGGCCGCTGGCCCGGAACCGCTCGGCCTCCCGGCGGACCAGGTCGGAGGCGACGTAGGAACCCCCAGGGCTGCTCACCCGGAACACCGCCGCCGCCACCGCGGGATCACGCGCGGCGGAACGGAAGGCCGCCGCGGTGGCCTCCGCTGCGAGCACCGGCCCGGAGAACGGACCCGGGGCACCGTGTCCGAGGACGACCGGCCCGGTCCCATGGATGAGCGCGATGACCGACTTCTTCGGGTCTCGATGTGGCGCCGTCACGGAGGGGGCCAGCGCACTCGTCCCGCTGCCCGCGGCCTCGTCCGGGTGGAGGTGGGCCTCCCCGGCGCCGTCGGGACGGGAGCCGTCCCGATCATCGGGAACCTCGCGGAAGAAGAAAGCCGCCGGACCGCCGGCCGCCAGCGCCGCCACGCGAAGCGCCGGGAACTTCTCCCGCCGCTCGGCGGACCGCCGGTAGGCGGAGGCGTACATCAAAACCGGCTCCGCGCCGGACCCGCGGCGCGCATCCTCCCGGCCCGCGCCCTCCCCGTCACCCCCGAATCCGGCCGACGGCCCCCGCGTCACCCGTTCCCGTGCCGCCGCGTACACCTCGTCGCGGTAGCCGAGACGGTCGACGAGACCGGTGTCGAGCGCGACGGACCCGGCCAGCGGTCCGAGATCGATCAGACGCCGAACCCGGTCGGTGGACAGCCCGCGTCCCTCGGCGATGCCGGCCACGATCTGGTCAGAGCTGGACTCGATGATCCGGCTGACCGCCTCCAGGTGCGCCGGGGTGAAGTCCCGCTCCACCAGCGTGTTGACGGCGTTCTTGTACTCGTACCGCTGGCCGATCTCGACGGAGATACCGAGCCGGTCGAGCGCTCCCCGCAGGAACGGCGCCTCCATCCNGAGACCGGTCAGGCCGCAGTCACCGGGCGGGGCGAGCCAGATCTCGTCGAACGCGCAGGCCAGATAGTAGGGCGCCGTGCCGCCCCCGAACTCCCCGAAGGTGTCCGCGTAGGCGATGGCGGTGCCACCGGCCGCACGAAACGCGGCGATCGCGGCGCGAATCTCCTGGATACGTGCCAGCGGCATCCCGCAGGCGGCGATATGCGCGACCACGATGGACACCCGGGGATCCTCGGTCGCGTACCGTAGGCCTTCGACGACATCCCGCAGGGTCGTCCGACGCCGGGCGAGCGCCAGGGTGATCGGGTCGGTGGGGACGCCTTCGATCGGGTCGACCGTCAGATCGAGTTCAAGGACGATCGGAGCCGTCCGCCGCGCCGCGATCTGGCGGACGTCGGCCAGCGCCTTACGTGGGATGGCAGCCATGCCCTCAGAGGCTAGCCTTCCCCCGCACGGCGCCTCCGGCGCAGTGCGGGGACCCCTGGCATCGGG
>NZ_JPHT01000100.1:0-2039 GCF_000733325.1 Frankia sp. Allo2
GGGTTAATGATGTGTTGCTGGCTGGGTTGGCGGCTGCGGTGGTGGAGTGGCGTGGGGGGGTTGGTTCGGTCCTGGTGGATGTGGAGGGTCATGGCCGGGAGCCGCTGGCCGATGGGGTCGACCTGTCGCGGACGGTGGGTTGGTTTACCAGTGTTTATCCGGTGAGGTTGGAGCCGGGTGAGGTGGACTTTGTCGATGTGCGGGCCGGTGGTGACGCGGCTGGTGTGGTGTTGAAGAGGGTCAAGGAGCAGGTGCGGGCGGTGCCCGGTGATGGTCTGGGTTTCGGGCTGTTGCGTTATCTGAATCCCGCTACGCGGCCGGCGTTGGCGGCGCTGCCGACCCCGCAGATCGGCTTCAACTACCTGGGCAGGTTCACCACCGGTTCCGGGCGGCAGGAGTGGCAGCCGGTGGCGCTCGGCGGGGACATGGACGAGCGGATGCCCGCCGCCCACATCCTGGAAGCAGGCGGAGTCGTCCGTGACGGCGCGGACGGCCCCGAGCTGAGCCTGATGTTCTCCTGGCCGGGGGAGTTGTTGGCCGAGTCCGCCGTGCGGGAGTTGGCCGAGGGCTGGGTGGCGATGCTGACCGGCTTGGCCGCGCACGCCGCGCGGCCTGGTGCGGGCGGGCACAGCCCGTCGGACTTCCCACTGGTCCCGCTGGCCCAGGGGCACGTGACCGAGCTGGAGGCTGCGCAGCCCGGCTTGGCCGAGGTGTGGCCGCTGTCGCCCCTGCAGGAGGGCCTGCTGTTCCACGCCATGCTCGGCGAGCAGGCGCTGGACGCCTACTCGGGGCAGGGCCTGCTGAACCTGCTCGGCCCGCTGGACACCGCTGTACTGCGGGCTGCGGGCCAGGCGCTGCTGGACCGGCATCCCAACCTGCGCGCCGGATTCCGGCACCTCGCCGGCCTGGAGCAGCCGGTCCAGGTGATCGCCGATCGGGTCGCGCTGCCATGGCGTGAGGCGGACGTGTCGGCGCTGCCTTCGGCCGAAGCCGAGGCGGAGGCCGACCGGCTGGCCGCCGCCGAGCTGGCCCGTGCCTTCGACCCCGCGGTGCCCCCGCTGCTGCGGTTCCTGGTGATCCGGTTCGGCGCACGACACCACCGCCTGGTGATCACCAACCATCACATCCTGATGGATGGTTGGTCGCTGCCGGTCCTGCTGCGTGAGTTGTCCACCATCTATGCGGCCGGCGGTGACCCGATCGGACTGCCACCGGTCACGCCGTACGGGGAGTATCTGGCCTGGCTAGGCCGCCAGGACCGGCACGCGGCGCGCGAGGCCTGGCAGCGGGAGCTGGCCGGCACGACGGAACCGACCCTGGTCGCGCCGGGCGACCCGGCCCGGCTTCCGGTGGCGCCGGGCCGGGTCATGGCCTCTGCGGGCCCCGAACTGATCGCGGCCCTGCGCGCCCTGGCCAGGGAGCACGACCTGACGCTGAACACGGTCGTGCAGGGGGCGTGGGCGATGCTGGTCAGTCGGTTGGCGGGGCAGCGCGATGTGGTGTTCGGTGCGGTCGTCGCGGGTCGTCCGCCCGAGCTGCCCGGGGTGGAGGACATGCTGGGGCTGTTCGTCAACACGGTGCCGGTGCGGGTGCCGCTGGACCCGAACCGGCCCGTCATCGAGATGCTGACCGCGTTGCAGGACCGGCAGTCGGCTCTGATCGCCCACCAGTACCTGGGGCTGGCCGAGATCCAGCGGTTGGCCGGTGCGGGCGCGACCTTCGACACGCTGGTGGCCTACGAGAACTATCCCTTCGACCCGGATGCTGGGCCCGAGCCCGGGTCCGGGCCCGACGACACGCTGCGGATCACCCCGGCCGGGGGGCGTGACTCGACGCACTATCCGCTGACGCTCGCGGTCATCCCGGGTGCCACGGACCTGCGGCTGCGGCTGACCTACCGCCCGGACGTGTTCGAGCCCGACCAGGTCGAGGGCTTCGGGCGCTGGTTGGTACGGATCCTGGAGGCTGTGGCGGCGGATCCGGGGGTGTTGGTGGGTCGGGTGCCGGTGTTGGGTGCGGCTGAGTGGGTGCGGGTGGTG
>NZ_JPHT01000101.1:0-2003 GCF_000733325.1 Frankia sp. Allo2
AATACCGATAAGACCAGCGTTGGAAGCCCGGCTCCCAGCGCCTTCCCGCATGCCCGGAACCAGCCCCTCCGCGGTCCAGCAATTCACTCCTCAGATGGTGGAAGGGGCTCCTACGCAGGAAGCCCCGCCTGTTCGCCCACTGGGCGTGGATCACCAGTTTCTGACGGACTGGATGAGACGAGCGCAGTGACGGGAGACTGTCACGCTGCGTTCTGTGGGGGCCCGGGGGTGAGATCCCCCCGGGCTACCCGGCGGAGTTCGCCGAGGCCTGGGGCGCCCGTTATCCGGCGATCGTCAGGTTGTGAGAGAACGCCTGGGCCGAGTTCACGCCGTTTCTGGCCTTCGACGCGGAGATCCGCAGGGTGTTCTGCTCGACCAACGCGATCGAGAGCGTCAACGCCCGGATCCGCCGCCGCGCGGTCCGGGCCCGTGGGCACTTCCCGAACGAGACCGCCGCGCTGAAGTGCATCTACATGGCGGTCATGAGCCTCGACCCGACTGGTCAGGGCCGTAAGCCAGGGCTCCGGCGAGGTAGCTCACCGCTTTGATCCGCTACAGGCTGTGACGAGCAGGTCGAGTGCCGCGTGGCGATCGGCGGCGACGTCCTCCAGGGTTTCCTTGATTTTCCTCCTGCCGTTGAGGCGGAGGATTCCGATGGTCAGGTTCCGGAGGCTCGCGAAAGCCTGATTCGTGTTCCCGGTATAGATCGGATCGTCGTCCTCACGCCAGGCAGTGTCGCGAATGTAGTGGATCTCGTTCTCGATGCCCCATTGGCCGCGGACGTGGGAGTGGAAGTATGACGCTGTGGCGTGCGTGCCCGTAGCGCTGGTGAGGGCGAGGGCGTATTCGCGGGTGAGGCGAACTCCGGTGAGGTCGAACTCGTCTCGCCGGATGATGGCCGCCTTGTTGACATGTGGGAACTCGATGCCGTCGGCTTTCGTAGTCCAGGTCTGCCAGTTTTTGATCCGGCCGTGTCCGCGTTCCTGGACCTCGTGGTGGGCTGGTTCCTGGAGAAGCGGAAGGACCCGTTCGAATGTCTGCCTTTTGAGGGTCGGGCGATTCCCCTTCACCGTCATCACGTAGTCCATTCCGTGCTTGACGATGTCCTTTGCGGTGTCGTCCTGCGTATGCGCCGCGTCGAGGGTCACGGTCGGATGTCCTGGCATTTCCGGAAGCTGGTCGAGCAGATTTTCGACCTGGGTGATCTCGTTGGTGTCGTCGGGGATACGGATCTGTCCGATGACGAGACCCCTGCCGTGGATCATCGCGGCGAGTAGCTTGACCTGTGTCTTCTCATCTACCCAGGCGCCACGCATGACCTTGCCATCGACCGCGATGGTGATATGCTCCCCGTTCTCCCAGGTGGTCTGCGCGAACAGCCAGCAACCGATGCGGGCGTCCAGTGCCGCGACGTCGATGACCTGGAGGACCCTGCGGATCGTCTTCTCGCTGGGTACTCGGTACCGTCCGAGGAAGTGATCGTAAGGTGCTCCCAGCCGGGCCAGTAGGGGCTGAGGGATTCTCGCCGCCCAGCGGCCGATCTCACTGAGGCGCTTTGCGCCGGTCATCGTCGAGACAAGCGAGGTCGACAGGATGTACCGCAGGCTGTAGATCGCTCCCTTCGCCTTACGTGGGTCGGGAATTTCGCCGAGCATCGCGAGCAGGCTGGAGATGTCGAGCTGCTCGCAATCGACAGGCTCGTTGGACATGCAGGGGTCAGGCTGGCATGATGTCACGTGGTGGCCTTCTGTCTTGGGGGTTTGTTTGGTGGTACTTACATTGTCCCAAGCGGAAGGCCACTTCTTTCTCAACGGGGAGCCTGCATCCCGTCAAGCATTTCCAGATAATCGCGTGCCCAGTGACGCCAAATGCGCCGTCGAATCACGGTCGGCGCCAGGNCAAGTTGCTATGGCACGAATCCACGACGAGCTTTAGCGACAATCAATCGCCCATCGGATGCCCAGAAGTGATCACCAGGCAGGCTACCAACAGCTACCAACTAT
>NZ_JPHT01000102.1:0-1876 GCF_000733325.1 Frankia sp. Allo2
CCGGACTCCGCCGCACCTGCGCCTCAAACAACTCCGACAACGTCACCTCCGGCACCACCACCCCCGTCTCATTCCACCCATCCACCACCCGGGCCTGATCCGCGTCCCCCAGCACCCCGATCCGGCCGACAGGTGCGATCGGATCGGCCGCGATCCCGTCGAGCACCCGCAGGAAACGGTCGGCGAGTTCGGCGGCCGTCTGCTGGTCGAACACCTCCGGCCGGCAGTCAAGACGCAGCCGTAGCTGCTCCCCTGGGATCACGGCCAGGCTCACCGGGTAGTGCACCGCCTCCTCGCTCCCGGCCGGTGTGATCCGCAGCCCGTCGCCCTTGGTGACCGAGGCGCCGCCAGGGTCACGGGGGTAGTTCTCATAGGCCAGCAGCGTGTCGAAGGTGGCACCGGGGCCGGCCAGTCGCTGGATCTCGGCAAGCCCCAGATGGTGGTAGGCCATCAGCTCCGACTGGCGGCCCTGAAGCTCGGCCAGCATCTCCACCACGGGCTGGGCGGGGTCGAGCGGCACCCGGACCGGCACGGTGTTGACGAACAGCCCCAGCATCTCCTCCACACCGGGCAGCTCGGGCGGACGACCCGCCACCACCGCGCCGAACACCACGTCACGGCGGCCGGCCAGGCGGCTGACCAGCAGCGCCCACGCCCCCTGTACCAGCGTGTTCAGCGTCAGGCCGCGGCTACGGGCCAGGGCACGCAGCGCGGCGGTCAGCTCGTCAGGCACGGTCACCCGGACCCGCGCGAGCCCCGTCGCCGTTGCCGTCACCGTGCCCCGGTCCGGCGTGGCGACGAGGGTCGGCTCGTCGGCTCCGCGCAGTTCCCGCTGCCAGGCCGCCCGGGCGGCCTGGCGGTCCTGGCGGCCGAGCCACTCCAGGTAGTCTCGGTACGGCGAGACCGGCTTCAGCCCGCTCGCGTCACCGCCTGCCGCGTAGATCGCCGACAACTCGCGCCGCATCACCGGCAGCGACCAGCCATCCATCAGCAGGTGATGGTTGGTGATGACCAGCTGGTGCCGATGCCGGCCGAGCCTGACGAGCGTGCAGCGCAGCAGCGGCGGCACCGCCGGGTCGAACCCACAGGCTCGGTCCTCGGCAGTCAGCCGGGACACCTCCGCCAGCGCCGACTCCTCGGCCAGCGCGGACAGGTCCACCTGTGTCCAGGGTAGTTTCACCCGCCGCGGGATCACCTGGACCGGCTGCTCCATCCCGGCGGCCTGCCGGAACCCGGCCCGCAGGTTGGCGTGGCGGTCCAGCAGGGCCTCAACCGAGGCGCGCAGCACGTCCGCGTCCAGCGGGCCCCGCAGGTCGAGGATTCGCTGGACGACGTAGGAGCCGGCGGCGTCCTCGTCGTACAGCGCGTGGAACAGCAGCCCTTCCTGAAGCGGCGAGAGCGGCCACACCTCGGCCAGCGCGGAGCGCGTCATGTCGACATCCCCTTCTCGATCTCGGCTGCCATCGCCTCGAACTCCTCCACCTGCTCCTGAGCCAGCTCGAGCAGCGGGAAGTCGGAGGGGGTGTGCCCGCCCGCCTCGGGGCGCGCGGCGTGCTCGGCCAGCCCGGTCAGCATCGCCACCCATCCCTCGGCAAGGTTCCGCACCTCGGCCTCGGTCAGCAGATCGCCCGGCCAGGCCAGCGACAGGCTCAGCTCCGGGCCCGCCGGCCCGTCCCGGACGATTCCGCTGGCCTCCAGGGCGTGGGCCGCCGGCATCCGCTCGATCGCGTCGCCGCCCAGACTGGCCTGCCGCCAGTCCGCCGGGGCTTCAGCGTCACTCGCGGTGAAGCGGCCCATGTAGTTGAAGCCGATCTGTGGGGTGGGTAGCGCCGCGAGGACCGGGCGCGTGTCAGGGTTGAGGTAACGCAGCAGCCCG
>NZ_JPHT01000103.1:0-1866 GCF_000733325.1 Frankia sp. Allo2
CCGTGATCCCCCTGCCCGCCTACGCCCCCGACCTCAACCCCGTCGAAGGCGTGTGGGCCCACGTCAAACGCGACCTGGGCAACCACGTCCGGGTCACCGTCGACCAGCTCACCGCCACGATCAAGACCCTGCTCAAACGCGTCCAGTACCGGCCCGACCTGATCGCCGGCTTCCTCGGCCAGACCGAACTGATCATCGNCCCGNAACCGCCGTAGCCAGACCCTGACCATTCAAGCTCTGTAGCGTACGTAAACATGATGGTTGACGATATGCCTCGGGAGCTCACTTCGGATCTTCATGATCTCACCGACCGGAGAAAAAGGATCAAGAAGATGACCGGAGCGCGGTCGGTGGTCGGTTCGTTGGGGTCGACGAATNAAAAGATCATCTTTGGCNCCCCCAGGGGTCCGATCCCTTCCCCGCCCCGAACGCTGATCGACGGCGCCACCCTCCGGTATGTCACCGTCGGTCACGAGCAGGGTGCCGGGCCCGCAGCCGCGGGCGCCGTGATGGTCACCGGACAGCCGCTAGCTCCCAACGAAGATTTCATCTGTGCGGCTCGATGGAGCGCTACGCATACCACTCCAATGGTTAAAAGTCGAACTCTTCGACATCACAAACCGGGAAGGTAATCACGTGACACCCAGCTGGTTCTCGACCGATACTCCTGTACGTCTCGGAGTTGGCGTGTATGACGGCCCGTCCGCACGGCTGGCCGACAAGCACAACCCCGACTTCGTCTGGGTGAGCAGTTTCTGTGTGTCCGCCGCGCTGGGGGGCCTTCCCGATCTCGGGCTAATAGATTCCTCCGAGATGGCCAGTGTGGTACGGACCGTGGCGAGGACGACGCGTCATCCGGTGGTTGTGGACATGGAATCCGGGTACGGAGGCCCGCGCAAGGTAGACCTGGCGGCGCGGACAATCTCCCAGGCCGGCGCGAGCGCGGTGTGCATCGAGGACAACACGCTGGACAAGNGGTCGANCCTGTACCCCGGTGAGCGGGACCTGGCCAGCGTGGAAGAACAGGAGAAANGCCTCCGCGCCACGCGCCGCGGGCTGGAGCCCAGCTGTTTCTTGATCNCCCGAACCGNAGCGTTGGTGGCCGGGCACGGCGTGGCCGAGGCCTTGAACCGCGCGAACCGCTATGTGGATGCCGGCGCGGACGCGGTGTTTGTGCAAGCCACGCGACCCGACGGGGGCGAGGAACTTCTGGAATTCGGCCGGGGATGGGATCGGCGCACGCCGGTGTTCATCGCACCAACCTGCTATCCAGCGCTCGGTGCCGAGGAGTACGCCAGGTCCGGTATCACACACTGGATCTTCGCGAACCAGCCCCTCCGATCTGTTGGGCGATGGAAGACACCGCCCAACAGATNGGAGAAGCTAGGACCGGCCCCGCTCCACAACTGGACGATCAGATCGCATCGGTGTCAGAGATCGGAGACCTCGTGAATGCGTACCCTCCCAGCCGCGATGATTCTCGCCGTGCTCGCCGCCGTTTTGAGCCTGACCGGCGCGGTCCTGGTCCACAAGGGGTGATCGTGCCGGATGTTGCCAACTGGGTTTTCCTCGAAGTCCTCAGGGGGGCCGAGGCGGTGCTGCGGGGGGCCGGACTGGACCTGTTGCTTTACAACCTCGGGGACGACTCG
This sequence comes from Frankia sp. Allo2, assembly GCF_000733325.1. Taxonomy (NCBI): domain Bacteria; kingdom Bacillati; phylum Actinomycetota; class Actinomycetes; order Frankiales; family Frankiaceae; genus Frankia; species Frankia sp. Allo2. Next base: position 1,650 of record NZ_JPHT01000103.1, read on the forward strand.
GGCCTCTTCGATGCGCTGTCACTGTGTGAGCGAGTCGATGCGGCGCTCGTCCTGTGTCCACCTCTCACTCCGGTCACTCCGACGGAGATCGAAATCCTGGGCTTCCTTCTTAAAGAACCAGTTGTTCTGGTCGGCGCGAGCGTGCCCGGTTTCCCCAGCGTGCGGGTCGATGACGTCGGCGGTGCCCGTACGGCGGTGCAGCACCTGATCAATCTGG
>NZ_JPHT01000104.1:0-1826 GCF_000733325.1 Frankia sp. Allo2
ACCGGAGCCCCGCGCCTTCATCGTCTCCACCCCCAGGGACGCTCACACCCAGCGACGCTCACGGAGCGTCACCAAACGTTGCAGGGAAAGGCTCAATCTCAAAGGACAACCGAAGCAGGGGCGCAAAGTTCAGGCCGGTGAGGTCGCCGAAATGCGCCCGCGTGAGCACACTGTCAAAGATCATAATCTTGTTATGAGCTTTCTCGGGGCCGATTTTAGGCTCCACAGAGCTAAACCACGACCGCGAACCTGGCAGAGTTTTAGGTGGTTCGCCTATTGACGCCCCGCACCCGGCCTACGTCCCGGACGGAACCGCCCGGATAACCCCGGCGATCTTGGCCCACTTGTCGGCGCTCAAGGTGGGGGCGCGCTGGAGCTGGAGGCGCACCCATTCGGCCGCTGTCACCACGTGCTCCGGCCGCTTTATTCGTAAGGGCGGTGGTCGGCTCCGTACTGCATTTCCAGCAGCTGTTGCGCGACGAGCCGCCTCAACCGCCCCTCCTGGCGAAATCGAAACTGACGCATCTCCACGCCGCTGACTTCTTGGGCGGCCTGCCGCGCGCCCGCCGGCGTGAGCCGCGCCGTCTTCGGATGCACCCGGAACAGCAGATGCACCTGGTTGTGCTCAGGCACCGCCTCATCCAGGCTGGCCGCCGCCTCCCGCACCACCGCCAGCACCGCCGTCGCCAACCCAAGGCTGGTGGCGGCATGCACCCGCCCGCGGACGATGCCGAGGCCGGTCAAGGCGGGAAGGTCCCGCAGTAGCGGCTCCAGGTCCAGGGGCGAGGCGGCCGACCGGACGGGGGCCAGCTCCTTCGTCAGCTGGTCCAGGGGGTCCGGGACAGCGCCCACCCGCGAGGCGTCAGCCATTGGCGCGCTCCAGTCTCAGCGATCTTGGTGCCGCCAGCCAGGGTGGCCGACGGCCTGATGCGATCGAGGCTGCAACACAAACCCCCTGGTTGTGGGCGTCAACCAACCACCAACCGTTTCAGAGCTGGTTGGCTCGCCTGCCAACCACCCGGCCAACCAACCACCTCACTCCCGTCAAGCAGCAGGCCGCGTCTCTCCGGGATACTGAGGTGCTGACATGGGGGAGGGTCGTCGGTTGCCACCAAGCGATGAGGAGGAGGCAGTCCCGTTCGCGGCTCCGCGCACGGGCGGCCTGGCCGTGCCTGCCGCCAATGAGCCGGGGCGGTCGCCCGTCCTCACACCGGCTCAGCGCGTCGGCGCCGCGATGCGACAGGCCCGCGAGGGGCGCGGTTTTTCATTGCGCTATATGGGGGACAAAATAGGGAGGCACCACAGCACGCTGTCGCCGAATGAACTCGGTAATACGATGGCGACCGATAAGACGCTTCAGCTCTACGAGGAAGCCCTGCATCTACCTTCAGGCTCCCTGGTGCAGGTNAAGAAGGAGTCTCTTTCGCGGGGGCAAGACATCACCGGGGAAAAAGTTGGGGAAGCGGCCGATAGCCAACCGCAAACCGGTGCCGAACAAAGCGAGCCTCTGCTGTCGCCAGCTGAAATTGCGTCTGATCGCACCTTGAAAGACTTCGGGCCGTCCAGGGTATATACCGTTCAAGGTGTGCTCCGCAGTTGGCAAGGGCGATTGTTCCTGGCCGCCGCCGCAACCGTCCTCGCATTCTGGGCCGTCGCTCGTTACGCGCCCACATTCTACCCATTGGCTAGCCCGGTTCCAGATGCGAGTGACGCCCAGGCACTTCATTGTTCGTAAGAGTTCGGTGATGGCGTGGGTGGGCGGGCCGAAGGCCCGGCCGGTGTTGCCGGTCGGGTGGTTTTCGGCTTGTGGGTGGGGTTAGGGCTCG
>NZ_JPHT01000105.1:0-1809 GCF_000733325.1 Frankia sp. Allo2
ACCGCCGCCGGCCCACCCCCCAGCTCCTCGCGCTGCTCGCCGAGGTCTACGGCACCAACATCCACAACCTCATCGACCTCGACGACCGCGAACACATGCCCCCAGCAGACATGCTGGTCATCACCACCACACGCCAGGACGCTCGGCCAACGCCGCCGACGGGATCACCGGTGAACCTTGCACTGCCCGCGGCCCCGTGTTTCAGCCCCACGGCCCCGTGCGTCCAGTCGGGACGCGGTCATGGTGCGGCCAGGGGGCTGCGTCTCGACGGGCCTGCTGGAAGCATGGAGTGGGTGGACGCTCTCGGCCGCCGCGGGTTCACTCTTCTCGCGGGATCAGCAGTAGTGGCGGGTCTGGCCGGCGCCGGCCGCGCCCGCCACGTCGACCCGGCGCTCATCTCCTACTTCGACGGCCAGCTCCAGGGCCACTACCACGCGGACATGCTGCTCGGCGCCGGCGCCCTGATCGGCACGGTCGCCTCCCAATACGAGGTCATCACGCAACTGCTGGATGCCGCGGACGGGTCGACCCGCCGGGGCCTGGCGAAGGTCGGCTCCTCGTTCGCCGCGTTCGCGGCCTGGCTGTGGCTCGACGCGGGAGACGCGGTCGCCGCGATGCGCTGCCACGACGCGGCCTTGGAACTGGCCCACCGCTGCGGGGAACGCGACGCCGTCGCCTGCGCGCTGGTCGATCGGGCGATGGCCTTCACCGACCTGGGAAACGCGGCGGCCGTGATCGACCTGTGCCAGGCCGCGCTGGGTGACGCCCGGCAGCTGGCACCCGAAGTCCAGGTGTTCGCCTTGCAGCAGCAGGCACACGGCGCGTCGCTGCGCGGTGACCGTCGCCAGGTTGATCTCCTCCTCGATCAGGCCGGCCGGCTCGTGGAGCACGTCGAGGTCGAGGAATACGGCACGGCCTGCCGCCGCACCGACGGCTACGTCGAAGTGCAGCGTGCAACCTGCTATGGACGGCTGGGTCTCGCCGACGACGCTGACCGCCTCTGGCAGCAGATCATCCCCGCTGCCCCGGCCTCTGCCCGCCGGGACGTCGGGGTCTGGTCAGCGCGCCACGCGGTCGCCGCCGCGCGGCAGGGAGAACCAGAGCGGGCGGTAGACCTCACGCGCCAGGCCAGCGCGCTCGCGGTGGAGACCGGCTCCGCGCGGGCCCGGCGAGAACTGGCCGCGGTCGCGGCGGCGATGGCTCCGTGGCGCGCGCACCCCCTCGGCCAGGAGCTCGCCGACGTGCTCACACCCTTCACCACCGACGAGACCGGGAGAGAGCATGGCTGAGGCGCTGACCCGAGACATGATCGACGAACACCTCAAGACCCTGGACGGATGGACGACCGACGGCCGGCGGATCGAACGGCTCTACTCGATACCCCACATCCAGGGCGCCGCGTTCATCGTGCACATCGCCGCGATCCAGGACGAGTTCGGCCACCACTCCGACGCGACACTCGGATACAAGACCGTGCATGTGTCGATCAGCTCCAGCGACATCGGCGGCTACGTCGCCGAACACGACATCGAGCTCGCCAGGCGCATTCAGGAAATCGCGTCAGCGCATGGCGCACGATAAAATAGAACCGGGTATTCGTTCAACGCCGCGAAAGGAGGTAGGCTGTGACGGCGATTCGCCGCGGCGTGCACGAATCCTTTTCGTACGTTCAAAGCCGCCGACACACTGGTGGAGAAGATAGCGGGGCGTTGGAGTGAGTAGGTCCAGCCGGCGGGCGGAACAGGACGAGCTGCGGGCGCGGATGCGCGCGGCCGGCATGTCCCACGACGAAATCGCCGTCGAGTTCGC
>NZ_JPHT01000106.1:0-1690 GCF_000733325.1 Frankia sp. Allo2
CCGGACTCCGCCGCACCTGCGCCTCAAACAACTCCGACAACGTCACCTCCGGCACCACCACCCCCGTCTCATTCCACCCATCCACCACCCGGGCCCGCTCGGTCTCGTCGAGGAGCGGCACCTGGCTGACCCGGAGCGTGGGATCGGCAGCCACCGCCTCCAGCACCCGCACCAGCCGGTTCGCCGTCTCCTCGGCCGTCCGCTGGTCGAACAGGTCGGCCGAGTAGCCGACCGCCCCGCTGATCCCGGCGAGCTCCCCGTCGGGAGTGCGGTTCTCGGCCAGGCTGAACGACAGGTCGAACTTGGCCACGTCCGAGCCAGAGCGCTCCGGCCGTACCGACAGGCCGGGCAGCTCCCAACCCCCGTCCTGGTGGGTGTTCTGGAAGGTCAGCATCACCTGGAACAGCGGGTGCCGGGACAGCGAGCGGGCCGGTTGCAGCTCCTCCACCAGCCGCTCGAACGGCACGTCCTGATGGGCGTACGCCGCCAGGTTCATCTCCCGCACCCGGCCGAGCAGCTCGGCAAAGGACGGGTCGCCGCCGAGGTCGGTGCGCAGCACCAGCGTGTTGACGAAGAACCCGATCAGATCGTCCACGGCGGCGTCGCCGCGACCGGCCACCGGGGTGCCCAGCGCGATGTCGGTGCCCGCGCCGAGCCCTGACAGCAGTACCGCAATCGCCGCCTGCATCACCATGAACAGCGTGGCCCGCTCGTCCTGGGCCAGCCCGGTGAGCCGCGCGTGCACCTGCGGGCCGAGCCGCAGCGGCACCGAGCCGCCGGCGAAGGAGGCCACGGGCGGGCGCTGGCGGTCGACCGGCAGGGTCAGCTCGGCAGGAAGCTCAGCCAGGGTCGACCGCCAGTACGCCAGTTGCCTGCTGATCAGGCTGTCCGGGTCGTCCTCACTGCCGAGCACTTCGCGCTGCCAGACCGCGAAGTCGGCGTACTGCACCGGCAAGGGCGCCCACGACGGTTCCTGACCGGACAGTCGCGCCGCATAGGCCGCCGACAGGTCGCGGGTCAGCACCCCCATCGACCAGCCGTCGGCCGCGATGTGGTGCATCACCAGGAGCAGCATGTGCTCCTGCGGGGACAGCGCGAACAAGGACGCCCGCCATGGCAGCTCGTGGCGCACGTCGAACGGACGACTCGCCTCGGCCGCCAGCAGGCCGGGTAGTTCCCGCTCATCGGTGTCCTGCACCACGAGCTCGGGGCCGCCCGCCAGGATCTGCTGGAAGGGCAGCCCATCCGAGTCGGGGAACACCGTCCGCAGGCTCTCGTGCCGAGTCGCGACGTCGGCCAACGCCGCGCGCAACGCCGCCCGGTCCAGGTCACCGCGCAGCCGCAGCGCCATCGGCATGTTGTAGACCGCGCTGCCCTCCTGCAACCGGTTCAGGAACCACATCCGCGCCTGGCCGAACGACAGCGGCAGCACCGCGGGCCGCCGGCCCGCCACCAGGGCGGTACGAGCGGTACCGTCGCCGCCGACCAGCCTGGCGACACCGGCCGGGGTCTGCGCCGTGAACAGGTCGTGGATGCTGACCTCAGCCCCGAGCGCCCCCCGCACCCGGGCAATCAGCCGCATCGCGAGCAGAGAGTCACCACCAAGATCGAAGAAACTGTCCTCGACCCCGACCCGCTCCAACCGCAACACCTCCGCAAACAAACCACACAACACCTCCTCCACCGCGGT
>NZ_JPHT01000107.1:0-1588 GCF_000733325.1 Frankia sp. Allo2
CGGGCCCGGATCCTCACACCACCACCGGCCCCAGCCCCCCGCACCCCGTCTCACACCGTCTACCTGCACAAACAGACTTTGCGGGTCACCCTGCCCGTACCCGCCCGTCGGTGTGATGGCCGGCGGGCCGTCCAGGGAACGCCAAGGCGGTAATCCTGGGATGCACGGGTGCGGGAGGTCAGACACGCCCATAGTACCTGTGAACCAGCCGAACAGAGCCGCGAGAGTGGTTGCGGAGGCGGGGGAGGAAAGGGCGTGGCCAAGGGGAACACGGCCAGCGAAACACGTTCCGGACGCAGAGCCGGGTCAGGCGTGTCAAACCCGTTGGTCCGTGTGCGCCAAGCCGCACGGCGGGACAGGAAGATGCGGTTCACCGCGCTGCTCCACCATGTTGATCTGGCTCGCCTGGAGGCGGCGTTCCGGGCGGTTCGCCCGAAGGCCGCGCCGGGCGTGGATGGGGTGACGTGGGAGGAGTACGAGCAGGACCTCCAGTGCAACCTGGTCGGCCTGCACGACCGGATCCACTCGGGGCGCTACCGGGCGAGTCCCTCGCGGAGGGTGTACATCGCGAAGGCGGACGGGCGGCGGCGGCCGCTCGGCATTGCCACGCTGGAAGACAAGATAGTCCAGCGGGCCGTCGTCGAGGTGCTCAACGCGGTCTTCGAGGAGGACTTCGTCAACTTCTCGTACGGGTTCCGGCCCGGGCGTAGCCAGCACATGGCGCTCGACGCGCTCGCGGTCGGTATCCAGCGGAAGAGGGTGAACTGGGTTCTTGATCTTGATATTAAGGAGTTCTTTTCGAGCCTCAACCATCAGTGGCTCGTCAGGTTCCTTGAGTACCGGATCGCGGACAAACGGCTCCTGCGCCTCATCGAGAAGTGGTTGCGTGCGGGNGTGGTAGAAAACGGCGAGTGGGCGGAGACGACGGTCGGATCACCGCAGGGGGCTTCGGCGTCGCCGTTGCTCGCTAACGTGTACCTGCACCACGTCTTCGACCTGTNGGCGCAGTGGTGGCGGAATCACAATGCGCACGGAGATGTCATAGTCGTACGTTTTGCCGATGACGCGATCGTCGGGTTTCAGGCCGAGGACGACGCGCGGCGGTTCCTTGCTGATCTCCGTGAGAGGTTCGCGAAGTTCGGCTTGGAGTTGCACCCTGACAAGACCCGGTTGATCGAGTTCGGGTGGTTCGCCGCCGTGAACCGGTCGCGCCGTGGGGAGGGCAAGCCCGAGACGTTCAGCTTCCTGGGCTTCACGCACCTGTGTGCGACGGGGAAGAAGGGCTTCTTCTGGGTGAGGCGTGTCACGGACAAGCGGCGTATGGCGGCGAATCTCCGGGAGATCAACACCGAGGCGAAGCGGCGCCGTCACCAGCCCATCCCCGATCAGGGGCAGTGGTTGCGCAGCTTTGACGCCACTACCCAAGGCAGGAGCCCAGCGCGGTAGTTCCGCTCGCTGGGATCTGTGCGGGGGCCGCCCGTAAGGGCGGTCCCCACCCAGGGCCCCGGCAAAGTTGTCGGTTAGCAAGCAAGGCTCTTGATCGTCTCTAGTGGTCGTTCGGGGCGCCGCGCGTGGTGTCGGATTGCCT
>NZ_JPHT01000108.1:0-1575 GCF_000733325.1 Frankia sp. Allo2
CAACCCGGCGGAAAGGGCGATCAGGGGCCCGGTCGTGACCCGGCGCAACGCCGGCGGCTCCCGCACCGAGGACACCGCCCGCCACGCCGCCACGATCTTCACGGTCACCGCGACCGCCGCGATGCACAACCTGAACCTGCTGACCTACCTGGAGAACTACCTCGACGCCTGCGGCCGGGCCGGCGGCAAGCCGCCGACCGGCGCCGACCTCGACCGGTTCCTGCCCTGGGCCGCCAGCCCCGAGGACCTCACCACCTGGCAACAGCCTCCCGGCTGACCCCGACCCCCGAGACCCCAGCGGAGTGCCCCACGGTCACGCCGCCCACGATCATGCCCCAACGGGATTTCCGAATACGTACCATCGCCGACACCCGAACCGGCATTGCACCACCGACCGTGGACATCAACCGTGCCCGCGTGCTCGCATCGGCGCTACGGTCCGCCAACGCGATCATCACCCCTGCCACCCTTCGGGCCGTCTACCGCCTCCAGGCCATCGACGTGGAGGTACTACTCAGTGCCGTGACCTGGCTACACCAGCACCCCAACGCTGGCAACTGGACTCTGCGGCAACTCCCGGTCCCCGGTATGCACACCAAATGGCTTGACACCCACGGCGCGCTGCTGCGCGATGTCGCGGGCCGCGATGTCCGACACGAAGTCAGACCCCGGCTGACCGTCATGCACCTGACATATGTCGATCCCGACCACGCCGCATCGGGCCGCCGCAGGCACGACGCCTGGACCACCGGTGACGTACATGACATCGCCTACCAGCCACGCGTGGTCCTCGTCGTCGAGAACCGCGACTCCCGCCTCTGGTTCCCGCCAGTCAGGGACACAATAGTGGTCGAGGGCGGCGGCAAAGCCGCAGCCACCCTGCTAGCAAACGTTCCCTGGATCCGCACCGCGGACCACATCGTCTACTGGGGCGACATCGACGCGGACGGGTACACGATCCTCGACCAGTTTCGCGCTGCGCTAGCCGAGCCCGCACCAGACGGCGCACCAGCGAAGCACGTCACCTCCATCCTCATGGGCGCCACAGACCTGCACCACTACGCTCAGCACGGTATTAACCACGACAAGGCGGGTCGTCCCATCCAGCCATCACCGACGACCCTGCCACACCTGACCGAAGCCGAGGCCACCGCGTACAACACCATCGCGACTGCGGGCCCCACCCCATTCCGCCGGATCGAGCAGGAAGTCATCCCCCTCACCCACGCAGCTGCCCGACTAATGCAGATCCTGAAAGGCGGGGGTCTGTCGCTGGCTTGCAGACCCGATCAGAAAGGATGAAACCGAACATGGAGATGGCGGCGCGCCTTGCGCCCGGCGGCGGGGCCGCTGGGCCGGCCGTGGTCGGAACGAGCGTCAACTCATCTACCGCACCGCCTTCGGCCTGACCAACGTCACCAACCAGCAACACCGCGCCCGCTACACCGCCTCCCGCACCACCCGCCCCGCTGGCTACACCAGCCAGGAACATCCTGAAGCTGCCCGGGACTGTAGGTGTCCCGCGTCAAGATCTTGGCTCAGGAATCCTGACCTGAGTGGGCGTTCTGCACGCTT
>NZ_JPHT01000109.1:0-1471 GCF_000733325.1 Frankia sp. Allo2
GGGACTTCGTCGCGCAGGGCCGGTCGGCGAACTCGGTGCGCAGCTATGCGCTGGCGTTGCTGCGGTGGTGGCGGTTTCTGGTCGCGGTTGGAGTGGCCTGGGACCGGGTGAGTCCGGCGGAGGTCCGGGACTTCGTGCTGTGGCTCGGGCAGGCGACCAAGCCGGTCGCGGCGGCGCGGGTCGGGTCGCGGGCGACCGTGGGGCAGGTCAACCCGGTGACCCGTAAGCGCCACCTCGGGGACGGCTACGGGCCGGCGACGGTGCGGCACAGCAACGCCGTGCTGCGGACCTTCTATGAGTTCTGGCTGGAGCGTGGTGAGGGGCCGCTGGTGAATCCGGTTGTGCTTGCTCGGGCGGGCCGGGGCCGGGCGCACGCGCACCACAACCCGCTGGAGGCATTCCGTCCGGAGGGGCGGCTGCGTTATAACCCTCGGCTGCCGAAGCGGAAGCCGAGGGCGATGCCGGACGAGCGGTGGGACGCGCTGTTTGCGGCGATGGGCCGTAACCGGGACCGGGCGATCCTGGCGCTGGGCGTGTCCACCGGTGCCCGCGCGGCCGAGCTGCTCGGCATGCGCGGCGCGGACCTGGACTGGGGTGGCCAGCTGGTGCGGGTGGTCCGCAAGGGGACGCGGGCCGAGCAGTGGCTGCCGGCGAGCCCGGAGGCGTTCGTCTGGCTGCGTCTCTACCTGGCCGACGTCGGCGGCGGTGTGCTGGGCGCGGGTGATCCGGTCTGGCGGACGGTCTATCGGCGCGGCGGGGTCCACGAGCCGTTGAACTACGAGGCGCTGCGGGCGGTCTTCCGTCGGGCGAACCGCCGGTTGGGCGCGAACTGGACGATGCACGATTTGAGGCACACCTGTGCGATTCGGATGGTGCGCGACGGCCGGCTGTCGCTGCGCGACGCGCAGACGATCCTCGGCCACGCCCACCTGTCGACGACCCAGCTCTACCTGGAGCAGGACGACGAGGAGGTCTTCGCTCGGGTCCGGGAGCATTTGGCTGCGCGGGAAAGACCTCGCCCCGCGCCCCCAGCGCCGGCGGCCCTCGGCTACGACCCCGCTGACCTCGCGGTCCTGTTCGGGAACCCGAGGTGATGCCTACCGCGGTCGCGGCCCCAGCCACCAAGCAGGCCATCGGCCCAGGGGCGTCGGGCTGGGAGCCGGCCGCGCGGCCGGTCGGCCCGTGGGATACGGCGTCGTTGGACGACGTGCTCGCGGCTGTGCCGACCTTGTCGTGGTGGAACGCGAAGCGGCAGCAGGCGCAGCGGTCGGTTGCCGGTGTCGAGCTGCTGCTGGACTGGCTGGGCCGGGTGCCCGGCGGCTGGCAGGACCGGTGGGAGCATGCCGAGGCGATGCTCGGTCCCAGGTGGGCGACCTGGTCAGCCGCCATTCCCGAGCCCGACAGGCCCTGCGGCGAACGCCATCGCGTGGTGCTGACCCGAGGGCTGGCCTGTCTGCTGCGGATGAGGCTC
>NZ_JPHT01000110.1:0-1346 GCF_000733325.1 Frankia sp. Allo2
TCCCAGGGCGGCAGAGGGTCCAGGGGCGCACCACCGAGGCCACGAAGGCATCCCGGTCCGGCTCCGGCATCCACACGGCCGCCTGGTCGAGATACCAGGCGATAATCCACAGCCGGTGCCAGTCGAGCGCCCACACCTCGGCGGGTAGGCCCCCNCGGGGACGGGACGTCTCCGCCGCGCCGCCAGCCCTGATGTAGGCCCAGATCATCCACCGAAGACTCGCCGGGTCCGCCCATCGAGTTGTCCGGAGGGGATTGTCGCCTTCAGGCGACAGGGGAATCCGCTACGGACCGCAAGTGACTAGACATGCCACGCTGGTATAGTCGGTGGCATGGGACGGCAGGTGACGGCGGGCGCGGGCGGGGTCTACGACCTCGGCTACCACGTCGTGTGGTGCCCCAAGTATCGCCGTCCCGTGCTCACCGGCGGGGTGCGCGAGCGGCTTGACGCGCTGCTGCGCGAGAAGTGCGCCGAGCATGACTGGCCGGTCATCGCGCTGGAGGTCGAGCCGGACCACGTGCACCTGTTCGTCAAGGCTCACCCGAAGCACTCCCCGTCGTACGTTGCGAACCAGTTGAAGGGCTTCACGTCCCACGTGCTGCGCGCCGAGTTCCCGCATCTCAGATCCCGGCTGCCCACCCTGTGGTCCCGGTCGTACTTCGTGGCGACCGTCGGCGCGGTGTCAGCCGGGACGGTGACCCGGTACATCGAGACGCAGAACGAACGCCCGTGGCGCAAGGCGGCGGCGCGGTGAGGCGGACGTACAAGTTCCTGCTGCGCCCGACGGCGCATCAGGTCGCGTCGTTGACCGTGATGCTGAACGACCACCGCGCGCTCTACAACGCGGCGTTGCGGGAGCGTCGGGGCGCCTACGCGCACCCGTCGAAGACCAGGGTCGAGTACGGGGACCAAGTCGGCCCAGCTGAAGGACATCCGGGCGTACGACCCACCTCAGGCCCGATGGTCGTTCTCCTCCCAGTAGGCCACCCTGCGACGCCTCAACCTGTCGTTCGCCGCGTTCTTCCGCCATGTGAAGGCTGGCGAGACGCCCGGCTACCCGCGCTTCAAGGGCGCCGGGCACTTCGACACCGTGACGTGGCCTGTCGACAACGACGGCTGCCGTTGGGACTCCCAGCCTGACAACCCGGCCCGGACGTTTGTGCGGTTCCAGGGTGTCGGGCACGTGAAGGTCCACCAGCGCCGGCCGGTACAGGGCGCAGTCAAGATCCTGTCCGNCAAACGCGAGGGTGTCAACTGTCGCTCGTCCAGTAGTCATTGGCGCTCTATAGTGAGCTATGATGGTCATGTGAACCTCAAGGAGTGGGCCGAGTCGCAGGGTGTGGCGT